>JAULYE010000187.1:0-16249 GCA_032118015.1 Ilumatobacteraceae bacterium | reverse complement strand
ACCGCGTGCCGAAGTCGTCGACGTGGGATCAGGAAGTGGTCGCGGAACACTCGAGATGACCATTCGTAGCTGATGGGCCGATGCGGCAACCGGTGGCCACCACGAACTCTGATCCGAGTCGTTTCGATGCAGGTCGTCGATGATCGATTGCGTGGGTGCAATAGATCCTTCGCGCACTCGGGTGTAGGCGTCCCACCAGGGTGACAGGACGTAGGGGTCGTGCGGCACATGGGCGCGATCGGTGCGCCACGACAGGTCCTCCGCGACTGCTGCAGGATGCCGTGACGGAGGGAATACAACTCGATCGGCTACCCGCTCCGCCGCTCGAATCTGCACCTGCAGAACCAAAAGGATGCCGGCGAAGGCAGCCATCGGGCGCAGGTCGACATCGACCAGCATGAAGGCAAAGGCTCCGGCAGTCAATGGGATGCTGATCGCTCCCATGATCCGTCGACCTCGACCGGGCACCAAATAGTCGATGGCTTCCGAGGCGATGTTGCCGCCATCAAGGGGGAGAACCGGTATGAGATTGAACAGGCCGATCATCGGTCCTGCCCACCAGATGGCCAACGTCGAGTAGTCGGCACCGAAGTCTCGATGGTCGAAAGGATTGACGCCAACAGCAACGAGCACTCCCAACCCGAGAAGAATCTGTGTCAGAGGTCCCGCAGCCGAGATCATTGCTCGCTCACGTCGGCTGAGTGGACGAGAGGGCAGGAACGAGGCATATCCCGCCATGAAGTCCAATGAGATTCGCGCTTGCGATCCTGAGCGCCGAGCAGCGACGGCATGTCCCAATTCGTGCACGAGAGTGAACACAGCGATGGAGCCCGCAAGCCACAGACCGAGCTCGAGTCCGTTGAGCGCGATGATCAGCAGCATGAAGATGCCGAAACCAGCGCGAACCTCGACCGGGAATCCGAGAACCTTCATCTCGTTGAAGGATACGTCGCGTCGGTGAGAACCCTGATGGCGGAGAGTCTTAGACTCGCTACTCGTGCCGTACGTCTTCTCTTTCGACCACAAACACCGTCGTTCTCCGATGCAAATGAAAGATCTCCTCGGTGGAAAAGGGGCGAACCTGGCAGAAATGACGAGCGTTCTCAACCTTCCGGTTCCACCAGGTTTCACCATTTCCACAGATGCCTGTCGGGCGTACATGGTGGGAGGTTGGCCCAAGAGCCTCGATACGGAAATCATCACCCATGTGCGCAAATTGGAGCGCGCCATGAAGCGCAAACTCGGAGACCCTGCCGATCCGCTTCTCGTGAGTGTGCGCTCAGGAGCAAAATTCTCGATGCCGGGAATGATGGACACCGTTCTCAATTTGGGTCTCAACGATCGCAGCGTCAAGGGCCTCGCGGTGGTGACCAATGACGAGCGTTTCGCGTTCGACTCGTATCGGCGGTTCATCGCCATGTTCGGGCGCATCGTCTTGGGAGTCGATGGCGCCCTTTTCGAACATCCTCTCGAGGCAGCCAAAACCAAAGCCGGAGTCGTGACGGATGCCGACCTGTCGGCGGAGGATCTCAAGTCTCTGTGTACGACGTACTTGGAAGTCGTCAAGAAGCAGACGGGAAAGCCTTTTCCCCAGCAGCCGGACAAGCAGTTGCGTGGAGCGGTCGAAGCCGTGTTCAAGAGTTGGAACGGGGCTCGAGCGATCACCTACCGAGTTCGCGAAAAGATCTCGCACGATCTCGGCACGGCTGTCAACGTGCAGTCGATGGTCTTTGGCAACCGTGACGACAACTCCGGTACCGGTGTCGGGTTCACACGCAATGCTGCAACTGGCGAAAACGTGCCGTATGGAGATTTCTTGGTCAATGCCCAAGGTGAAGATGTCGTCGCCGGTATTCGTAACACCGAGGATCTCGATGCTTTGAAGACGAAGTTCCCGGCGATTCATGCTGAACTCCTGCGAATTTTCTCGCGACTCGAAGCGCACTACAAGGACATGTGCGATACCGAGTTCACGATCGAGCAGGGAAAGTTGTGGATGCTGCAGACGCGAGTCGGCAAGCGCACCGGAGCGGCCGCTTTGAGGATGGCCGTCGACATGACCAAGGGAACCAAGGGACCACGCGGCACCTGGAAGATCACCAGGTACGAGGCGGTCAGCCGCACTGCGGCAGAGCATCTCGATCAGGTTCTGCACCCACAATTCGAATCGGGCAAGAAGCAGGTCATCGCCAAGGGGCTCGCCGCCTCACCTGGTGCTGCAGTCGGCAAGGTGTACTTCACGGCTGACGATGCGACCGATGCGGTCGATCGTGGTGAGAAGGTCGTCCTCGTACGCAATGAGACGAGCCCAGAGGATGTTCACGGAATGATGGTGTCCCAAGGCGTTCTCACTGTACGCGGGGGACTCGTGAGTCACGCTGCAGTCGTTGCACGCGGGTGGGGGACTCCGGCAATCGTTGGTGCCGAGTCGGTGAAAATCGAAGGTAAGCAGTTCACCGTCGGATCGATTGTGGTCCGCGAAGGTGATGTGATCTCCCTCGACGGAACGACTGGTGAGGTCGTCCTCGGTGAAGTGAAGCTTTCGGCATCGAAGCCGCCGAAGGAATTCGACGTGATCCTGCAATGGGCCGATCAGATCCGCAAGGGCAAGATGGCTGTGCGGGCGAATGCAGACACGGGCGAGGATGCCGCCAACGCTCGCAAACTCGGAGCCGAAGGCATCGGCTTGTGCCGAACCGAGCACATGTTCCTCGCTCCCGATCGGCTGCCCGTTGTACGCCGCATGATTCTTGCTCAGTCCGAACGCGAAGAGGCTCAGGCACTCGAGGAACTGCGAAAGGTGCAAAAGCAAGACTTCATCGAGATCTTGAAAGCGATGGACGGTCTCCCAGTGACGGTACGCCTGTTGGACCCGCCCTTGCACGAGTTCCTTCCCGATGTCCACGAACTCGAGATCAAGTTGGCCAAGGAAGGTCGACTATCGGATGAGGAGAACAAGCTCCTCACTGCAGCACATGAGTGGTCGGAATTCAATCCGATGCTCGGTACTCGCGGTGTGCGACTCGGCGTGATCAAGCCCGGACTGTATGCGATGCAGGTTCAAGCCCTCATGGAGGCAGCTGCTGAACGGGTCGCCAAAGGTGGCAAGCCGATCGTCGAAGTCATGATTCCTCTGACCGTGACGCGAGAAGAGTTGGCGCTGGCTCGGTCATGGGTGATGGAGGGCATAGCCAACGCAACAGCGAAGAAATCGAAGACGTCGACAGCTGGCACAGGAAAGATGCGTGTAACGATCGGCACCATGATCGAAACGCCCCGCGCTGCGCTGCGAGCCGATGAACTCTCCGAAGAAGCAGATTTCTTCAGTTTCGGAACCAACGACCTCACGCAAATGACGTTCGGATTCAGCCGCGACGACGTCGAGAGCCGCCTGATGCCGGCATATCTGGAGCACGGATTGTTGAAGCGCAATCCATTCGAGACGATCGATCAGTCTGGCGTGGGCGAGCTCGTGGAGACCGCAGTCGCTCGCGGGCGCAAGGCCAAGCCGGGACTCAAACTCGGTGTTTGCGGTGAACATGGAGGCGACCCGGAGTCGATCGACTTCTTCTACCGTGCCGGTCTGGATTACGTGAGCTGTTCACCCTTCCGGGTGCCGATCGCCAGACTTGCAGCGGCTCAGGCGGTACTCGCTGCCGGTGGAGCCAAGAGGTCTGAGACGAAGTAGTTCGTCTACCGAACATGACGAGACGAACATGACGAGACGAACATGACGACAGTTCAACTGTGAGCCCGGACCCAGCGGGAACGTTCGTCGATCTTGCTGTGCCCGGCTGGGCATGGTTCGCTCTCATCGCATCGGTCTTGGTTCTCATCCTCTTCGATCTGACGGTTGTGCATCGCACAGTCGAACTCGATGAACATGTTGACGTTCGTCGAGCAGCCCTCGAGAGCATCGTCTGGATTTCGCTCGGACTCGGCTTCTCGGCCGTGATTGCCTTGTCCTTCGGTGCTCAGGCCACTGGGGAGTACGTCAGTGCCTATCTGATCGAAATGAGCCTCAGCGTGGACAACATCTTCGTCTGGGCGCTCATTCTCAGCCACTTCAAAGTTCCTTCCCAGTATCAGCACCGAGTGCTGTTCACGGGGGTCTTGTGTGCTCTCGCTCTCCGCGCCGCTTTCATCTTCGCCGGTGTTGCACTTCTCGAAAGATTCACCTGGGTGTTGTACGTGTTCGGGGTGTTTCTCATCTTCACCGCGATCAAAGTCGCAGTGAAGGGAGATGAAGACGTCGATCCAGGATCGAGTCGTTTCATCCGGCTGATCGATCGACTGATTCCGACACTGCCGGACTACGACGGTCGAAAAATGTTCACGCGTGTCGATGGGCGTGTGCTGGCAACTCCGCTCCTTGGGGTCTTGTTCATCGTGGAGTTCACCGACATTGTCTTCGCCGTCGACTCCGTCCCAGCAGTCCTTGCGGTGAGTCGTGAGCAGTTCATCGTCTTTTCCTCGAATGCTTTCGCCATTGTCGGTTTGCGGGCACTGTATTTCCTTCTTGCCGGTATGCATTCCCGATTCAGCCATTTGAAGGAAGGCCTTGTCGTCATAATGGCCTTCATCGGCGTGAAGATGTTGATTCACGAGTGGTATCGCATCTCGACATTGGTCTCCTTGGGGGTGATCTGTGCCGTGTTGGCGGTGGCCGTCGGATTCTCCATGCTCAAAGATGAGAGCGATTCCTGCGTGTCCGACTGATCCGATGACTCTTGAATCACCCGTGAGTCGAGATCGGCTGTGACAGGTGGTGCAAGAAGCTCGTCTCGAACCACGGATTCGGATCGTCCCTTCAGAAAACGTTGAAATTGAGGGCCAGGCGCACTCCCCGTCATGCGCACTACTGTTCCGGCATGGCCATCGTCTCCGACGACATCGAGAGAGTGCGCGCAACGATCTCGATCGTCGAAGTCGTGCAGCAGTACGTGGCGTTGCGCAAGACCGGCCGTAACTGGGTCGGTCTGTGTCCCTTTCATGCAGAGAAATCTGGGTCATTCAACGTTCGCGAAGAGACCGGTCGATACAAGTGCTTCGGCTGTCAGGTTGCGGGTGACGTTTTCAATTTCGTACAGGAAATCGACAACATCGACTTCGTGGCAGCGGTCGAAAAACTCGCAGCCAAGGCGAACATCACGCTGACGTATACGACTGGGGGTGAAGGACGAGATCGAAACAGGCGCAAGGAACTGATCGCAGCAATGGAAGCTGCTGTCGAGTGGTACCACCAGCGGCTCCTCACATCTCCCGACGCCCGAGCAGCTCGCGATTACCTGCGCGAACGCGGACTGGCTGGAGACGTCGCCCGCCAGTTTCGTCTCGGGTACGCCCCGGACGATTGGGATGCCCTGAGTCGGCACATGATTGGTACAGGCTTTTCCGCGGAGATGCTTCGTGATGTCGGGTTGGCTTTCAACAATCGTGCCAATCGAATGCAGGACTCCTTTCGTGCCCGTGTGATGTTCCCTATCTTCACCGACATCGGCGAACCCGTTGCCTTCGGCGGCAGAGTTCTGCCGGGCAGTACCGACCCTGCCAAGTACAAGAACTCGCCCGAAACAAAGGTCTATTTCAAGTCCAAGACCCTTTATGGGTTGAACTGGGCGAAGAACGATGTCGTGAAGGCGGATCAGGTGATTGTCTGTGAGGGCTACACAGATGTCATCGGGTTCCACCGCTCAGGCGTGTCGCTCGCTGTAGCGACCTGCGGAACAGCGCTCACGGAAGAGCACGTACGTGTTCTCAAACGATTCGCAAGTCGTGTGGTCCTCGCCTTCGATGCCGACGCAGCAGGTCAGGGAGCTGCAGAGAAGTTCTACGAATGGGAGCAGAAATATCAGGTCCAGGTCTCGGTTGCTCGGTTCCCATCGGGCAAGGATCCGGGCGATCTTGCGTCCTCTGATCCACAGGCCTTGGCGACTGCGATCGATGAAGCAATCCCGTTTCTCGGATTTCGCATCAACCGTGTCGTTCAGGGAGTTCCTTTGCGAAGTCCCGAGGACAGGGCTCGTGTGGCTTCTCAGGCACTCGAAGTGATCAACGAGCATCCTGATGTCAATGTGCGCAAGTTGTATGCGGGTGAGGTGGCTGCGCGAGTGGGTCTTCCGGTACAGGATCTGGTTCGTCAAGCCGAACGGCGAAATGTTCGCCCCGTCGTGAGTGCACCACCGGCACGTTCGGTCGGAATGCAGGAGAACGCTGAATTCGTGGCGATCAGTCTGCTGCTCCAGTCCTGGGACGAGATCGCACCCTGGCTGATCGAAGAGTTGTTCTCTCATGAAGTGGCGCGTCGGGCGTTCATTACGTTGGGTGAGGCTGGATCGCAGCCCGGTTCACTCTTGACGAACGCGCTCGCCATTGCCGATCCTGAAGTGCGCGAATTGCTCGAACGCAGCGCCGTGGCCGATATCGACGTTCCTGCTCAGTCGGTGGCATTCAACCTCATCACTGTCGCAGTTCGGCGAATGCTCGGCCAGAGGACGAGCATCAGTGATCCCGAAGAGATTCGTCAAGATCGCGAAGCGCGTCTCGAGTTGGAGAAACTCGACGACGAGCGCGCGGCACCAACGGCTTGTGAGGCATTGCTATGGTGGCTTGGACAACGAGGTCGAGGCCTCGACGGACATGGGGGTGAAAGTGGGGGAGAACCGGGCTGAGCGCTCCGGCAATTCGTCACCGCTAGTCACTCCCCTCGACGGAGTCGACGGCCAAGAGTGGGAACGTCTTGTTGCATTCGGACGTCGAACAGGTGAGCTGTCGACAGAAGACATCGTGGATGTTCTCCATGACGTCGAATTGTCCGCCGAATCCATCGAAGTCGTGCGCAGTGCTATCGAGGCTCTCGGAATACGAGTCGATCAGTCGTTCGATGTGGATGACTCTGGTGAGTTGCGTCGTCCATTCCTCGATGCAGCATCTCGATCCCAAAGTGAACGGAGCAGCAATGCTGCATCTGCGTCGAGGCGGCCAGGAGACGCTGCGGCACAGGATGCCGTCAAGATGTATCTGTTCGAGATCAGCAGGATTCCCCTCCTCAATGCTGAAGAGGAAAAGATTCTTGGCCGTCGCATCACAGAAGGCATTGCAGCTGAGAGTGAATTGTCCGAGATGTCCGATGATGCGCCGATCGTGGATCGCAAGCGACTTCAACGCCTGGCAAAGAACGGGCGCAAAGCTCGAGATGAACTCACCCAGGCGAACTTGAGGCTCGTCGTGAGCATCGCCAAGCGCTACACGAAGACGAACATGCCGCTGGCAGATGCCATTCAGAGCGGAAATATCGGTTTGATGAAGGCGGTCGAACGCTTCGACTACACCCGTGGATTCAAGTTCTCGACCTATGCAACATGGTGGATCAAGCAGGCCATTTCGCGTGCTGTTGCTGAAGAGACGCGCAATATTCGCATCCCGACACACACCATGGAGAGCATCAACAGGGCACGACGGATGCAGCGTGAATTGCTCCAACAACTTCAGCGAGAGCCAACAGTTGCTGAGGTTGCAGCGGCAATGGGCGAGAGCCTGGAGAAGGTGGAGAGTTACTTCTCTTTGGCGGTGGGTACGACAAGCCTCGACCAACCGACACGCGATGACAGCGATATGACCTTCGCTGACAATTTGGCCGCCACTGACGCAAATGACCCGAGTGATGGCATCGAAATCGAAGACATGCGCGAAGCCGTTCGGGTCATCTTGCAGGATCTGTCCGAGCGTGAGCAGGCTGTGATGCGAATGCGCTTCGGTCTGGACGGCCAAGAGGGTGCAACGCTCGAAGAAGTGGGGCGGGCATTCAACATCACCCGGGAGCGGGTTCGCCAGATCGAAGTTCGAACTCTTTTCCGGCTGCGCAACGTCGCCAACTCGCATGCACTGCAACAGTTCGTCGACGGCTGACCCTCCAGTCCGCCCGGACATTCACCATCGAGCTCTTGGGGTCGAGGGGTAGCCTGAGGGCAATGAACGGACACGATCGCCGCTCCTACGTCGTGCGCACCTATGGGTGTCAGATGAACGAGCACGATTCCGAACGCATTTCCGGTCTTTTGGAGTCGAGTGGTCTCACGGGAGTCGACTCAGATGACGATGCCGATGTGGTGGTACTCAATACGTGCTGTATCCGTGAAAATGCCGACAACAAGCTCTACGGCAACCTCGGCATGCTCAAGCGCTGGAAGGAAGAGCGTCCGGGTCGACAGATCGTCGTATCAGGATGTCTCGCTCAAAAGGACAGGGACATCGTCCGCTCACGCGCTCCTTGGGTCGATGTCGTCATGGGTACGCACAATGTGCACCGTGCTGCCGAACTTTTGAACGAGGCCCGGACTCAAGGTCCGGTCACGGAGATCCTCGACGCGGCAGTGATCGATGATCACGCACTCTTCCCGTCTGCTCTTCCGGCAAAGCGCGTCAATTCCTATGACGCCTGGGTCACCATCCAGATCGGCTGCAACAACTCGTGCAGTTTCTGCATCGTCCCATCCGTACGTGGCGAAGAGATCAGCCGACCGTACGACGAGATCGTCGGAGAGGTGCGTGAACTGGCTCAGCAAGGTGTTTCTGAGGTCACGCTTCTCGGACAGAACGTCAACAGTTATGGACGCGACCTTCTCCTCGAGCGCAAGAGATCAGGAGAGGACGTCCGAGCGCAGCCGATGTTCAGCCGCCTGCTTCGATCCGTTGGCTCCATCGACGGGATTCGCCGAGTTCGTTTCACCAGCCCTCACCCCAAGGACATGCGATCGGAGACGTTCGCCGCAATGGCAGAGACGCCGACGGTGTGTGAGCATTTGCACTATCCGATGCAGTCCGGAAGCGATCGCATGTTGGCGATCATGCACCGTGGCTACACATCTGAGCGTTATCTCGAGAAACTTGGCGAGGCACGTTCGATGATCAATGATCTCGCGGTGAGTACGGACATCATCGTGGGATTTCCAGGTGAGACAGAAGAAGATTTCCAGCGCACACTCGAAGTGGCGGCTGCGGCTGAGTATGACTATGCCTACACGTACATCTTTTCGCCTCGAGAAGGTACCGAGGCAGCCACGATGACCGAACACTTCGTCGATCCTGATGTGGTCATGGAGCGCTTCGCGCGTCTGCGTGTCGTTGTCGAGCGGTCTGCGTTGTTGAAGCACGAAGCGCGAATTGGTCGAATCGAAGAGGTGCTCATCGAGGGTCCGTCAAAGAAGTCGCCGGAGATCACGACTGGCCGCACACGTCAGAACAAGGTGGTTCACTTCGTCACACGGTCTCCGGTGCGCGTCGGGAGTTACGGACTCGTGGAAATCACGCGAGCTGCCCCTCATCATTTACGAGGCGATTTCGTGGAGTTGACAGCGGAACCGACGCACAAAGTACGCATTCCACTCGCTGTTCAGTGAGTTGCAGGTGAAGACACCCTCCATCGCCATTCTCGGTCCGACTGCCAGTGGCAAGTCAGCACTCGCACTTGCCGTTGCCACGAGTGACATCGGCAGACATGTCGGCGCTGAACTGGTGTCGATCGATGCAATGCAGGTGTACCGGGGAATGGATATCGGTACTGCCAAAGCTCCATCTCATGAACGGGCTCTCGTCGCGCATCACATGTTGGACATCGTCGATCCTCGTGAGACGTTCACTGTTGCCCAGTTCCAGGAGCACTGCCGCACTGTCCTCGCCGATATCGAGCACCGCGCAGGAACGCCGATTTTGGTGGGCGGGACCGGTTTGTACGTGCGTGCCGTAGTCGATGACATGGACATCCCCGGAACCTGGCCAGATGTACGTGCCCGGCTCATCGAAGAGGCCGAGGAATTCGGATCCGAAGTTCTCTACGAGCGACTGTGCGCCAGCGATCCCAAGGCTGCGGGAAAGATGGAACCCTCCAATACTCGGCGTATTGTCAGGGCGCTGGAGGTCGTCGAAGGCAGCGGACGACCATTTTCCTCTTTCGGTCCAGGAGTGGACGAATACCCGGTGACATCGGTTCGCCAGATCGCTCTGCGTTGGCAGAGAGATCTCCTACGAGATCGAATCGCACGCAGGGTGCATGACATGGTGGACGCGGGTCTCCTCGAGGAAGTTCGATCATTGATGGAGAGTGGTTTGTCGCTGACGGCGCGACAGGCACTCGGCTACCGGGAGATGATCGATCATCTGGAGGGTGAGGTCGACTTTGATCGAACCGTTGAGGCGATCGTGCTGCATACGTGTCAGTTCGCAGTGCGACAGGAGCGGTGGTTCCGTCGAGATCCGCGGGTGACCTGGTTCGATGTGCATGAAGACCCCGTGTCCGAAGTAGCTCCTCGTCTCATCGAGATGTTGGGTCGGGACCATGACGCCAACCAATGAGGTGCTGTGGGAACGGCCCAGTGTGGATGATGTTGCCGAATCCGAGCATCGGTCGAGTCCTTTGCTGGCGTAGCCTGAGGCGAGACATGGGACCCTCGGTGAGCGATCGATCATGACCGGAGCAGGTACGTCGTCTCGCGTTGCGGTGCAGGTGTCCAAACATCACGGCTGGGGCAACGATTTCCTCGTGGTCGATGTCGGTGCCTTCGAACTGAGTCCGGGGATGCCCTCCTGGCCGGAATTGGCGCAAAAGTGGTGCGATCGTCGTTCTGGCGTCGGCGCAGATGGGCTGCTCTTGCTCGATGTGCGGGGTCCCCATGAACTGGGCATGGTGCTGCACAACGCGGATGGCAGTCGCGCAGAGATGAGTGGGAACGGGATCCGCTGTCTCGTACAGGCTGCGCATCACTCGATCACCAAGGGTGCAGAGCCGAGCACGGCGTCCGTTCGCTACCGAGTCGAGACGGATGCGGGAACTCGTCACGTCGATGTTCTCGGGCCTCAGGTCAATGGTGTACTCGATCTCAGCGTCGACATGGGCACGGTCAGCGATATCGCCGGCCCACACAATTGGGCAGAGCTCGGCTGTCATGAGGACCGACCTGTGCGACACGTATCTCTCGGCAATCCACACGCGGTTGTCGGCGTCGACGATGTCGGAGAGGTCGACTTGGTCTCGCTCGGCACTCTCGTTCCCGAGATCAATTTGGAGATCGTCGAACCCGGGCCTGAGCCCGATGCCGTGACGATGAGGGTGCATGAGCGCGGTGCAGGTTTGACGATGGCCTGCGGTACGGGTGCATGTGCGGTAGCAGAAGCGGCCCTGGCCTGGGGTCTGGTGCCGCGTTCAACTGAGGAAGTGCGTGTGCACATGCCCGGTGGTGAAGCTCGGGTGCGGATCGACGCCGAGACCAGGCGTGCAACTCTGATCGGACCGGCAGTGCACATCGCCACGGTCACGGTGTACGTGTGAGCAGTCCGAACCCCAATTCCCCGTACAACCAGGCGCTCGGTCAGACACTGATCGAACGCAGCATCCGAGAAAAGATCGTTCTGGTCGGTGTCACCCTCACTGGACACACAGACGAGGAGACTGAAGCGAGTCTGGATGAGTTGAATTTGTTGATCGATACCGCTGGGGCCGATGAGGCTGGCCGACTCGTTCAACGTCGAGACACCCCTGATCACACGTGGTTCCTCGGCAAGGGCAAGGTCGAGGAACTGCGCGAACTGTGCCTGGCCGTCGATGCCGACACCGTCGTGTTCGACAATGAACTGTCCCCCGGACAGCAGTACAACTTGGAAAAGTTGCTCGGACGAACAGCAATCGATCGCACTGCGGTGATCCTGGACATCTTCGCCCAGAACGCACACACTCTCGAAGGCAAGGCTCAAGTCGAGTTGGCGTTGTTGAAGTATCGACTTCCTCGACTCCGCCGGGGCGCATCTGCCAATTTGTCCCAGCAGCGAGGTGGCATCGGCTCGCGTTTCGGTAGCGGTGAAACCAAACTCGAGGTCGATCGACGGCGCATTCAAAAGCGGATCGCCCGTCTCGAAGACGAGTTGCAGGAGTTGGGTCGCACGCGAGACCTGCAGCGCAAAGGTCGAACCCGAAGTGGCCTGGCCAATGTGGTGATCGTCGGGTACACAAATGCGGGCAAGTCCACATTGCTCAATCGACTCACCAAGGCCGGCGTTCTCGTCGAAGACAGATTGTTCGCAACCCTCGATCCGACGACCAGGAGGCTCTCTTTGCCAGGTGGAGAACCGGTGCTGTTGACGGACACGGTCGGATTCGTGCGCAGGCTTCCTCATGGTTTGGTCGAATCGTTCAAGAGCACCCTCGAAGTCGCCAGCCGCGCCGACTACCTCGTGCATGTCGTGGACGGATCGGCAGCAGATCCCGATGGCCAGATCGAAGCTGTGCGGACCGTCTTGCGTGAGATCGGTGCAGATCGCGTACCCGAGTTGCTCGTGTTCAACAAGAAGGACCTCGATCCGACACATGTCGACAATCTGGTGGGATGGCATCCAGGATCCGTCGGGGTGAGTTCCCTGACTGGGCTAGGACTCGACGATTTCTTGCACGTGCTGTCGGACGTCTTGCGTTTGGTGACGACAGTCGTCGATCTGCTGATCCCGTACGATCGGGGAGACGTCTTGGCGTCAGTACATCGCGAGGGTGAAGTGATATCGACGGAGCACGTCGATGGTGGGATCCACGTGCGGGCGCGGCTGTCGGAGGCCTCACGCGGTCGACTGCAGGAATTCGATATCGGATCCGAGCCAAGTACCGTTCATCCAGTACCACGGGAGGCAGAGGAGCCGACATGACATCGTCCGTATCGTCGCCGAGCGGTACGCCGCAGGGTTTCGAGCCTCCGCCGTATCCCTACGAGCGTTTGGATGCGTTACGACCATTGGCCGATCGATTCGAGACGGGGGTCATCGATCTGTCCATCGGCACGCCATGTGACCCTCCGCCGGAGAGCGTGATCCGTGCACTCGCTGAGAGCAACAGCGAGCGCGGCTACCCGGCTTCGATTGGAAGCGCAGCGCTACGTCAAGCCTTCACTCGCTGGATGCAGCGGCGCTTCGAGGTTTCGATCGACCCGAGCAACGTCGCGGCCTGTATTGGAACCAAGGAGTTCGTGGGCACGCTGCCGCAGTGGATGTCGCTTCGCCATCCCGACCGAGACACGGTGCTCTATCCGGCTGTGGCGTACCCGACCTATGAGATGGGGGCGATTCTCGCAGGATGTCGCGCTGTCCCAGTTCCAGTCACTCCGTCGGGCGGTCTCGATCTTGCAGCGATTTCTGCACAAGACACCGAGCGAGCATTGCTGCTGTGGGTGAACTCACCTTCGAATCCCACGGGAGCTCTCGATGATCTGGGTGCTGCAGCACGGTGGGGTCGTAGCCACGGGGTGCCCGTGTTCAGCGATGAGTGCTATGCCGAGTTCACTTGGTCGGGTCCGGCGACGTCGATTCTCCAGCATGGAAGTGACGGTGTTGTTGCCGTCCATTCGCTCTCGAAGCGTTCAAATCTCGCAGGACTGCGTGTCGGTGCTTATGCAGGTGACCCTGCCATCGTTCATTACCTGTCCGAGGTTCGCAAGCACGTCGGCATGATGGTGCCCGGTCCCGCTCAGGCTGCGGGTGTTGCTGCACTCGACGATGATGGGCACGTAACCGAACAGCGAAACGTGTACCGCCGGCGCTTGGAGCGAACAGCCAGGATTGTGTCGCAGTGGTCAGGTCTCGACATTTCTCTCCCGGACGGCGGCTTCTACCTTTGGTTCGAAGTCGGCGACGCCTGGGCTTTCGCGGAGAAGTTGGCCACCGATGCCGGAGCGCTGATCAGTCCAGGCGAGTTGTACGGACCCCAGGGTTCGACATGTGTGCGGGTCGCCGTGGTCCAGCCGGATGCAATGATCGATGAATTGGGTCGCCGACTCGGAGTCGATGCACCTTCGTCGTAACCGATGCGACTCTCAGAGTCGCCGCAGGACGGTCACGACCTTGCCGTAGATCGTTACATCATCAGCAATGAACGTCATGGGTGCCATCTGCGGATTGGCAGGAGTGAGGACGACTTCTGATCCGCGACGCGTATACGTTTTGACCGTTGCCTCTTCTCCGGGGATGCCAGCGACGACGATGTCGCCGTTGTCAGCCGTCGGCTGTTGGCGGGCCACGACGTAATCGCCGGACAGAATTCCGGCGTCGATCATCGATTCACCGCGGACCCGCAGCATGAACAGGTCGCCGTCACCGGTGAAATCTGCTGGCAAGGGGAGAAGCTCTTCGACGTTCTGTTGGGCGAGCACGTCGGTGCCGGCTGCAACGTCTCCAACGAGGGGAACATGATGGACACGCCCGCGATTCATGATTGCGCCGCTGTTTCGATCCCAGCAGACCTTGATGGCGCGGGGAAGGTTCGGGTCTCGCTCCAGGTAGCCGAGCTTTTGCAAAGTGTTGAGGTGATTGTGAACCGTGGACGGGGAGGTGAGTCCGACGGTGTCACCGATCTCGCGTACCGATGGCGGAAAACCGCGCTCAGCCATGCTGGATTCGATGCACTCGAGGATGCTTCGCTGACGTTCGGTGAGGGTGGTGTCGGTCATGGGCGAGAGCGTACGGATGTTCGCCTCTGATGTCAAACATATGTTCGGTCTGGCATATGTTCGGTCTGGCATGTGTTCGTCTGGCACGCCGAATCTCTGAGCGAAGAGCCTTGACACCGAACAGGCGTTCCCATACTGTGTCCAAGAGCGAACACACGTTCTCATCCGAATCCGTCCCACCAGCCCGAATCCAGCCGGAATTGCAACCGGCCCAACATCCACTCCCGGTCGAAAAGATCACTTTGCAACACCCCTTGGGCAAGGTCGAAACGCACAACACGCCCGAACACCCGGCCCGATCACCAAACGAGAAAGCGAAACGACGACATGGCACTTGCACTCAGCCCTCATACGCCGGCCCCCGAAGCCACCGCCCATGCCTTCGATCGCTCCTTGCGAGTCATCCGACCTTCCAACCATGATCGACAGACGATCACTCAGGTGCGCCCCGGTGGTTCCACTTCAGGGATGAGGCTCAGCGTCGAGTGCCGTACCCGGCGCAATCAGCAGGTACGAGCAAGGTACGTGGCTGAGGTGCGGGCTGAGCAGCGAGCCGTGTACGCACGGCGGCGTCTCGCCGTAGCGCTTCTCGGCATCATGATCGCGGCCGCCGCCTGCCTCGGCGTCCGTGTCATGGCGAGCCGTGGGGATGGGGCTGCCTCCCTCCCCACGGTGACGCCCAAAGGCTCCGCAGTTCTCGTATCGGCTGGCAGTTCAGCTGGAGAATTGGTGAATCTGAGTGGGGCACTCGTTCACGGTGAGCAGGTCTACATCGTGCAGCCGGGTGACACTCTGTGGTCGATCGCCTCATCTTTGACTGATGGCAACATCCGCAATTTCGTCAGCGAATTGATCGAATTGAACGGCTCCCCGTCGATTGACGTGGGACAGCGTCTCGTCCTGCCCGCCAGCTGAGTCCTTTTCGCCCCATTCGCGGCCTTCTGTTCAGGACATCATGATCAGCGGCGGCATGCAGGGTCTCGGGTGCCGCACTAATGTCTCAGCCATGCATTGTGTGGCGTGCCCGCATGAAGATACCAAGGTCGTCGATTCCCGAATGGCTGAAGATGGAGCAGCCATTCGCCGTCGGCGGGAGTGTCCGGCATGCCTACGTCGTTTCACGACCTACGAACGGGTCGATGAGGTGCCACTGATGGTCACCAAGACCAAGGGTGGTCGTGAACCGTTCGACCGCGCGAAGCTGATATCTGGTGTGAAGGCTGCTTCGAAAGGTCGCCCAATCCTCGACGAGGCGATCAACGCCTTGGCGGACTCCGTCGAAGACGAATTGCGGATGGTGGGTGGAGGGGAAGTGCCCAGTACTCGAGTCGGACTTGCCGTTCTCGACCGATTGCGCGCCATGGACGAGGTCGCATACATTCGTTTCGCCAGTGTCTACAAGAACTTCGATGGGGCAGAGGACTTCCAGCGAGAAGCAGCCCTGCTCGACAAGTCGCCTGTCGGCTGATCTGCCGGAATCCTGTACCCGAGCGGGGTATTAGGGTCGGGATGTGACCGAAACGACGAGTAGCCCGGGTGCATCTGCCAGTGAGCGGATCGCCTATCGAACATGTCCGCTCTGCGAGGCCGGTTGCGGCCTCGAGATCACTGTGCGACCCGGACCAACGGGCGATGAGATCGCACGAATCCGCGGTGACCTTGCGGACGTATTCTCGCACGGCTTCATCTGCCCGAAGGGTTCAGCCCTCAAGCAGTTGCACGAGGATCCTGACCGCTTGCGCAAGCCGTTGATCAAACGCGATGGACGACAT
>JAULYE010000186.1:0-13035 GCA_032118015.1 Ilumatobacteraceae bacterium | reverse complement strand
GGTGTCCACGTTCGGCTACATCAATGCCTCGTGGACATTGCGTGCCGATGTCGTCGCCAAGTACGTGTGCCGACTGCTGAATCACATGAAAGAGATCGGTGTTCAGCAAGCGACACCGCGACTGCGAGCCGAAGACGGTGATATGCCCCAGCGGTCATGGATCGACGATTTTCCAGCTGGGTACATGATGCGAGCGATGCATCTGATGCCCAAACAAGGCGACCGTGAACCGTGGGTGAACCCTCAACTCATCTCACGGGACAAAAAGATGATCGTCAAGTCCCCAGTCGACGATGGAGTGATGCAGTTCACCCGAGTCGCCGTACCAACCAGTTGAGTCGTTCACGCAGCGCGGGATGGCTCCCACCCGGGTCGACCGAAGACGTATCGCAGCCGCTCATCGAGGTTGTCGGCCTGTGAGAGATCGCGAGCAATCGCAGTAAGTTCTCCGTAGGCCATCTTCACCGGATTGCTGGTGCGGATGTTCTTCGTCAGTCCGTACTGCACGCGGCGGATTTCTGGTTCGAACGTCTTGAACATGCGATCCCAGATGATGAAGATGCCGCCGTAATTCTTGTCGATGTACTGCTTGTTCGCTCCGTGATGGACACGGTGATGCGAAGGCGTGTTGAAGATCTGCTCGATCGGTTCAGGAAGTCGATCGATGGCTTCGGTGTGGATCCAGTACTGGTAGAGCAAGTTCAACTGGCGAGCTTTGGCAATCGTGGAGTAGCGGTACCCGAGCAGAGGCATTGGCCAGTAGACCCAGGTCGTGAAAAACCCCGACCACGTCTGACGTAGCGCTGTGGACAGGTTGTAGCGCCGACCCGAATGGTGGGCGACATGATCGGCCCAGAACAGGCGAACCTCATGCATCCAACGATGGTTCCAGTAGTACAGGAAATCCCAGAGAAAGAAAGCCGTGAAGAATGCGCTTCGCCCGCGACCAAAGTTTGCAATGCGGCGTGCATACAGCCGGTGGCTCACCTTTTGATACGCACCATCGAGTGCCAATCCGACAATGATCGAACCGAGGAGGAGCCCGAGACTCCCAGCAGTGTCCTTCTTTTCGTAACCGAGGGGAACGAGTGGATCAGGAGTGGGATCGCCAGTGTCGAGTGGCGCTGGAGAATCGATGTCGTCCAGATCGCGCCGTTGCCGACGGCTGAGGACACGATGCTCCCAGAGCATGGTTGCGGCAAAGGCAGGCAGTGTCAGCTTGTCGATGAGATCCAGTGAGCGACGCGGCTGATTCATGACCTCAGGATAGGAGAGCCGAATGCGGCGGACTCGATTGGTCGATTCGAAGCCTGAGAGCACCATCGGGTCCGGGGGTCCTCAGAATGAGTTGTCCTTCGGTCGCGATTGGTACAGTCGGCGCAGGTCCGGGGGGACATGGGGGAAGTCATGAAGAAGTCGCGTCGGTATCTATTCGCTCTGGTGCATGCGATCGCTGTTGGGCTGATCACTGTGGCATGTTCCGGTGGCTCCAATGGAGCATCTCAGGATGTCGGCAGTGACCTGCCAGGTGACTCCGGTCCTGATGTCAGCGACACCTCGTCACCCGAGACAGGGGCCGAACTCGCCCCACCGACGGGTCCTTCGATGATCGTGGGACTGGTCAACAGTGAGGGTGTCCCGTCCGTCGACTTCCCGGACATCCGCAGATTCATCGAGGCCGCGGTCGAGTACACCAATTCCAATGGTGGTTTCGGCAATCGACCTATTGTCCTCGAGACGTGTATTGCCAAGGGCTCACCGGAAACGTCACAAGCTTGCGCACAAGAGTTGGTCGGCAAGAAGGCAGAACTGATTCTTCTCGGGTTCGACTTGTTCCCTGACTACAAGACGTATTCAGCAGCTGGCGTACCGGTCATTGGCGTGTTGCCGATCTTGCCACCCGACTACACAGCAGATGCACTGTTCATCACGGGCGGCAATGCAACCTCGCAAGCTGCCATCGCAGCAGTTGCCAAGGATCACTTTTCTGCCACGGAAGTCAGCATCGTGCACGCTGACAATCCGGGTTCGAACTCGACTGCTGGTTCGCTCCAGAGTGCGCTCGAGGCCGCCGGGATCGGGTGGACAGCGGTCAAGGGCGGTGACAACGAGACAGACGCGGGGTATCAAGGACTGATGCGCGAAGCTGCATCATCGCAGCCCGATGTGATCGTGTCACTGTACGCAGAGGCAGGGTGTGTCGGCACGATGCGCGGACGCGCAGCTCTGGGAATCGAGATCCCCGTGATCACGACAGCAGCATGTGCCGAAAAAGATGTGATCGACGAAGTCGGAGACGATGCACTCGGATGGATGTTCGCCGGCTTGGCACAAGACGATGATTCGGCTGAACGCCGACTGCAGCGCATGTTGCTCGCTCCCGTGATGGGTGTCGAGGAGTCCGAGATCACGACTGCGTCCTACGGTCTCGGAGGACTCGGCTATCTCATGTACATGACACTTGTCGACGCCGCACAACAGATGGTTGTCGATGGGATCGACGTCACTGGGTCGTCGCTCTACGACTATGTGCGAGCTGGCAACGGGACGACCTTGTTCGCGAGTACGAGTCCGCTCGAATGTGGTTCAGTGACATCACATCCAGCTGTGTGTTCCTTCGTCTTTCCTTTCGCCGAATACAAAGGCTCCGGGGTCATTGGACCGGTGGACGGCCTCGGACTCGTCGACAGCAAGACGTATCTCGGTCCGTAGCCGTTCCACGAGCAGATGTCCGACTACCTTTTCTACGCGTTGCTCGGAAGTGGAGCGGGCGCGATCATTGCTGCTTTGGGCCTCGGTCTCGTCATCACGTACCAGGCTTCCGGAGTCGTTCACTTCGCGTCCGGAGCCATGGCCATGTGGAGTGCATACGTGTACGCCGATCTTCGCCGTGGCGCATACCCCTTCCCCGTTCCTGGTCTCCCGGATCGATATCACTTCGGGGGCGACGTGGGTTCGGCGTGGGCGTTGGTCCTGTCGCTCGTGACTGCAGCGATTCTCGGTGTCATCGTGCACGTCTTCGTTTTTGGCCCGTTGCGCCGATCGCCGATGTTGGCCAAGGTGGTAGCCAACATCGGCGTCGTCATCGTCTTCATCGCTCTCGTTCAGCAGCGGTTCGCCGATGGGTCATCTCTGCGCGTTCCAGCGATCCTGCCCCGTGAGCCGGTGACCCTATTCGCAGACGTGACCGTTCCGCGCGACGGTCTGTGGTTGTGTGTGGTCGTCACCGTGGTAGCTCTCGGTGTGTGGGCGTCGAGTAAGTACTTGCGAATCGGTTTGGCCACACGCGCTGGAGCTGAAAACGAGCGAGGCGCCGTACTGCTCGGCTACTCGCCCGATCGTCTGGCGCTGATCGGATGGGTGGTGTCGACCCTTCTGACGGCGCTGATCGCAATTCTCGCATCATCGCAATTGCAGTTGACTCCGATGACCTTTTCGCTCGGATTCCTTGTGCCAGCTCTCGGAGCGGCACTCCTCGGAGCTTTCACGCGAGTGTGGACCACTGTTCTTGCGGGTCTTCTGATCGGCATGGTTCAGTCGACATTCACCAAAGTGCAAAACGACATCGACTGGTTTCCGGACTACGGCGCGCGCGAAGGCTTACCGTTCGTGATCATCATCGTGACGATGATCGTGTTCGGCGAACGATTGCCGGATCGGGGTTCGGTCGTGATCGGGTCACTCCCTCGGGTTCCTCACGCCCGACTGACGAAGTTGTCCGTCCTGGCGCCTGTCAGTGCAGGAATTCTTGGGGTGCTCTTTTTGGGGCCACTGTGGAGGGGAGCGATCCTCACCACGCTGACAGCAATTGTCATTGCGTTGTCGTTCGTCGTCCTCACAGGTTTTGGTGGTCAAACATCCCTTGGGCAGATGGCATTTTCTGGCATTGCCGGATTCGCTCTGTCTCGTCTGGCCATGGATCATGGGGTCCCTTTTCCATGGGCACCATTGGCAGCATCGCTCACTGCGATGGTGTTCGGAGTCATCGTCGGCATACCTGCATTGCGTATCCGCGGTACGAACTTGGCAATCGTGACTCTTGCCGGTGGGGTCACGATCGCTGAATTCGTGTTCAAGAATCCGGCGATCATCGGTGATATTTCGACAGGTGGAGCGCAGGTTCCGAATCCGTCCCTCGGATCCTGGGACTTCGGTCTGGTCTTCGGGACCACGACGTCGCGACCTGTCTTCGGTCTGTTCGTTCTCGCTGTCACCGTCTTGATGGCAATCGTGGTTGCGAACATCCGTCGATCCGGAACAGGTCGGGTGATGCTGGCAGTGCGCAGCAACGAGCGTGCATCAGCAGCAATCGGGATCGACGTCACTGGGGTGAAGTTGACGATGTTTGCCGTGTCGTCGTGGATCGCAGGAATAGCCGGGACGCTGATTGCATACCGTTTCGGCTCGGTATCAGAGCTGTCCTATGGAACCTTTGCCTCGTTGACAGCTCTGGCATTCGCGTATCTCGGAGGCATCACGAGCGTCTCTGGCGCCGTGACTGCTGGACTCCTCGCGACTTCAGGGGTTGTGTTCCATGGAATCGGTCACGTATTCGGCTCTGTCGGTCAGTGGGAAGTCTTCATTGGTGGAATGTTCCTGATTGTCATGGCTGTGTCGAATCCCGAAGGCATTGCAGGTGGAGTCAGAACATTGGCCGATGGGCGGCGTGCACGGGCTGCGACCTCACACAGACTCAACGTCGGAAGACCCGGCTCGAACGACGAAGCGCTTCCACGGTGACACGGGTGAATTCTCGATCGTGTTGTCTTCGACAATGCGGTACTCGGCCGTCCACTCCTGTGGTGTGACCGTGTGCAGTGTGTAGCCGCGATGCTGGATCTCAGCATCGACGATCGTGGGCAGAGCGATGAAGAGCGCTTCTGATCCTTCGGGGACATTGCCGTTCGAGGAAATCGACGTGGTGACGAATTCGACTCCGCGCACCGTGTCCGGCTCGGTCGCGGTGGTCAGTTTGCCGATGCCTGCCAGGTGGATGTCGCCTGTGAGGACGACGAGATTGTCGACGCCTTTGTCGCTGAGTCCCGACATGATGCGGTCGCGACTCGGGGCGTAACCATCCCACTGATCGAAATTGAGGACTGCTTCACCGAGACGGATGTCGGTCATCACCGTCTGATTGGCGATCACATTCCAGATTGCGTCACCACTGCTGAGAGTGTCGACGAGCCACTGTTCCTGAACCGTCCCAAGCATCGAGCGGCTCTCGATCGATGCGTCGTCACAAGCGGGTTCGGTTTGCAGGACGGCATCTCCACAGGCCTGGTCATCGCGATACTGCCGACCGTCGATGGCTGCCATGTTCACGAGGGAGCCCCAGGAAATCTGTCGATAGATCTGCAGATCCGCGTTTCGAGGAGGTGCCATCCGTACAGGCATGTGTTCCCACCACACCTGGTAGGCCTCGGCGCGTCGCGATGTGAACTCCTCGTCCGTCGGTGCATTCGGACTTTCAGCATCCTGGGACACGAGACCGGCGTAGTTGTTGTCTACTTCGTGGTCGTCCCAGATCACCACCCACGGACACATTGCGTGGGCGGCGCTCAAATACGGGTCACTTCGATAAAGGGCGTAGCGATTGCGGTAGTCGACGATGCTCGTGACTTCGTCACTGTTGTGCAGACGGATGTCGCCATTGGCCAGATTGCCCGGACCACCTTCGTAGATGTAATCGCCGAGAAAGACGACGAGATCCGGAGACTGTTCGCGCATGTCGGCATATGCGTTGTAGTAGCCGTGCGTCCAGTTCTGACACGATGCTGTCGCCAGAGTCAGTGTCTCTGAGGTACCAGATGCGGGTGCACAGCGTGTGCGACCGATTGGACTGGTCCATTCGCCGATGCTGAACCGGAAATACACCCATGGGTCGGCATCGGGACTGCGATCTGCCAGTGAAACATCGACGTGCACACTGTGCGCGTACGCCACCTCGGCGCGAGTGATCCCGGAGACAAGGATCGAGGAGAACTCGTCGTCATTGGAAACCTCCCACAGCACGTCGACATCACTGTCGGGCATACCGCCACCGGTCAAAGGATCAGGCGCCAATCGAGTCCAGATGATCACAGACGTTGCGGTCGGATCACCCGATGCAACCCCCAAGGTGAACGGATCCGTCGGAAGATCGACAGCGGGTACAGGACCAGTGGTCGCAGAGGGTTCGGTGGAGGACGAATCACGACTGGAACCGTCCGATGTCGAGCATGCAGCAACGACGAATGTTGCCCCGAGCGCGAGAAATGTCCGACGAGAAAGAGGAGCGAGACCATTGACACTCATGTGGTGAGTCTGTCAGACGGCACAACGGCCGAACGACCGATGGTGTGTCAAGAAGATGAATTCCAGGATGGAGTTCATGAAGATTCGCTGTCGTGGTGTCATGTACGGAGTTGTGTGCGGGGGAGTGCTCGCTGGTGTGGTTGGATGCGGTACCTCCCAGACTGGATCGAATTCGACGGAACTGCAGGTTCAGTGGACGTCACCGCCGACATCGGCATGGACTCCGGTGGCATCGTTGCCCTCATCGGAGTTGCCAGCCGAAGATGTCGAGTCCGAACCCCATGACCGAATTGCACAGGCGTTCGAGCAACTTGTCGAACGTCGAGTGCAATGTGGCCGCGCACCTCAGGAATGTGATGTGGCTCGACTCGCTGTCACAGGAAGCACCATCTTCAACCGCTTGACCGAGCTCATGCAGGATCGGATCGACAATGGCATCACGGCTTCGGATCGCGGCTCGTTGCGGGTACAGATCGATGCTCTTGTTGTCACCGATCCCGGTCGTGCAACAGTGGCGACGTGTCTGGTCGACGACACAGTTCTCGTCATTGAATCGGCCGTGTACGACGACTCGCTGTACAGCGCGCGCAGTGAATGGACACTTGTCGAAACCGGAGAGGAATGGTTATGGAGCGACGAAGACGTTCTCGAGTGGGCTGTGGAGAAAGATCTGTGTGTAGACGAATGAAGAAGGCAACGTCGATGATCACCGCTGGCGCGCTCATCGCCTTTGGATTGCAGGCCTTTGTCACGGATCGAAGCCACGCAGCAGATGCTGGCACTGGTGGGGTCGTCGACGGTGTCATCTTTGCTGGAGTGCAGACCTCGTCGAGCATGCCAACACAAGGCACGTCGTCGACACATACATGGAGACGACTCGTCACCCATGACGCAGGTATTGGTCGTTCGGGCAACATCAGCAAGGTCATCGATGGAATTCGGTATTTCCTCTATGAACGCATTGGACCCAATGGAACGGATCTGGTCTGGGTTGCTCAGGCAACTCCTCGTCAGTTGGCCCAGCGCGCAGCCGTCACCGTTCGCAGCAGGCTCGCGCGACCCAGAGTGTCGATGGCTCCACCTCCCGAAGCCGGAGTCGTCAATTCATCGACGTGGCTGTGGATCGATCCAATTCTGTGGGTTCCGGTGAGTGCCTTTGCGTGGATCCCAGGTGATTCAGGTCCCATCTGGGCACGAACGACAGCAACACCAGTCGGCCTGCGCTTCACGTCACAAGATGATGGAACGTCAGGCGGGTCGCGAACAGGAACGGTGACGTGTACGGGGCCGGGTCGGCCATGGCAAGAATCGCTCGGAGACGAGGCACCTTCGCAGTGCTCCTACACCTATCAGCACTCGTCGGTGAGTCGCCCAGGAGGAGTGTTCGGTGCCAGCGTCGATGTCGAGTGGCGTATCTCGTGGACATCGAACACCGGCGGAGGTGGATCATTGCCCACAGAGCGTACGACGACCCGTCTGTCGGTGCGCGTGGACGAGCTTCAGGCGCTGGTCGATTGAGTAGTGGGCTGGCGTTTCGGTGGACGCTGAGACCAAATGACTCCGGCGATCACCAGTGATGCACCGAGCAGCTGAATCGGTTGCAATGACTCGTGCAGGATCGTGACGATCCAGATCAAAGTGAGCACTGGTTCGGTCGCTGCGATCAGTGCTGCCGGTGCAGGCCCGAGATGGCGAACGCCGAGGAAGAAAGCCATGCTGGCAATGACCGTGCTGACAACGGCCAGACCGATCATCGACCCGATGCCTCCGGGTGATTCAGGGGCTGACACCGGCCAGGAGAAGGCGGTCACAACTGCTGCGAACGTGAGCGATCCCGTCAGACTCCATGCTGATGCGACGAGCCCGTCACCTGCGGACTCGCCAGTGACGAGACGCTCGCTGTAGAGCACGTATCCGGCGTAGAGCAATGCATTGCCGAGAGTCATCACGACTCCGTACAGTTTTGCATCTCCTGCACCGTCGAGAATTTCTGGCACGGTGAACGCGATTCCGAGAAGAGTGATGCCGACCGCGACCCAGATGTGTCGTGACGTGGGCTTGCCCAGCAACCATGATCCGATGGCAACCATGGCCGGGTACGTGTAGATGATCACGATGTACAGGGCAGCAGGAAGGCTGTCGAGGCCAGCAAAGGCCATCCAGGCGACTGCCCCGAATGCCACACCGGCCAGAAAGCGCGGCTTCCACGCGACAGAAAATGGTCCAGGCCCTCCCATCCGAGCTCGCACAACAATGAAAGCCCAGGCAACGGGAACTGCGATCAGGAATCGCCACAGCAGTACGTCCGAGGTGTCGATTTCCTCGAGGACGTTCTTGCCGAAAACCGTGAAGAGCGAATACGCCCCAGCACTGGAGAGCATCCACAGGACGCCGGAACGTTTGACTGACACGAAGGAGAGACGTTACGTCATCAATTGGATAACTGTGGCATCAACTGAGGTTGCAAGGATCACGTCTTCGATCGCCCATGTCGTCACGGCAGGGGAATATAGGTGCCCCTGATGTCGGGAGCATCCAAGAGCAAGGAGTGCGTCGGCTTGGGCTCCGGTTTCGACTCCGTCGGCTGAGACGATGAGTCCCATGTCCATGGCCACATTGACCATGGTGCGCACCAGTGACCGGTCGTCGGTTCGTGCGGAAAGTGAGTCGACGTGTGTGCGATCGACGCGGATCTCATCGAGTGGGAGAGCTCGCAGGACGTGCAGCGACGTTCCTTCGAGAGCGTCGACTTCGAGGCAGATACGGGCACCGCGCGAGCGCAAGTCCGCGAGAACGTCGATAGCTGTCTCCAAATCAGTCTCGATGGCAGACTCACGAACGTCGATGGTGATGAGATGCAGGTTGACGTCTTCGAAATACGAACCCATGTATCCGGATCGCCACGCACTGGGCGTGCACACATGAGGCAGATTGACACGGAAACGGAAGCCGGCTGGAAGACCGAGTGCTGTGAGGCGATGGATGATCGGAGCGGCCTGCTTCATCACCACCCCAGTCAGGCGGTCGAGTGTGCTGGCATCATCTGCAAGGGAGAGCATGACCGAAGCGGTGGTGATCGTGCCGTCGTTGCGCAACCAACGCGCCAAGATCTCTGCGCCGATCACCGTGCCACTCGTGGCGTCGTATTCCGGCTGGAAGAACGGAACGACGTCTCCTGCTTCGATCGATCGACGCAGCGAGTCTTCTTCTGTCGCGCGTACCTGCATCTCGGTTCGGATGAGAGGCGTGAAGATCTCGACACGATTGCGACCAGCGTGTTTGGCCCGGTGCAGAGCGGCGTTTGCGAAGCTGATCATGTCTCGAGCACTGTCGTCCCCATCCGGGCCGATGGCGACTCCGATGCTCGTCGAGATGCGCAGTGGACGACCGTTGATTTCGATCGGTTCGTCGAGTTCGCGGGCGATCTTCTTTGCGAGATCGAGCACATCGTCGAGATGGGCAGCATTCGACATCACGACGACGAATTCGTCGCCTCCGAGGCGGCCGACCTGGCAGCCAGTGGGTAGTTCGTCGCGCAATCGCTCAGCAATCGTGCGCAGCAGATAGTCCCCGGCATCGTGCCCGAGCGAGTCGTTGACACCCTTGAAGCGGTCGATGTCGAGAAACATCACAGCAATCTTGTTGATCCGATCTTCGTCGCGCAGGGTCTTCTCCAGGTGGTCGAGAAGTCCCTGGCGGTTCATGAGACCGGTCAGGAAGTCATGAGAAACCGCATGGGTGAGCTGGGCGTTGATGTCCGCCAACTGTGTTTGGGTACGTTCCAACTGAGCGAGCCGCTTCTTGGTGCGCAGGTGATGGCGGTGGAAGGTGGCGACCGCAGGTGCAGCAGCAATGACGCTGCCTGTGAGGAGGTCGATTGCGGGGAGTCCCTGGATCAGCACGCAGGTCTATCGGTCCTGGGAGAGTGGACCTTGAGGGAGATCTGAGGAAATCTTCCGGTTTTTTTGAGACGGAGATCCGCCTGGAACTGATGACGGAGGATGCGAACGAGTGTGCTCAGCGCTTGCGCAAGCGGGGGATGAGCATCGGGGTGTTCGACTTGTAGGTCTCCCAGTCCGGTCGCCGCTCGGCACTGCGTTTTTCCGCCATGGGGATCGATGCTGCAAGGAACATTGCCGTCATGGCCAAAGGTCCAATCACCATCCACCACGAATCAGGATCAGCAGCGATCACAAGCATCCACAGAGCCCACCAGAACATGATTTCGCCAAAGTAGTTCGGGTGTCGCGACCGCGACCACAGACCGCTCGCAAGGACATCTCCAGGCTTCTTCGTTCGATTGAAACGCCGTAGGTCGATATCGGCGAAGTGTTCGAACGCCGTGGCGCTGAGTGCAGCAAGGAGTCCGAGGACGTCGAAGATGCCGAGGCCTCGGTCCGAATGTGTGGCGATGCCGACGAGTGGGATCGAACCGAGAGCGACGATGGCCATTGGAAAGACATGGACACACAACAAACTGACCGCCCAGCGGGGAAGCGGCAGCGTGTCGTAGAGCATGCGGTACCGCCAATCTTCGTGGTGCAGTCCCGGCCAGCCGATCGCCCAGTTGGCTGTCAGGCGTCCGCCCCAGAGCACAGTGACTCCTGCTGCGATCCAGCGACGCTGATCACCGGAGGTGAAGCCATCTGCCTCGTCGAAGAGAATGGCGAACCAGATTGCGTAGGCAGGGGGGATCACGCTCCACCACGGATCGAAGGTCGAACCGTTCACCACGATCTGGCTGCCGACGTAGACGATGGCGACGGTCACGGCGAATCCGACGAACAGAGCAGTCAGGGGATGATCCGTTCCCCAGGGTGCGGCAGCGAGCAGGGAGCCGATGACGGCGACGATGTACAGCACGAGGACATAGGCCAATGAGCGGCCGCGTCCCCAGTTCGCAGCCATGGGATTGGAGGATGACGTGGAGGGGCTGGAATCGGTCATCCATTCATCCTGCTCCATACGAGCGTCCGAATTGGAGTTCTCCGTGGTGATCAGGGTTCGATCGACACCTACGATCGGGTCATGAAGAGGCGCTTGGCCACGATCCCTGGTCTATATCTCCTGGGGTTCCTCCTCGTCGCTCTTTCACCGCTGTGGTTGCCGGTGGCATTGATCGTCGACATCGCTCGTCGTTCGTTCCGGTTGCCGACCGTCCGACTGCTTTCGTTTGCCGTCGCCTGGTCGTGGCTGGAGATTGCCGGGGTCACGGTGTCATTCATCTTCTGGATCACCGGACAACGGCGAAATCTGCGCGCCCATTACGGATTGCAGAGATGGTGGGCTCGGCACTTGTTGCGCGCTCTGCGAGTCCTCTGCGGGATCAGCGTCACCGTCGACAACGTGGATGCCCTCCAGCCCGGACCGGTCTTGCTCTTCGCGCGTCACGCGAGCCTGGCGGACTCTCTCGTGTCTGCATACGTCGTTTCCGATCTCGCACGGATGAACCCGCGTTACGTGTTGAAGAAAGAACTGCTCATCGATCCATGTCTCGACGTTGTTGGCGGGAGACTGCCGAACCATTTTCTCGACAGGTTTGCGCCCGATTCAACTCCAGAACTGCAGGCATTGGAGCGTCTCGTGTCGGATATGGATGCATCGACTGTTGGCATCATCTTTCCTGAGGGAACCCGTGCCAATCCGGTGAAGCGTGTCAAGGCGATGGAGAGAATCTCCGCCAAAGACCCTGAACGCGGACGGCTTCTTGCAGATGTGCAGCACTTGATGCCACCGCGACCCTCGGGAGCTGCTGCAATGGCACGGGGAAATCTGAGCGCAGACATTGTCATTGCCTGGCATATCGGGTTCGAAGGTCTCGATACGTTCGGCGGGATCTATGGTGCGCTTGCGCGCCCATTACCGCCAGTGCACGTCGTCTTCGAGCGGTTTGCCCGGGCAAGTGTCCCAAAAGTCGATGTCGAATCCAATGAAGCGTTCACCCGATGGCTGGACGAGCGGTGGGTCGAGATCGACAAGAAGATCGATTCGGCATTGACCGAAAGACAAAAGACATCCGAAGGGAGTCGCCATGGGTGACGTCATGATGTGGTCGGCGGTCGCAATTGCGGCCTTGATGGTGACGACGTGGTTCATCAGTGTGGTGATCGGCAATGCGTCGATCGTCGACATCGTGTGGGGTGCCGGTTTCGTGCTCACTGCATGGGTTGCTCGAATCATTGGTGATGGGGACGAGACACGGCAGTGGCTGTTGACCATCCTGACGACGATCTGGGGAATGCGACTGGCGGTGTATCTGCTGTGGCGCAATGCTGGTCATGGAGAGGATTATCGCTATCGCGCGATGCGAAAGAACTGGGGCGATCGCTTCTCGTGGGTGAGCCTGATCACCGTGTTCGGTCTGCAGGGTGTGTTGATGTGGGTCGTCTCGTTGCCCGTGCAGATCGGTCAGACCGACGCCACACCTTCGGTCGGAGTCCTGGCATGGATCGGCGTGGGAGTGTTCGCGCTCGGCTTGTTCTTCGAAGTTGTCGGAGATGCACAGCTGGCGCGTTTCAAAGCTGATGAGTCCAACGCTGGCAAGGTCATGAGTTCTGGTTTGTGGAAGTACACGCGCCATCCCAATTACTTCGGCGATGCCTGCGTGTGGTGGGGTTTGGCATTGATTGCTGCTGAGACCGGCACAGGTGCGTGGGGTCTGATCGGCGCCGTGGTGATGACCGTGTTGTTGCGCAGAGTGAGCGGCGTCACATTGCTCGAGCGTTCCCTCAAGAAAAG
>JAULYE010000185.1:0-3217 GCA_032118015.1 Ilumatobacteraceae bacterium | reverse complement strand
CTACTTGATGCTCGGTGATTCCCACAGTTCGTGAACTGTCGGGTTCGTGAATCGAGCCAGTGGTCTTGGACGAGATCACATGTAGAACCCTCAAGTATTTCTTGAGAGTTTTTGTGACCGTCAACATTTGAAAAAGGCTTCCGCACAGAGTGGGGACAAACCTGTGGATAACCTTTGGCGGTCAGGGCGCCCAGGCGGTCAGGGCGAGGAAGATCGCCTCCGCTATTCGCTGAGCCCTGTCCGAGATGATCGCCTTCGGACCCAGGCTGATGAGAATGGCAGGCATCTTGGTCTCACGCAGGATGGGCAAGCGCATTCCCTCGACTTGCACACCGGGTACGACGTCACGCAGATGCCGCTCGGCCAAATGGGCGAGGGCCCTGCCACCAGCACTTTCGAACGCAGGAACCGAGTAGTAGGTGATCCGCCTGACGGGCTCGTCGAGCACCTCGAAGCCGACATAGACATCTGCGCCGAACAGGTTTGCCTTCTTCCAATGCTCACTCGGATCGGTCTCGACGAATTCGATCAACATGGCACCATGGCTGCGTACCGCTGAACAGAGTGCAGCTTGTAGGTGCTCGAGTTCACCGAATTGCCCGACCGCCACACGCAATCCTTCGAGAGGCTGCCCGAATCGAGCTTCTTCGGAATCTCGCACTGCGGCGATACCCGGACCGTCTCCGGTCTTTTTCGACAGAAGACGCAGATAGGCCACGGTGTCGGGATGGCATACGCCATCGGCAGTCAGTCCAGCGTTGAATTGGAAATCGCTCAGGGCACGAGCGGCAAGTGGTCCGAAGATCCCATCGATCCGACCGCTGTCGAACCCGAGGCGGGAGAGGATTCGCTGGAGTTCGGCAACGTCGTCACCCCGCAGATTGGGGGACCGCAACATGAGTGGCCGGTCCCCGAGGTCCCACCAGGCCTCGAGCAGGGTCGACCAGGTGACGTCGTCGCAGATGCCAGTTTCGGGAAGACCGCGATCGGCTTGAAAGTCCGAGACAGCCTTTTCGGTCACTGATCCATACAGATCCCAGTTGTCCACAGGCCCTGTGAGGAACCCGGCGGCACCGAGCCGACGGTGCAATTGCCGTACGTCTTCGCCGGAATCGCCGGGCGAGAGAAGCATCGACTGAATCAGACGAGGAACTCTTCCAATTCTTGCAAGAGCTGACCCTTGCCCTTGGCGCCCACCATGCGCTTGACCAACTCACCGTCTTTGAACACCAACAGGGTTGGGATACTCATCACGCCGTAGCGCTGAGCGATATCGCCATGGTCGTCCACGTTCAACTTGGCAATGGTGACCTGACCGGCCTTCTCGGAGGCGATTTCACCGAGGATCGGGGCGATCATCTTGCACGGGCCACACCATTCAGCCCAGAAGTCGACAACGACAGGAGTCGAAGCGGAATTGACCGTTTCGTCGAAAGTCCCAGAGGTCAAGGTGACGATTCCGTCTGCCATCACAACATCCTTTGCGGTCCGAGGGGGAGAGGACCCCACTCTATACCCGGGTCTCAGTGCTGTGCTTCGAGCCAACGTTCAGTGTCGATGGCGGCCATACAGCCCGAGCCAGCGGCCGTGATCGCCTGGCGGTATACGTGATCCTTGACGTCACCACATGCAAAAACACCGGGAATATTGGTGTAGGTGCTGTCGGGACGGGTGATCAGGTAGCCGGTGTCCTCCATGTCGAGGACTCCCTTGAAGACATCGGTGTTCGGTCGGTGTCCGATGGCAATGAACAATCCAGAGACGTCCTTTCGACTCTCCTCACCGGTCACGGTGTCACGCAGGACGAGAGATTCGAGAGTGTCGGTCCCCACGATCTCTGTGACGGCCGTGTTCCACATGATGTCGATCTTCGGGTTGTTCAGGGCTCTTTCCTGCATGATCTTGCTGGCACGAAACGATTCCCGACGGTGGATCAGGGTCACCTTCGATGCGAATTTGGTGAGAAACGTCGCCTCTTCGATCGCCGAATCGCCACCGCCAACGACTGCAACTTCCTTGCCACGGAAGAAGAAGCCGTCACATGTGGCGCAAGTCGACAGTCCGTGGCCGATCAAACGCTCCTCGGCCTCGAGCCCGAGCATCAGGCTCTGGGCTCCCGTCGAGACGATCACTGCGTCGGCCGTGTACACCTCGTCACGAACGTGCACCTTCAGCGGCTTCTCCCCGAATTCGACCTTGGTGGCCTTTGCAGTGAGGAACTCGGCCCCGAAACGAGCCGCCTGCTCACGGAACCTCATCATCAACTCGGGACCAAGGATCCCGTCGGGGAAGCCAGGGAAGTTCTCGACCTCCGTGGTGAGCATCAACTGTCCACCCGGCTGGTCGCTCGTGCTGCTCGGCTCACCTTCGATGACGAGCGGCGCCAGGCTGGCACGGGCCGTGTAGATGGCTGCAGTCAGGCCAGCAGGTCCCGAACCGATGACAATTACCTTGTGGTGGCTTCCCATCACACGGCCTCCTTGCTTTGACGTTTCACCATGCACAGCGAGCCGGCGAGAATGAGGGTGCCGCCGATGACCGCATGTGAGATCCACACGGCTGAATCGTGATCGAACGGCCATTCCAAGAGGTTGATCAGACCTCGGGAGAATCCGATGAGAAGCAAGACGAAGGCGGCGATTCCGAGAATTCCACCGAGCAGTCCGAACACCAGCCCTCGGGCGGCCATGACGATCGGCGTGGTCGTCCGATCACGAACCTTGTCGACTGTCGAAACGATCGTTTGCGTGACGTCAGCGGCCCAGTTCGGATCGGTCAAGGGGTTGCCAGCCATGGGGTGAGGCTATCTCGTCACGATGAAGCGGGAACTGCCCAGTATTCGTGAACTGATACGGCGTCAGGGCGATGCGGGTCGTGAAGCCACCGTCGAACAATCGGAGATGTCGTAAACGACGAACTCTCCGCGTTCACGGAAGTGGATTTCGACCCGGACATCTTCGAGGATCGCACCTTCGGTGCGCAGAGGCGGTGTCGGCCCGACTGCACATCGGGGGATCTCAGCCCTCTGGTTGAGTCCTTCGATCACTGATCCCCCGGGTGGGAGGGAAGCGGCAACTCGTGCAATGTCGTCGACGGATGAGTACTCGGGCAATGGGGGCGGGGCATCGTCGATTGCATCCATGGCCAACGCCGGGGGATCCGTCTCGGGAAGCGACGATTTCGAGCTTTCACCACTCGATTCGAGTACAGGATCAGA
>JAULYE010000184.1:0-35336 GCA_032118015.1 Ilumatobacteraceae bacterium | reverse complement strand
CAGCAGGGTTCGTGGCGCGTGCACCCATTGTCCATGCATTGACTCCGCGAATGACTTCCGGAATCGGGAAGGAAGCCAGGATGCCGAGCTTGCCGGTCTTGGAAGCTGCACCGGCAGCCATGCCCGTTAGATAGTTCGATCCGACAGTAGCCCCTGCCGTGGGGTCTCCCGACCAGGGCACACAAAAAGTACACACTGCCTTCACACGAGGCTTCTGGATCCCGACCAGGTGACTCGGAGTCGCCGGCCAGATGGCCTGACGGGGACGGGTCAGCGTTCGGCGCGGTATCGGCGGATCGTGGCCTTCTTGCCGCGAATCGACACATTGCGCATCGAGCGCAAGATCGACTCGATCTCGCTCTCGGGAACCTCCACGATCGAGAACTGATCCGACACCTTGATGTCGCCGATATCGCGTCCCGCGATGCCGCTCTCATTGGCGATGGCACCCACGAGATCCTGCGGGCGGATTCCTGCTTTTCGACCGAGACCGACGTACAACTTGGACATCGCAGCCTGGGGGCGTCCTCGGCCCGGACGGTCGGATCGACTGCCTCCGTCGGGGCGTTCGTCGCGACCGAAGCGACTGCTTCGGTCGGTGCGATCGCTGCGATCATGTCGATCGCTGCGCGAATCCCTACTGTCTCGGCCTGGTCGGCGATTGCGGTCCGAGTCACGATCCGACCGCTGGGACAGATCAGGAATCTCCACTTCCTCGAGCGTTGACTGCTCGGACTGGTGGGTGATTTTAATGGCAGCGAGTGCGATCTGCTCGAGGGAATAGTCCTCTGCGAGGTCGTCGAGAACGACCTGGAACGCTTCGAGATCGTCTCCAGTCAAGGCCGTGCGCAAAGTCTCGGTGGTCAACTCCATCTGGCGTGCTCGCAGAGCTTCGACGGTGGGAACCTTCTCGAACGGCATCTTTTGCTTCGTGAGTCGCTCGATGTTGAGCAACATGCGCTGCTCCCTGGGCTCAGCCAGGGTGATCGCCACGCCTTCTCGGCCGGCGCGGCCGACGCGGCCAATGCGGTGCACGTAGGACTCCGGTGCTGAAGGAACGTCGTAGTTGACAACGTGCGTGAGATGGTCGATGTCGAGTCCGCGGGCGGCGACATCGGTTGCAATCAACAGATCTGCAGATCGCGAGCGAACGCGACCCATCACTCGATCACGCTGCTCTTGGTCCATGCCACCATGAAGCGCTTCGGCCCGATATCCACGCCCGTTGAGAGTTTCGGTCAACTGGTCGACTTCTCCACGCGTGCGGCAGAACACGATTGCTGCTTCAGGCGCTTCGATGTCGAGAATTCGACCGAGTGCTGCCGCTTTGAGATGTCGTGGGACGAGGTATGCCTTTTGGGCAACGAGAGGCGATGTGCCAGTTTCGGCAGAGGACCGCTCAATCGTGACGCGGACCGGATCCCGTTGATGTTTGCGGGCAATGGCATCGATGCGCGGAGGCAACGTTGCAGAGAACAAGACGGTCTGACGTTCCTTGGGTGTCTCGTTGAGGATTGCTTCGAGGTCTTCAGCGAAGCCCATGTCGAGCATTTCATCGGCCTCATCGAGTACGACCATGCGAATCTCGTCGAGAATGAGTGTGCGTTTGCGAATGTGGTCCAGCGCTCGCCCCGGGGTGGCAACCACGACATGCGCGCCTCGGCGCAGGGCATCGATTTGGCGCCCGATCGGCTGTCCGCCATAGATCGGAACGCACCGAGCTTTCAGGTCATGGCCATATTTGTAGATCGCCTCGGACACCTGCATTGCGAGTTCACGCGTGGGGACAAGGACCAGGGCCATCGGAGCGGTGCTCCGACTGTCGGTGTCCAGGAGATGCAGGATTGGTAGGGCGAAAGCAGCCGTCTTTCCCGTACCCGTTGCCGCCTGCCCGAGCACGTCCCGCCCCGAAATCAGTTGAGGAATGGCCTCACGCTGGATCGGGGTCGGCTCTTCGTATCCGAGGCCATTCAGTGCCGAAAGCAGTTCTATTCGAAGGCCAAGGTCGGCAAAGCCGGTTTCTACGCCCGTTACGTTGTTCATGAGCGTTTCTCCTGCTCTGTCTTGCGAATCAGTCTACGGGTGGACCGCCGATTCGCGAGACTGTCATCCATGGAGTCGATTCTGAGATGAAGGCGGTGTACAGCGTTCGTCTCGAGGCGTCGTCCTGGTCCGTCGAGGAGCATCTCCATGCGCGTTCATGTGTGGACGCCTGGCTCGAGGATCTGCACCCTTTCGCCGAGAGGGGCCCGGGTGTCTCGGTGCGAGTGGAGGACGACGAACCCGAAAGATGGTGGCGATATTCGATCGGCGTGAGCCTCGCCGGCGGGGACATCTCGTCCACAGTCGTATCTGCCAGCACTCTCGCAGCGACCACCTCGCTCGAGATCCGACTGTCCGTTGTCCCAGGGGGAGCGCGAATTCGGCATCGATCCTCATCGGTGTCGGCGGTGGCCGTGAGAGAGTTGGCGCGGACCCTGGTGTCGAGTCATGTGTTCCTCGATGCCGGCGCGCGGATCTCCGAGCGAGAACGAGTCGTCACTGACGAGGCCGGAGCTCAAGAGGTTGCAGCGTTTTGTGATGCTCCGAGTCGCTCGCTGCCAATAGTCATCGAAACTGTCCCCGGGAGAGGTGAGTCCGTTTTTCGTGCCGATCGACTCGCACTCACTCTGTCTGGCTTGGCGCATGTCGTACGCATCGAGGGGAACTCCGCTCGACACGCTTTCAATGCGTTCTTCGGAGAGGAACTTTTGTTTCCCGAGGGAATGGCTCTCGTATGGTCTGACAAGAGCCGTCAAACGTGGAACGGGAGCGGCCTGTCTTCGACAGCGGGTGACGAGGTTCGCAAGCAGTGCGTCCCACTTGTCACTGCGGCGGCTGCAGAGTCTTTCGGCGCGCTGCGTCCCCCTTTGTTCCGTCGGCGACCCATGGACGAGGGAGCATCTCTCGCGGAAAGCTCCAAGGGTGAAAGCGACACCGGCGATCACCCCTCGATTGTTGCCTGGGACGAATATCGTGCTGCCCTCGACGGGTGGCAGGAGTCCGAAGAGCGCATCACCGAACTCGAAGAGGCACTTGCAGAAGCGGACAGATTGGTTGCAGAAAAGCAGTTGATGCTCGAGCGGGGTGACGAATTGCGCGATCAACTTGTCTTGCAGAACGTCAATCTCGATGTTCGATTGGGCGGACGCCCGCGCGGTTTGACGGCAACGAGTGCAATCGATGCCGTACGACAGGCGATGAATTTGTGCGAACACCTGACCTTTCATCCACGGGCTCTCGAGTCCGCAGAGACCTTGGATGGGATCGACGCCAACCGCCTCCTTCAAGATCTCGTTCGCCTGAACGTGGTCGCTGACGACTGGCAGTCGGGTCGGATCAACAACGCATCGCTGACGATCTCGTGCCGCAGTATGGGGTTGAACTATGCGGGAGGCATCTCCGACACCGCCGAGTACAAATACGGGGAGGACTATGCATTCACGTGGAGAGGGAGAACGGAGTATGCAGTTGCCCATGTTCGTAACGGAAAGGGACATCGCCTCTATCGCGTCCATCTCTACTTCGACAACGAAACCCAGCAAGTCGTCGTTGCCTATATCGGGCGCCACCTGAGAGGAAAGCATTCGTCGTGAGCACGAAAAGGCGAGTGGATCCACTCGAACGTGTCCTGAACCTCATCACGCTTCTTCAACGGGCGACGGCCCCGATGACACGTGAGCAGATAGTCCAGGAGATGGGGAGAGGAATGACTCCCTATCCCGAAGCCGAAGATGCGCAACGGCAGCTGTTCGCAAGTGACAAGAACACGATCGTGCGCGACCTCGGAATCCCGGTTCGCCAGGTCTTCGCCCACGGCAACGAGGCAGGCCAAACCCTGTACTGGATCGCCCAAGAAGACATGTGGGTACCCGAAATCGATCTCACCGTGGACGAAATGGCGGTTCTCAGTCTTGCTCTGGCATCGATTCACCACTCGGTTCCGGAGGCATCCGAGGCGCTGATGAAGTTCGAGGGCTTCTTTCCTCGTCGGACGGGTTTCGATTTCCATGTCGACATGCCGCGTATTGTCGTACAGCTCGCGGACGCTGTGCAGCGCCATCTGATCATCGAAATCACACTCGAAGGCCGTGCGCTCACAGTCGATCCACTTCGTTTGCTGTTCGACAAAGGCACGTGGTATCTGATCGCCGTCGATGAGACGAGTTCTCAGATGGTGGCCTACCGCTGTTCGCGCCTCGGCACGGATGTGATCTCGGTCGACCGCCAGTCGGACATCGAGCGACGCGATTTCGATTCGAGCGAACTTCGGGAATTGGTGCACGCCGCACGTGGAGAGCCGATCGAGGCCACGGTCGTTCTCGATCCCGATGGGGCCCGCCTGCCGTGGTGGGACTGGCGTGTCAAAGAGACGGAGCCCATCGAGTCGTCGCCGGGTGAGTCCGGTGGACTGCGCGTCACAGTCGACGTGGACGACCCGGCGAGGTTTCGCGGATGGCTGATGGGCTTTGGCCCCCATGCCACCGTGGAGGAACCACGATGGCTGCGCGATGACGTGATCCGCTGGATCGAAGCAGTACGTGACGCGCCAGGAGTCGACAGCGACGGGACTCTCGTGAACCTCGAACCCCCAGACCCAAAGGGTCAGCGGCCCGGTCCGAGACCAATCGGAGAGCGTCTCCAACGGCTACTGGCGATTCTTCCGTGGTTGCGCCTCAGCGGGTCGATCCCCGTCGAGACTTTGGCGACAATGCTCGGTGTGGCTCCACATCAGTTGATGCGCGATCTCGAGTTCGCATCGATGTGTGGGGTGCCTCCGTACACACATGACGCCCTGTTCGACTTCTCGGTCGCGGACTCGATGGTCATCGTTCATTCACCGCACGATTCGTTATCGGGCGGCGCTCGGCACACGAAGCATCTCATGCCCCGACCCGTGCGGCTGACACCTCGACAGGCCGCGGCGACGGCTGTCGCTTTGGCCGGACTCGAGGCCGTGACGAGTGACTTGGGTGAACACAACGAAGCAGTCGACACGTTGCGCGACAAGCTCGAGGCTGTCACCGGTGGTCTCCCAGTTCAGGTACGGCTCGAATCGGCGCCGTTCCTTGCAGATGTCCAAACGATGGTGGAGGAGTCACGTCGAGCGAAGATGATCTACGTCGACGTTTCTGGTCGAATCACGGAGCGACTGATCGATCCGTTGCGCGTGTTCATCGAACGAGGTGAGTCCTACTTGATCGCGGACGATGTTTCAGCTGGTGAGCGCGAGTGGACCTTTCGCGTCGACCAGATCATCGATATCGAACCGACGGATACTCACTTCGAACCGCGTGACGTGTCGTTCTCCGGATGGAAATTCCGGGGCCATGTCGTCGACGCAGTGGTATCGATAGCGCCGGACAACGAGTGGGTACTCGATCGTGTCCATGCGCGAGCCCATCGAATCGAAGACGATGGTTCGATCACGATGTGGCTGTCGATTGCCAGTGATGTCTGGTTGTCGCGACTGCTGTTGCGCTGTGGAGCACCGTCGAGAGTGATCGAACCCGCAGAGCTGCAACCGCGTGTGGCGGCGTACGCAGAGGCCATCGCGCAGCGCTATCGCTGAGGGTCGTAGCGACATGATTGTCGAGTAGTCGTTACCTTCAGGACGACCAATAAACGTCTAGCAAAAGGGTGTATTTGTCACGCATCCATGCGACCGCCAAGGAACAGCCGGTAGAAAACTACTCGCTCAGAGCAAACTAATAGCGACTACGCCTACTAGACGATTTTGAATCTATTTCAGTGAATTCCCCATCTCTCATTCATCCTTGGGCAACACTGAGGCGGCACAGCCAAAGTGCAATTCAAGACGTGATCACAGCAACCAATCGAGGTTTTATGTCGGCGGATCAGCATGTCATCCAAATGGGTTCGGAGTATCCCGTGACGGTTGAGGACCCGCCCGAAGTCAATGGGTGGTCACGTCGTTCTTTTTGGGTCAAGGCTTTGGAAGCTGCCCGCCGTCACGATTCGTGGGTGCGGGTGCACCGTTTATACACGGAAAAGACGGCATCGCAAATTGCCAGCGATCTGCGATCGGCTCACCGGAGAACAGATGACAACGTGCGGGTACGTGGTGTGCTTCCGGGAGAAAGATGGGATGCGCGGTGGGGCGCGAGCCCCGATGGTCCCAACGGTCAATACGCGATTTGGGTGCGCTATTTGGGTTTGAACGATGGGAATTTGAACGACGTGAACACGAACGGAATTTCAACTCAAGGAAAGGGCTCGAAGAAGTCCTCTCTAGGCTGAATCCATTCACCATCTTTCGACGGTCCAACTGACTGGACGTCCATGCTCGTACGGCATCACGCCGTGGAAAATTCGCGGATCGTTGTCGAAGACAAGAGGTACGAACGAACGGTCGCCCTCCCACAATTCGAGGTCGGCCTGCGCGCGCTCCGTCGGGTCCTCGTGACATGCCCCAAGGAGTCGAGCTAGGGGAATCCAATGGAGATCACCTTCGTGATTCGAGGCCCAAACCTGGTCCGAGACGATTGCAGTTCGGCTCACAAGAGGCACGAACTCTGTCACGAGAAAGATCGGACTGAACCAATCCTCGCCATTGGTCCCAAAGCCCGGCCAGGACACCGTGCCTCGCAGTCGCATGTCGGTGACGCGGATGCCAGCTTCCTCTTCGATTTCACGGCGGATGCCGCTGGCAAGATTGTCGGAGTTTTCGAGCTTGCCGCCGAGCCCGTTCCATTTGCCGAGATGTTGGTCATCGGGTCGTTGGTTGCGGTGCACCAAGAGAACCAGGTTCTGTTCGGGATCGAGGACGTACGCCAGGGTGCTCATGATCGGCGTGTACGGCATAGGGCATTCTGACTCGCAATGCTTCGGCTCGTGCACGAATGAACACAACCGTGTCGACCTGTGTGGATTCGTGTCAGCAAAGAGCACAATGTGATCGATGTCGATTGCCGAGGAGTATCAGCGAGACGGTGCCGTCGTGCTGCGGGGAGTCCTGTCGCCAGACGAGGTCGATGCCGTTCGTGCGGGTATCGATGCCGTCGTTGTCGCACCGAGTTCTGGAGCCAAAGTGGCCAGCGCCCCCGATGATCCGGGGTATTTCCTCGAGGACTTCTGCCGTTGGCGCGACATCTCGCACTTCACCGACTTCGTCATGTCGACGCAACTGGCTCGGATCGCCGGAGAATTGATGAGTTCGTCATCGGTGACGATGTATCACGACCATGTACTCGTCAAGGAGCCGCGTACGCGGCAACGAACACCGTGGCATCAGGATCAGCCGTACTACGACGTCGAAGGACGACAAAACGTCAGTTTCTGGATTCCGGTCGACCCGGTGCCGATCGAGTCGTCCCTCGAAATGGTGGCAGGAACGCATCTCGGACCATGGCTGATGCCGAGGTCTTTTCTCGACCATCAGGCCAAGTGGTTCCCGGAGGGTTCGCTCACGGACATGGGGGACATCGATGCCGAGTTGCAGCGCGATCCGACGCGTCGACGCCAGTGGGCGCTCGAGCCCGGAGATGCCGTGGCGTTCCACATGCTCACCGTGCATGGGGCGCCTGGAGTGGCCGGCGGACAACGACGTCGGGTGTTCAGTCTGCGCTTGCTCGGTGACGACATGGTGTACGCCCCGCGTGCATGGACGACATCGCCGGACTTCTCGACGCTCGACATCGGTGGCGACCGGATCGCTGGTCGACCCTTGAGCGGTGAGTGGTTCCCACGACTCAAGTCGTGAGTGACGCCGATCTGTTTCTCGACTTCTCGATTCTCGGTGTCCCAGTCCCCAAAATGAATGTCGTCACGGGGCGAATGTCGTCACGGAGCGACTGTCGTGACGGCATCGAGAAGTCGGTCGCCGAGGTCGATGTAGAGCATCGTCCTGTCCTCGATGATCGGAAACTCGCCTCCGGTCGGTAGGGCAAGATCCGATACACCAATGGTGCGACCGTCACAATCGGTGAATGTGTCGGTGCCCTGAATCTGTTCGATGGCACATGTTTCGTCTCGATCCGCAGGGAAGGCGTAGCGGATGATCCAACCGCGCTCAGGATTGTCCCCTTCGTGATCGAGAACGATCGTGCGGGTTCCCGTTGTCGTTCCGAGGCCCGGAAACAGGACGGGACCATCCGCGTTGATCGATTCCGACCACCGTTGAACATTGCCAACCTTCAAGCGGTCAGGGGTCAGAGTCGTGGTCTGGGCCTGTTCTCCCGACATCACGGCAGCCACACCCCACATGACGAGCCCGAGAGCTCCGAAGAAGACGAGTCCGGCCACCACGGGGGTGACTGCCCTGGCTAGAGGAGAACGGAATTCTGGGAAACGCACAAGCCGATTCTGCCTGACCGGACCGAGAAGGACTCTGTCGCGCGATTCGAATGTGCGCAACGGACCGTTCACGGCGTAGGGTCATTCACTTGTGAAGCGGCCCTATCGAGTAGTCGTAGCCAAGCCGGGTTTGGACGGCCATGATCGTGGCGCGAAGACCATCACACGGGCATTGCGTGACCACGGTTTCGAAGTCATTTACACCGGTCTGCATCAAACACCCGAGCAAATCGCCGAGACAGCTCTGCAAGAAGACGTCGACGCAGTGGGGCTGTCGCTGCTGTCAGGTGCGCATCTGACTCTTTTCCCGCGGGTGATGGAAGAACTGCGTCAACGCGATCTTGGGGACACGTTGGTCTTCGGCGGCGGAGTGATCCCGGATGCCGATGCGCGTTCGCTCCGTGAACAGGGCGTAAGCGAAATTTTCGGACCGGGTTCGTCGCTGAAGGCGATCGCACAATGGTTGGAAGAAGCATTGGACGCAAGAGAGGAATCCTGAAATGGATCTGTTCGAGTACCAGGGCAAGCAGTACTTCGCCCGTTATGACATCCCCGTGAGTCCTGGTGGACCCGCCGACACCGTGGATGAGGCCGTGCGCGTTGCGGAGTCAGCCGGATATCCCGTGGTCGTCAAGGCCCAAGTCCAAGTCGGAGGTCGCGGCAAGGCGGGCGGTATCAAACTCGCAGCAAACGCCGACGAAGTTCGCACCCATGCCGGGAACATCCTGGGGATGGATATCAAGGGACACCTGGTTCGCCGAGTCTGGGTCGAACATGCAAGCGACATCGCGGAGGAGTACTACGCCTCATTCAGCCTGGATCGCGCCGCCAAAAAGCATCTGCTGATGCTTTCTGCACAAGGTGGAGTCGAGATCGAAGAAGTCGCCGCCAAGGATCCTGATGCCATCGTGAAATTGCACATCGATCCCGTCGATGGATTGTCGGCCGAGACAGCAGCCAAAGCGGCCGCAGATGCGAAGATCCCCGACAACGCCCGACAAGGTGTTGCCGACATTCTCGTCAAGTTGTATCGCTGCTTCACCGAAGGTGACTGCGATCTCGCGGAGATCAACCCGCTGATCCTGAAGCCGACTGGCGAGGTCCACGCCCTCGATGCCAAGGTGAGTTTGGACGCCAATGCCGCCTTTCGTCATCCCGAGTGGGAGGAATTCCGGGCGACCGAAGAACTCGACGAGCGCGAGAAGTTGGCCCGTACTCACGATTTGCAGTACATCGGACTCGACGGAACCGTTGGCATCATCGCCAATGGAGCTGGTCTGGCGATGAGCACACTCGATGTGGTCAATCAGGTCGGTGGAACCGCTGCCAACTTCCTCGACATCGGAGGCGGTGCCAATGCAGATGTGATGGCCGCAGCTCTCGAGGTGATCAACTTCGACCAAAAGGTCAACTCCATCTTCATCAACATCTTCGGCGGTATCACCCGCGGAGAGGAAGTGGCCAAGGGAGTGGTCGAGGCGCTGTCGCGTGTCGACTTGCGTGCGCCGATCGTCATCCGACTCGATGGCACCAACGCCGAAGAGGGACGGCGAATCCTTGCCGAGGCTGGAATCCCAGAATCGAAACTGATCTCGAAACCGACAATGTTGGAAGCCGCACGCGCCGCTGTTGCGCTGGCCAACGGGAAGTGACGTCATGGCAATCTTCGTGGACAAGAACACAAAGGTCATCGTTCAGGGTCTGACCGGTGGACAAGGCAAGTATCACGGTCTGCGCAACAAGGCCTATGGAACCGACGTCGTCGGTGGGGTCACCCCTGGTAAGGGCGGCACCGATGTCGAGGGAATCCCAGTCTTCAACACCGTGGCAGAAGCTGTGAAGGCGACGGGAGCCAACGCCTCGTTCATCGCTGTCCCACCCAAGGCTGCACCGTCCGCGATTCTCGAAGCAGCTGCTGCGGGTATCGCGTTCATCGTGTGCATCACTGAAGGAATTCCTGCTCAGGACGAAGCCCGTGTGTACAACACCCTCGTGCGCGAGTATCCAAAGACGCGTCTTCTGGGTCCGAACTGTCCGGGAATCATCAGCCCAGGCAAGTGCAACATCGGCATCACTGCAGGTGAGATCGCAGAACTGCCGAGCCCCGACAAGAAAAATGTGGGCATCGTCAGCCGGTCGGGAACGTTGACGTATCAAGCTTTGTACGAGTTGAAGCAACGAGGTATCGGTGTCAGTACGTGTGTCGGCATTGGCGGTGATCCGGTGCCAGGCACCAACTTCATCGACTGTTTGCGCGAATTCCAGAACGATCCTGAGACCCACGCAATCATCATGATCGGCGAGATCGGTGGATCAGCAGAAGAAGAAGCCGCCGAGTTCATCAAGTCCACGGTGACCAAGCCGATGAGCGCCTACATCGCAGGTGTGACTGCTCCAGCAGGGAAAAAGATGGGCCATGCCGGCGCCATCGTCTCCGGTGGTAAGGGAACGGCTCAGGGAAAGATGGACGCTCTACGCGCCGCTGGAGTGCGTATCGGTCAGAATCCGACTGAGGCCGGTGATCTCATGGCTGAGATCATCGCGTCGCTCGGCTGACAGAGCACGAATAGAGACTTCACGAATCGAGAGTCGGCGTATGGCGCGAAACGGGCGCCCACCGATGCGGTGAGCGCCCGTGTTCACTCGAATTGAACGTCTCGACCTGCGTCAGTTCTTGCCGAAACCCTTTTTCAGTTTCTCGACGTCGGTGAGATCCTTCAAGTTTCCGCCACCGGACTGGAACGACATGACGGAACCTGCGAGGGCCACGACTGTGGAAATGAATGCCAGCCACAGACCAATGGCGGGTTTGAAGTCGAGACCGGAGTCATCTGGGCCCAGGATGATCAGCAACAGCATCAGGATCGTTGCCAGAGAGGTTGCCAGGACTGAAACGATCGGCCATTGGACGTTGCCGACTTTTTTCCCCTGCGAGCCGAGCAGTGTCACGACGCCGACGCCGATCACGAGAATCCACGAGATGAGACCGCGAACGGGGTAATTGAACACATTGTTCCCCGACGTAGAAATGCCCATGAAATCGTATTTCGCCCAATCGAAGAATCCGAAGATCAGCATTCCCGCAGCGCCGCCAATCTTGAGCCAATCAGCAGTCTTCAGTTTCGAAAAGTCCATATGTTCATGCTCCTTGGTGTTCGCCGGAGACGCTCCGACGAGCGAACCGTACCGCAGTTGAGACACGGCTCGGGACACAACGAATCGATATCGATGTCGAGAAGGTTCGATGGGCTCATTCGACGACGTCGGTAACGTCGAAGCATGCCGGTTGCCCTGCTCAGCGTCCACGACAAGACCGGGATCGCCGACTTTGCTCGCGGGCTCGTTTCAAGCGGCTGGGAGATCTGGTCGAGTGGTGGAACCGCCAAGGTCGTTCGCGAAGCGGGAGTGGAGGTCACCGATGTCGCCGAGATCACTGGATACCCAGCCCTTCTCGGGCATCGAGTGGCGACACTGCATCCCCTCATTCATGGTGGAATTCTCGGCGACCGCGACGATCCGGTTCATCTGCGCGAGATGGACGAATATGGAATCCAAGCGATCTCGCTGGTCGTCGTCAATTTGTATCCATTCGGATCGAATCCTGGTGTCGAGTTGATCGACATCGGTGGCCCGACACTCATACGTGGGGCGGCGAAGAATCACGCACATGTTGCCGTCGTCGTTCGTCCCGATGACTATGCCCTCGTTGCCGATGAGATCCGATCGACGGGTGAAGTGAGCCGTGACACTCGACGAATGCTCGCCCACAGGGCGTTTCGCACGACGTCTGCCTACGACGCGGAGATCGCCCAATGGTTGACCGATGTCGATGCCGACGTATCGGTTCTGCCCGAGACTTCGGTTCTTCGGATCGACAAGGTTCAGACGTTGCGCTACGGCGAGAACCCCCACCAAATCGGGGCGCGCTATCGCATCGCAGGACAGACCAGTTGGTGGGACGATGCCGTACAGCACGCAGGCAAAGAGCTCAGTTATCTCAATGTCTACGATGCCGATGCTGCGTGGACTCTCGTTCATCGTTTCGAGGACCCGGCGTGCGTGATCGTCAAGCACGCCAACCCCTGCGGTGTCGCAGTCTCACCGGGAGGATCGATCGCAGACGTCTACCGAAGCGCATATGAATGCGATCCTGTCAGCGCATTCGGTGGGATTGTTGCGGTCAACCGCCGAGTCTCAGCAGCAATGGCCGCACAACTCGTCGACGTTTTCACCGAAGTCGTGGTGGCTCCGGCATATGACGATGACGCTCTCGAGACTCTGCGCCAGAAACACAACCTGCGCATCATCAGTGCAGGACTCCCACGTGGACGTGTTCTCGACATCCGATCCGTCGACGGGGGCTTGTTGGTCCAGACACCAGATGAGGTGATCGTCGATCCCGCGTCTTGGCAGATCGTGACTCGAGTCCGTCCGTCAGATGATCAGTGGCTCGATATCGGTCTCGCATGGCAGGTCGTCGCAGCAGTGAGTTCGAATGCCATCGTCCTCGCCCACGGTGGGCGTGCAATCGGTATCGGAGCTGGACAGCAGAATCGACTCGACTCGGCGCGTATTGCCGTCGAGCGGGCCGCTGGTCGAGCAGGCGGTGGAGTCTGTGCGAGTGATGCGTTCTTTCCCTTCCGTGACGGAATCGATGCCGTTGCCCCAGCAGGGGTTCGGGTGATCGTTCAACCGGGTGGGAGCGTTCGTGACACCGAAACCATCGCCGCCGCCGACGAACTGGGACTGGCCATGATCTTCACGGGCCGTCGTCATTTCCGACATTGAACATGTCAGGCATCGACCGATGAGTTCGTCCATTGGTCGATTTCGACCGACCTGACCATCGACCGACCTGGCCATCGATCGGCGCGGAAGTCCGATCGGCGCACAAGTCGTGTAACGGTGAGTGCTTCTACACTGGGCCAATGACTCGCATCTCCGATCTCCTTGCGCGGGGTCGGACGTTTTCCTTCGAGTTCTTTCCGCCCAAGACCGATGATGCTCAAGCTTCTCTGGGGCGCGTGATCGCAGAGCTCGAACCGTTGCAGCCAAGTTTCGTCAGTGTCACGTATGGTGCGGGCGGCAGTACACGTCAGCGCACCAAGGATCTCGTGACATGGATGCGAGCGCAAACCCAGTTGACTCCCATGGCCCATCTGACATGTGTGGGACATACGCGTGCAGAGATCTCGGCGATTCTCGACGATTACGCAGATGCTGGAGTCGAGAACATCCTTGCGCTGGGAGGCGATCCTCCAGTCGATGGTCCGCCCCCAGCGAGCGACTACCGCTTCGCCAGCGATCTGCTCGACGACGTCTTGATCGGTGACCGGTTCTGTGTCGGCGTTGCAGCCCATCCAGAGGTCCACCCGCGATCTCCGGACCGAGCCACCGATCGACGTCATCTGGCGGCAAAACTCGAACGAGCGGACTTTGCGATCACGCAGTTCTTCTTCGAATCGGCTGTCTACGAGCGGCTTGTCGAGGACATGGCAGCCCTCGGCATCGACAAGCCGATTCTTCCGGGAATCATGCCAGTGACGAACAAGAGCCAGATCGAAAAGATGGCAGCGATGTCAGGAGCTCAATTCCCCCACTGGCTCGCCGAGAGGCTCGAAGGCATGTCGGATCCGGAGGATGTGCGCAAAGTGGGAGTCGAAGCCGCAACCGAACTCAGCCGGCAGCTTCTGGATGCGGGAGCCCCAGGTCTGCACTTTTACACCTTGAACAGGAGCACAGCCACGCGGGAGATCCATGCCCAACTGGCGTCGACGGATGTGCTGGGTGCAACAGATCTGCCATCTGACTCACCTCCGGACGCGTGAGTGCAGGCTCAGAGTCCCACCGAGCGGGCAGAATAGAGGGGTGACCAGAGCCCAAACGCCCCCGCGCTCAGCTCAAGTGAGTCGAGTTCCGTATCTTCCTGGACTCGATGGGCTGCGAGCCATTGCCGTTCTGGCGGTCATCGTCTATCACGCCAACTCGTCTTGGTTGGCCGGAGGTTTTCTCGGGGTCGAAGTCTTCTTCGTGATCAGCGGCTACCTGATCACACTGCTTCTGGTGGCCGAAAAAGAGCGCACTGCGACCATCAGCCTCAAGGAATTCTGGATTCGACGAGCACGGCGACTCCTGCCAGCTCTGTTCATGATGATGCTGTTGCTCATTTTGTGGACCTCAATCTTCGAACGCGATGCGCTCGGAGCTCTGAGGGGTGACGTCGTTGCTGGGCTCGTGTACGGATCGAACTGGTTCCAGGTCTGGGTCGGGGCGGGTTACACGGCGATCAACGATTTCGCACCCTTGCGACACCTCTGGTCGTTGGCAGTGGAGGAGCAGTTCTACCTTCTGTGGCCTCTTGTGATGATGGCGATCTTGCGTAAGGGCCATCGTCGCTTGCCGCGAGTCGCAATGTGGTTCTTGGCATTCGCTCTCATCATCACTGTGGTCGTGGGCGTCTTGATGCCCAGTGGCCGGATCGGAGCCAATTGCGCGTCGACCCCGGACGCGTACTGGAACATTGCCGGTCGGTGTGTGAACAAGATCGACGTGCTCTACCTTTCGACTCCGGCCCGAGCCAGCGGTCTGCTGCTCGGTGCGGCGATGGCCCTTCTGTGGCGCCCCTATGCACTGCTGCGCGGACCGATGCGTACGAAAGGTCGTTCGCTCGACCCGTTCGCTCTCGTTGGCGTCATTGCGCTCGGCGTCTTGATGTGGGCGTTGCACGTCACCGAACTCGTCGGTGAAGAGGGAACGTATGCAGACCCGTGGCTGTTCCGCGGTGGATTCCTTCTCACCGGTGTCGCCACCTTGATGGTGATTGCTGCTGTGGCTCATCCCAAGTCGCGAGCAGGCTCCATTCTTGGCACCAAGGCGCTGCGCGTGATCGGCGAGCGGTCCTACGGGCTCTACCTCTATCACTGGCCGGTGTTCCAAGCTCTGCGACACGAGGCCGGAGTGAAGTTGAAGCCACACGAATTCGCATTGGCAATGATGGTCACAGTGGCGATCACGGAGATCTCGTACCGATTCATCGAATTGCCCATTCGCGAAAAGCGATTCAAGACATCGGTTCTTTCGCTGTTGAGATCCAAGAGTAAAGAGTCGACGCACAAGCGCGTGTGGGCGGTCGCAGTTGCTGCTTTTGCGGCCCTTCCCATCTTCGCCGGCGTCAGCCTGGCAACTGGAGAGAACAAGGTCAATGAAGTGCAGGCGAGCCTCGATGCGGCTGATAGCGCCGTTGTCGACATCGTTGCCGATGTCCAAGCAACGCTGCCGCCACCAACGACGGCTGTTCCGGCTCCTGATGAAACGGCACCACCGACGACGGTGAAGTCGTCCAAGCACTACCCAGTCTTCGCGCTCGGGGATTCGGTGATGAAGGGTGCGGCGCGCGAACTGAACGCACTCGGAGCTGTTGTCGACGCCGAACAGGATCGTCAAGGAAAGAACGGCGCAGACATCTTCCATCAGTTGAAGGATCTCGGAGTGACCATGGATGCAGCAGTCGTGCATCTCGGCACCAATGGACCGATCAAGAAAGAGACAATGGATCGGCTCCTGCGGGCTCTCGTCGATGTGCCCAAGGTGGTGTTGATGACCGGTAAGGCCAATCGTGCTTGGACCGAGCCCAACAACATGATGATCCGTGATCTGCCGCTCGAATACCCGAATGTGATCGTCGTTGATTGGGAGCGAGAAGCGCAAAATTGTGTCGGTACTTGCCTGACGAGGGATGGAATCCACCTCGACACGGACGGACGCATCTTTTACTCCGAGCTGATCTTCCGGGCGCTCGGCCGCCTGTAGGCGGCGCGAGATGACGGCCGCCTGTAGGCGGCGCGAGATGACGGCCGCCTGTAGGCGGCGCGAGATGACGTTCGCCTGTAGGCGGCGCGTTTTCTGTCGGCGGTGATGCGGGCGTACGCTGGTCGATATGACCTCCCCAGTACGCGTTGCAGTGACCGGTGCCGCCGGTCAGATCGGCTACAGCCTCCTTTTTCGGATCGCCTCGGGTGCGATGTTGGGTCCGGACACTCCCGTGATCCTGCAACTTCTCGAGATCACGCCTGCATTGAAGGCGCTCGACGGTGTTCGGATGGAACTCGATGACTGCGCTTTCCCGTTGTTGGCCGGCATCGTGGGAACAGACGATGCCGACACGGCGTTCGGCGATGCAGATATTGCTCTCCTCGTCGGCGCCATGCCCCGAAAGGCAGGAATGGAGCGTGCCGACCTGCTCAGCGCCAACGGTGGGATCTTCAAACCTCAGGGTGAGGCGTTGGCTCGCAGTGCCAAGCGAGATGTCAAAGTTCTCGTCGTGGGCAACCCGGCCAACACGAATGCATTGATCGCTCAGAAGAACGCGAAGTCTCTCGACCCACGACGGTTCACAGCAATGACACGTCTCGACCACAATCGGGCAATCACCCAACTCGCCCAGAAGGTGAATCAGCCAGTGTCAGCGGTCAAGAAGATGACCATCTGGGGCAACCACTCCACGACCCAGTACCCGGACTTGTTCCATTGCGAAGTTGGTGGACGTAACGCGTATCAGACCGTGGACGACCACACCTGGGTCGACTCGACATTCATCCCAGCTGTGGCCAAGCGTGGCGCAGCAATTATCGAGGCCCGCGGTGCCTCGTCGGCAGCTTCTGCGGCCAACGCCGCGATCGATCACATCCGTTCGTGGGCACTGGGAACGCCAGAAGGCGACTGGGTCTCGATGGCTGTGCCGAGTGATGGAAGTTACGGGGTCCCGGAGGGGTTGATTTCGAGTTTCCCGTGCATCTGTCGTGACGGTGACTATGAAATCGTGCCGGGGCTCGAGATCGACGCGTACAGTCGCACCAAGATCGATGTCTCGACGTCAGAGTTGGCCGAAGAGCGCCAGGCTGTGCAGGAACTGGGCTTGATCTGATCCGGGTTCGCCAGTTCGGCGCCGGTTGAGTTGTACGTGGTGTCGCCGAATTCAGCTGACAGCGACCTGACAGGCGATCATCATCATCTGATCGACGCCTTTTTTCAGATCCTCATCGGAGATCCGCTCGACATTGCCCTCTTCAGGGTCGATGACGTCGCTCACAGTCATCATCGCCAGAGCCTGGATGCCCTTGACGGCGGCGATTGTGTACATCATGGCGGCTTCCATCTCGACGCCGAGATGCCCGAGTTTGCGCCATGTCGCAAACGTGTTCGGGTCCGGGTCGTAGAAAAGGCCGCTTGTCACGATCGATCCAATGAAGACGCGATCGCTCACGGTGCGGCTCAACCGGGCGGCAACTTCGACGAGGGAAAACGTGGCGCTCGGGGCGAAACCTTCCATACCGGCATAGCGCACGGGAGTGCGATCATCTGCTGAGGCGCTGAGACCGATGATGGTGTCAGCCATACGCAGGTGCTTTTGTAGGCCGCCGCAGGTCCCAACGCGAATCAGGCGTGTCACCCCGAGCATGGTCAATTCTTCGAAGACGATGCCCGCACTGGGGGCACCCATGCCAGTGGACTGGACGCTGATCGGTCTCCCTTGGAAGGTGCCGGTGTACCCGAGCATGCCTCGTTCTTCGTTGACGAGTCGGGAACCGACGTCGAAGAAGTTCTCAGCGATGTAGGTCGCCCGGCGGGGGTCGCCGGGGCACAGGACTGCAGGGGCATAATCGCCTGGCTCGGCACGTAAATGGATCGGCATCGCCTCACAGTAGGGCGAGATCGAGGCCATGAGGAACTATTCACCCCAGGAGAGGACGGGTGACAGCCCTGTCTGATCCGCCGTTTTGTGTTTCCGCACTTGCGCGAACCCCCTCTGATGGGCGAGAATGACAGCAATGTAATTACACAGGTGGTCATCTACAGGCGCGGAGCAGATGGCCTTCGAACAATGGGCCCACGGGTCGGATGCTGAGGCAGCCACATGAATGAAGTAACCGGAGATCAAAACTGGCAAGACCAGGCCAACTGTCTGGGCGTGGATCCTGACCTCTTCTTTCCTGAGCGCGGAGCGTCGACACGAGAAGCCAAAGAAGTCTGCAGAGGCTGTGTGGTACGCATGGACTGTCTCGAATACGCCCTCGTGAACGGTGAAAAGTTCGGTATCTGGGGTGGATTGTCCGAACGAGAGAGGCGCCGTTTGCGCCGGCAGCGGGCCCAGTCGACCCGCAGCACTGCAACAGCCTGATCTGCCCCAGAAGGGGCGTCAGGACAGTTGGATACCCCGTGCTCTCAGTCGATGTTCGATCGTCTTGTCGGGACCGAGATCCAATGTTTCCCACATGTGACGTGGTGATCGTTCGAGTACAGATTCCGGAATGAGCCCGACGAGTTCGCATCGTTCGATCGTCGTGGCTGTGCCTTGGCTGAGTTCTTGGACGCGGGTGTAGACGTCGAACGGGCCAGCGGACTCGGGATCGACCAAGTTCATGCTCACCTGAAAGTGGTCCCCGATGGCTAGAGCCAATGTCCGGACCGATGCCGATCGCAACGTCTGGGCAATGGAGCGGACATTGGCTCCACCTGATGGATCATGCATCCAGATGTTGTAGGCGATCAGGATTGGGCGTGCCCCGACACAGATGGCTCCAGCTGTGGGGTGAGGGTGCTGTGGTCCAAGATCTGGTAGCAGGTCACGCCAGGCCCTGCGGCGTATGTCTGGCAGAGTTCTGTCGGTGGTGAGGGCCCCATGAGTTGGCCCGTAGAGAAAACAAGGAATACCGAGTTCTCCAGCAGCCCATTCGGCGAATGTTTGGCGGGCCTGGACGGCATCGTGCAGCGTGGACGGCGAAAGGGGCACGAAGGGAACCACATCCATTGCCCCGAGGCGAGGATGAATACCGTCGACATGCTGGGATACGTCCACGGAGTCGACTGTGAGCAGCGTCAGCTGTCGGATCGACCCTTCGCCGACCAGGGTGAAGACACTGCGGTGGTGATCCGGGTCTGTGTGGAGATCGAGCAGATCCCGACCGCAGGCGTCCTGGAGGCGGCTCAGTAGGGATGCGTCTCGTCCCTCGCTGATGTTGGCGACACATTCGAGCACGTACTCACTCTGGCATGTATGGGTCCAAAGCCATGAGCAACGTCAGCTGACCGATCAGCGAACGACCGTTGCGGGACACCTGGTGGTACCCTGACGGCATGTTTGCTGGCTTGTTCGATGGACCCGAGTTGATCGTTGTCCTGGTCGTCGTCCTGGTTCTTTTCGGCGGATCACAGATCCCCAAGTTGGCCCGGAACCTGGGTCAGGCTCAAAAAGAGTTCAAGAAAGGTTTGAACGAGGGAAACAAGGACGCTGACGTCCCGCCCTCCAACTGAACCAATCAGGCTCTAGACCTCAGAGTGACTGCACTTCGAGGCGTCGCCTTTTGCTGATGCGCCGACGCTCACGCTCGCTGCATCCACCCCAGACACCGTGGTCGATGTGGTTTGCCAACGCGTACTCGAGGCATTGCGAGGTCACGGGGCAGGTGGCGCAGATCTTGCGAGCCCGGTCGACTCCAACCCCGTCACTGGGGAAGAAGGTGTTGGGTGGATACGCACGGCAAGCACCCTGAGCCATCCACGTTGCGGTGGTTTCATCATCCATGTGTCGATCATCTCCTTGTGCGAAGGGTTCTGTCCGCCTCGCCCGACGAGAGGCCGGGTCGCTGCGCTACGACCGTTGGACGATCGATGTGCTGCGCAGGTTCCCAACCGCTTCCAGTCAAGCACGCCAGGGCGGGCCGAACCAGTCATGTCCCTGTCGAGGTCGCTTGAAACACCGATATCCTTTCGATTTCCGGCATTCTGTGCCTGATGACACGCTCATCGGGTCGGTGGGTCCGGCGAATCGAGGAGTTGTCATGACCGACCATCAGTTGTCCCAAGAGCCATCACGAGCGCATGTCCGAATCGTGTTCCTCGGTCCGGTTGCGCCCCACTGGGATCTCGTTGGCGATTTCGGTGATCGCACCCTTGTCGAGGAGTTCCGCACACGGGCGTTAGCCCGGCTCGTTCTGCTGCCGTACACGGACCCGCAGTTCAAGCGAAATCGCGAGCGCATCATGCGCGACGCCGAACGTGAACGTGTCACAGTCGAGTGGGACTTGGGCTTCGACGAGAACCTGCTCTGAACGACGCACTTCACCACATCGATCGACCAGATAGCGCACGGACGCACGTGAGGGCTCGGGGGCCATGGTGACCAGGATTCTCAATCGAGAGTTGACTTGGCTCGATTTCAACGAGCGCGTCCTCGCGCTGGCCAGTGAGCCCGGCATCCCACTGCTCGAACGGGTCAAGTTTTGCGCCATCTTCGCGTCGAACCTCGATGAGTTCTTTCAGGTTCGGGTGGCGGCAATGAAAGATCAAGAGGCCGCTGGCATCACCTCGGTTCTGCCCGACGGGATGACTCCTGCTCTGCAACTCGAGCGAGTGCTCGAACGAGCACGTCAACTGTGCATCCGCCAGCAGAACGTGCTCATCGACGAACTCGCTCCGCGGCTCGCAGCGGAGGCAATTCACATCTGCAATTGGGGGGATCTCCAGCCCGAGGAGAAGTCATACCTCGCAGAGTTCTACGACAGCCGAATCTTTCCGATCCTGACGCCACTCGCCGTCGATCCGGCCCATCCGTTTCCCTACGTGTCGAATCTCGCTCTCAGTGTCGCTGCTGTCGTGCGTGACCCGGAGACGTCCGAGCAGAGGTTTGCGCGCGTCAAAGTGCCGACGCTGTTCCCGCGTCTGCTTCCTCTCCCAGGAGGAAGTCGCTTCGTCCCTGTCGAGCAGGTGATCATCGAGTTCTTGCCGACTTTGTTTCCGGGAATGGAGGTCCTCGATTCGACGACGTTCCGGATCACGCGCAATGCCGATCTCTCTCTCGAAGACGAGGATGCCGATGATTTGCTGGCTGCTGTGGAAATGGAGTTACGCCGTCGCCGTTTTGGACGCGCAGTACGTCTCGAGGTGAGCGAGTCGGTGTCGGGTGAGATTCTCGACTTGCTCCTCGAAGAGCTCGATTTGACCACGGTCGATGTCGTGTCCATCCGAGGTCTTCTCGATCTCACATGTCTGTGGCAGTTGCATGCACTCGATCGTCCGGAGATCAAAGACGATCAGTGGCCGCCAGTGACGGCCGGTCGGCTCGTTGCGGCTGCAGAATCGGAAAGGTCGATCTTTTCGGTCATTCGTGAGCGACCGCTTCTCCTGCACCATCCCTATGAAAGCTTCGCCAGTTCGGTCGAAGAATTCCTCTCCCAAGCTGCTGATGATCCTCGGGTGCAGAGCATCAAGATGACTCTGTACAGAACGAGCGGAGACAGCCCGATCGCTCGGCATCTCATTCGCGCAGCCGAGCGCGGAGTCCAGGTGGCAGTCCTCGTCGAGCTGAAGGCTCGCTTCGACGAGGCCACGAACGTGACGTGGGCCAAAGCATTCGAACGTGCGGGCGTACACGTCGTGTACGGAGTCGTCGGATTGAAGACACACGCCAAGTGCGTGCTGGTGGTGCGTGAAGACGGCGACGGCCTGAGGCGGTACGTCCACCTCGGGACCGGCAACTACAACTCGCGCACTGCCCGCACATACGAGGATCTTGGCTACTTCACCTGTGAAACCGATATCGCAGCCGATGCTGCGCAGCTGTTCAACCACTTGACGGGATACAGCCGCAAGCCTGGTTACACACGACTGCTCGTCGCTCCCCACGAGCTACGTTCACAGCTGATCGCGTTGATTCGTGCCGAGGGTGATCGTGGTGCTGCTGGAGCAATCACGCTCAAACTGAATTCGCTTGCTGACCCCGAGATGATCGAGGAGCTATACGCAGCATCGAACAAGGGAGCGCGAGTGGATCTCGTCATTCGCGGCATTTGCTGTCTACGTGCGGGTGTACCCGGGTTGAGTGAGAACATCCGCGTGCGGTCGATTCTTGGTCGCTATCTCGAGCATTCGCGGATTTTCCGATTTGCGAATGGGCTCGGCGAAGACCAGCACCTTCATTTCATCGGTTCTGCGGACCTGATGCCCCGCAATCTCGATCGGCGGGTGGAGGTTCTCACCCCTTTGACGCATCCACGTCATCAGGCCTGGATCGATCACACTCTCGAACTCGATCTCGCTGATGGCGTTCCAGCATTCGAATTGCAGCCCGACGACACGTGGAAGCGCGTCGGCCCAGAAGACTTCGAACCCCATCCGCAGCGATCGATGTACGAGTGGGCTGCCAAGCGTCAGACGACGAAGACGCGTATTCGCTGAAGGGCGACTGCGCCCGATGATGCTCTCGTAGATATTCGCGACTGTTCACCCGCTGTTCACCTCGCCCTCAGGTGGCGTCCACGTAGTCCCTCTACGTTGTCTCGTGGCACCGCAGCGTTGTGCCCTGAATCAAGGAGAACATTGATGAAAAGGACGAAGTCCACAATCGATCACTCGAGCCGCCGGGGATGGACCCGTCGGGCGACAGCTATCGGATTCGCGTCGATCGCCGTGGCTCTCGCGGCGTGCGGAAGTGATGACACTTCCTCGTCGGGTTCCTCTGAGCCTGTCGAGACAACCGAAGCCGCTGACGGTGGTAGCGATCTTTCAGGCTCGATCTTCGTTTCGGGCTCTTCGACTGTCGAGCCGATCACCACAGCAGTCGCCAAATTGTTCGGCGATGCCAATCCGAACGTCGCAATCCAGGTGGAAGGCCCGGGAACCGGTGACGGCTTCGCCAAGTTCTGCGCAGGCGAGACCGACATCTCCGACGCTTCGCGACCGATCAAGGCCGCAGAAGTTGAGACCTGTTCGGCCAATGGCGTCGAGTTCATCGAACTCGAAGTCGCCGTCGACGGTCTGTCCGTCATCACCTCTGCTGCGAACACAGCTGTCGAGTGCGTCAGCTTCGCCGACTTGTGGGTGCTCCTTGGACCTGATGCAACTGGTCGTAACAACTGGAGCGACGCCAATGAGGCTGCCGAGGAACTGCGTGCCACGCTCGGTACCGAACTCGGCACCATCAACGCTCCGTACCCGGATGCAGCGTTGACGGTGACGGCCCCCGGTGAAGAGTCCGGCACATTCGACTCGTTCGTCGAGATCGTGCTCGGTGAGGTTGCCGGTGCTCTCGAGGCAGAAGACGATGCGCCTCGCCCCGACTACACGGCCAGCCCCAACGACAACGTGATCATCGAGGGCATTGCTGCCAATGAGACGTCGCTTGGTTGGGTCGGCTTCGCCTTCGTCGAGGAAAACCTCGATGTTGTCAAGCCTCTCCAGGTCGATGCCGGTAACGGCTGTGTCGCTCCCTCGGCTGAGACGATCTCATCTGGCGAGTTCCCGATCGCTCGATCGCTGTACATCTACGTCAGCGTTCCTCGACTCGCGGACAATGCCGCTCTCGCAGCATTCGTGGATTTCTTCATGAGCGATGAGGGCTTTGGCGTCATCGGTACCGGCGAAGGCCAGGTTCCGTATGTGTCGCTTGCCCCTGCCGATCTCGAGGCAACCCGTGCAGTGTGGACCGCTCGAGAAGCGGGAACCCGGGACGGCGGCTGACGTAATCGATGGCTGACAACCTCGTACATCGGGGTTTTCGGTCGATGGAACGGGTGCGCCGCTCATGCGGCGCACCCGTTTCGCAATAGGTCCGGATGGTGTGCTAGTTGAAGGAGGTGGGCAAGGTGGAAAGCAGTGGTTTCTCCCTGACGTTGGCGTCAGGACGGCGTCGTTCGGATCGTTCGATGCGCTTGGTGTTCACGTTGGCCGCCATGTCCACACTGGCGGTCACGTTGTTGATCATCTTCACCCTTTTCCGTGATGCTTGGGGTTTTTTCATCGATGTGCCCAAAGGCGATTTGTGGTCGATCGGTTGGTTCCCGCGACGCGGGATGTTCGACATCAAGACCCTGGTCGTCGGATCGCTCATGGTCACCGGCATCGCAATGCTGATCGCCGTACCGCTCGGTCTCGGGGCGGCGGTCTACTTGTCCGAATTCGCCCGACCTCGAGCGCGCAAAATTTTGAAGCCGATTGTCGAAGTTCTTGCCGGCATTCCGAGTGTCGTTCTCGGATATTTCGCCATCTCGTTCATCAATCCGCAGATCATCACGCAACTTGTGGACGGAGCGAACAAAGCATTCAATATCGCAGCTGCCGGTGTCGCTGTGGGATTTCTTACGATTCCGATCATCGCCAGCGTTGCCGAAGATGCTCTTCAAGCTGTTCCGTCATCGTTGCGCGAAGCATCGTTCGGCCTTGGTGCCAGGAAAGTCCCGACGACATTTCGTGTGGTGCTCCCAGCGTCGATCTCAGGAGTCGTCGCTGCTCTCATTCTTGGCATCTCGCGTGCCATCGGCGAAACCATGGTGGTGGCGATTGCTGCAGGCGCAGTTGGTGGAGGATTGTTCTCGACAGATCCCTTCCAGCCTGGCCAGACGATGACAGCTGCAATGGCAGCGCTCGGTTTCGGAAGTGACCAGGTCGCTGGCTCGGGCCTCGCTTTCCAGAGCCTGTACTTCATTGGCTTTTTGCTGTTCATCCTGACGTTGATCCTCAACCTGCTCGGCGACCGGCTCGTGCGCCGTGTCCGCGAGGAGTACTGACATGCCAGTGTCGACACCCCAGAGATTCGGTGCGGCGAGCGCTGCTTCGCTCACCGAAGAATTGACGTCGTCGCGACGCGATGTGCGTGGGCGTGTGATCGAGTGGGCCCTTCTCGGTGCCCTGCTGATGTCGCTGTTGATTCTTGTCGCCCTCGTGGTCAACTTGTTCCAGAGATCGTGGCCGGTCCTTTCGGGGCGCCTTGGCGATTACTTGTCGAGTGGGCTCGATGCATCCAATGCCTCTGAGGCGGGTGTGTGGCAGGCGATCCGCGGCACGATGACGATGGCAGTCATCGTTGCGCTTGTAGCTTTTCCTCTCGGAATCGCTTGTGCTGTGTATCTCGAGGAATACGCGGGTAGATCGCGTCTGGCCCGGGTGACGCGTATCAATGTCCGTAACCTCGCCGGTGTGCCGTCGATTGTCTACGGCATTCTCGGTCTTTCGATCTTCGTGAAATTCGCCGGTGGGATCACCGGTGGTCGAACAGTGATCTCTGGCGGATTGACATTGGCAGTGCTCGTCCTTCCAATCGTGATCATCACGGCATCGGAGGCTTTGCGCGCTGTGCCCCGAGCTATTCGAGAAGGAGCTCTCGGAGTCGGCGCCACGCAGTGGGAGACGGTGCGCTCGCACGTACTTCCATCGGCTGCCCCGGGGATTCTCACAGGCACGGTGCTTGCCTTGTCGCGAGCTGCCGGTGAGGCGGCGCCTTTGCTCTTGGTCGGCGGTATCACTGGGCTTTTGCGAACGGGCAACCTCAGCCTGTGGGATCAAATCACCGAAGGTGGGTTCACGTCGATGCCAGTCGCCATCTTTTCCTACGCTCGCCAGACCGGCGACGAATTCCAGTCAGTCACGGCTGCAGCATCACTGGTACTTCTCGTGCTCGTCGTGATCATCAACGGTCTGGCCATCTGGCTGAGGAACCGTTTCGAGAAGAAGTGGTAGCAGATGTCTGATGCACGCAACGCACGAAGGATCGCATTGAAAATGAGACAGGATGGAAACGTGAACGAACAGCCAGGCATTCGGTCCTCGGATGCCGCAACCCAGGATTCGCAAACACCGGTCTTCCAGACAAACGACCTTGCCGTCTATTACGGGGAGTTTCGCGCGGTTCGCGACGTGAACCTGTCGATCAACGGTCAGGAGATCACTGCTTTCATCGGGCCATCAGGATGTGGGAAGACGACGGTTCTGCGTTGTTTCGATCGGATGAACGATCTCATTCCTGGTGCTCGTGTCGAAGGAGAGGTGCGCTATCGCGGCATCGATCTCTACGCCAAGAATGTCGACGCAGTCGAGGTGAGACGACGAGTGGGCATGGTGTTCCAGAAGCCGAACCCGTTCCCGAAGAGCATTTACGACAACTTGGCATTCGGTCCGCGCCTCAACGGTGTGCGCAAACGGGTTGAACTCGACGAGATCGTCGAATCGTCCTTGAAGCGCGCTGCTCTGTGGGACGAGGTGAAGGATCGACTCAAGGCCTCGGCCATGAGTCTGTCCGGAGGACAGCAGCAGCGACTGTGCATTGCCCGCTGCATCGCTGTCGAACCTGATGTGATTCTGATGGATGAGCCGTGTTCGGCTCTGGACCCGATTGCAACGACACGTATCGAAGATTTGATGCAGGAGATCAAGAAGGATTTCACGATCATCATTGTCACTCACAACATGCAACAGGCTGCTCGTGTCAGCGACCGTACGGCGTTCTTCACGACGGAGATCAATCCGGAAAGCGATCGGCGAACGGGTGTCCTCGTCGAGTTCGATTCGACGCAGAAGATGTTCTCGACGCCTTCAGACGAGCGGACTGAAGCCTACGTAACTGGCAGATTCGGCTGAGGAGCGACATCATGAACGAACCCCGCAAGGCTTACCACCGGGATCTCGACGAGATCCAGCAGGAACTGGTACGTATCTCGGCATCGGTCGTCGAGAGCATTCCCAAGTGCACGGCGGTCCTTCTCGACCAGGATCTGTCGACCGCAGAGGCGATGATCATTGCCGATGACGAGATCGATGCCCGCAGTATCGACATCGAGGAACGCTGCGTCCAGATCCTCGCCCTGCAGGCTCCAGTTGCTGGAGACCTGCGGCGAGTCATCGCTGCTCTCAAGATTTCCGGGGAGATCGAGCGCTCGGCCGACCTCGTCGTGAACATCTGCAAAGCCGCACGGCGTATCTATGGACACGAATTCGATCCGAATCTGCGCACCATCGTTTTGCAGATGTCGGATCAGGCACGTCACTTGTTCAGCGAAGCAACAGGTTCTTACTTGGCCATGGATGCCGCTCGGGCTGCTGCGATCGACGACATGGATTCGTTTCTCGACGATCTGCAGCGTCAGTTCATCCAGGCGATCTTCGAATCACATGCAGCTGGTCGCATCGACTTGCAGGTCGCTATCCAGCTCGCTGTCGTTGCCCGCTTCTACGAGCGCATTGGAGACCATGCGGTCAACATCGGCGAAAAGGTGCGCTTTTTGGTCACTGGATGGCTTCCCGAGCACATCGGAGCGGCCCGACACCGAGAGCGAGTCCTTGGAGACCTGACGCCGATCGGCGGGATTCCAATGGTGCAGCCGATCCAAGAGACTCCGACCGAGCGGGGCTGACGTTCTCGTGCAAAGGGTGCTGTGATCTCGTCCCTCCTCATTGGCGTCGTCGGCGTCACTTTTGGGGTGCTGGGGATGACGCTTCTCAGCAGAGTTCGCCATCGGCGCGATGTTGATGAAGAGTCCGACATGGACTATCGGGACTCCGCCGTGGATGGAGGAGGTTCGCCAAATTTCTTGTCCGCTGTGCTCGATGCCTTGACGATCGGGGTGGTCGTGGCATCAGCAGATGGAGACATTGTGTATCGCAATGCCGGCGCAACGGGCCTGACGCGAGCTGCACATTCCGAGGTCCTGGTCGAGGAGGCGGTGGACAACTATGTGCGAGCAGCAGTCGGCGGGCAGGGTGGTCGCAAGGTGTTGGATCTTTTCGGACCGCCGCGTCAGGTCATTTCAGTGACGGCTCTGCCACTTGCGACCGGAGGTGCGGTCGCCATGATCGAAGACACCACTGAGCGCGCCCTCGTCGATGCCGTCCGCACGGATTTCGTGGCGAACATCAGCCATGAGTTGAAAACACCGATCGGGGCCATGGCTGTCCTCGCCGAGACCTTGTCACAACAGGACGATCCAGAGGTGGTGCGTCGACTGTCCGCCAAGATCTCCGATGAATCGATTCGCGTCGGTCGCCTCATCGACGATCTCCTTCAACTCTCTCGGCTCGAGTACGGAGGGCAGGCCCTCTCAGAAGATGTTCGTGTCTCCCAGATCATCGATGAAGCGATCGACCGAACGCAGACTCTTGCTGACGGTCGCACGATCTCGATTGTCCGCGCAGATATCAAGGTCGACGCCCTCGTGACTGGAGATCGTCGGCAAATCGTCTCTGCTGTTCAAAACCTTCTGGAGAATGCGATCAAGTACTCCGATCCGGGAACATCCGTCGAGGTGTCGTCCCGTCGAGCGCACAACGATGTCCAGATCGAAGTGCGCGATGAAGGTGCTGGTATCCCTGCCAAGGAGATCGACCGAATTTTCGAGCGTTTCTATCGTGTCGATCGAGCTCGTTCTCGGGACACAGGGGGGACCGGTCTCGGTCTGTCGATCGCTCGTCACATCGCCACCAATCACGGTGGAGAGATTCTCGTGCACAGCATCGAAGGTGTTGGCTCGACATTCGTGCTCTCGTTGCCGGAGTCAGCACGAACCCAGGTGACTCATGAGGACCAGTCATGAGTCAGTTCACAGTTCTTCTCGTGGAGGATGAAGAGGGTTTCATTGATGCTTTGTCGATCGGTCTCGACAAAGAGGGATTTCGCGTCGAAATCGCTCGGGACGGCCTCGAAGCTCTCGCGAAGTTCGACATCGTGCAGCCCGACATCGTTCTTCTCGACGTGATGTTGCCCAGGATGTCGGGTATCGATGTGTGCCGCCAGTTGCGGAAGCGCTCGCAGGTTCCGATCATCATGGTGACGGCCAAGGCAGCTGAGATCGATACGGTCGTGGGTCTCGAAGTCGGGGCAGACGATTACATCACGAAGCCCTACCGCTTGCGCGAGCTCGTCGCTCGTATGCGAGCGGTGCTTCGCAGGTCACCGTTGACGGCCGATGAGATCGACGACTCGGGTGCACTCGTCGTCGGGGATGTGTTTCTCGATCCCGGTCAGCACTGCGTGACTGTTCGATCGGGCGATGTGGCGATGCCCTTGAAGGAATTCGAACTTCTGCACGTTCTCATGATCAATGCGGGACGTGTCGTGTCTCGTGAGACGTTGATCGACCGCGTATGGGGTAGCGACTACGTGGGAGACACGAAGACCCTTGATGTGCACATCAAACGACTGCGAGCCAAGATCGAGACCGACCCGGCGGCTCCGACACGTATCGTCACCATTCGAGGGCTGGGATACAAATTCCAGAAATCGTGACGGCGGAAATTCCGTTGTTGCGAGTTCGAGTGAAATCCATGCCGCCATGGCCAACACCTAGAGTGGACGCGTGAGCGACTCGGATCCACGAAAATCTCCAGGGTCGCACCAACCTGGGCAGGCAAGCACCGGGTCAGAGGGCTTGGGGCGTGAAGCGGAGCGGAGCAAACTGCCTGGGAGGGGAAGCGGTCGCGATTACGTGCCTCCTCGAGCACAGCATCGATTCGTTCCGCAGCCCTTCACCCGGCTCGTGCGAGTTCACGCAATGATGGCAGCAGGTGAGGCCGCGATGGCGGTCGCTCTGGCCGATTCCCTGTTCTTGTCGATCACTCCGGGTGAGGCGCGAGGCCGGGTGCTGTTGTTTCTCGGCATCAGCTTTGCGCCCTTTGTCGTTCTCGCACAGTTCATCGGACCCGTCATCGACAGGATCCCTGGCGGGCGCAGACTTCTGGTCACGATCATTGCCACGATTCGCGCCATTGTGATGCTGTTGATGGTCTCCCAGTTGGATTCGCTGCTGTTGTTTCCCTTGGCATTTTTGGCAATGGTGCTCAACAAGACATATGCAGTATCGAAGTCGGCCTTGGTCCCATCTCTTCTTCGATCCGAACGCGATCTGGTCGAGGCCAATGCCAAGCTCGGTGTCACTGCGGGCATCGTCGGATTCGCGGCTGCGGTTCCATCTGGTCTGTTGAGTCTGATCTCCCCCAAGTTCACTCTCGTCTTCGGGGCGGTCTTGTTCGCATTGGCCGCGGTGAATGCATTGCGGCTTCCCAAGCAAACCGTGGCGCGTGAGGCTCCCGAAGAGGCCGAAATCAGAGAACTGCATCAACCAGGAGTGGTGATTGCGGTGTCGGCGATGAGTTTGGTGCGCGCCAGTGTCGGGTTCATCTTCTTTCACCTGGCGTTCTGGTTCGCCGATCCCCAACGGGCCGAGGTCGTCGGTCTGGCCACCAACGGCCGCTGGACTCAGATGCGCTATCACTTTGGACCTCAGTTCGGGACGATGTGGTTCGGTATCGCTGTGAGCATGGCAGCGATCGGATCGTTGGCCGGGAACCTGAGTGCCAAGCGACTGAGCAGGGTGGAAAGAATCGAATACCTGATCGTGGGTGGACTGGTGTTGATCGGAGCAGCCGGTGTTTTCACTTCTTTGACTGCGACGACTGTGACTGCCCTGTTGTTGATGATGTTCGTGAACTATGCGGCAGCTGTGAGCAACATGGCGTTCGAGACAATCGTGCAGCGCGATGCTCCCGATGCCAATCGTGGTCGGGCCCTTGCGAACTACTACACGCGTTTTCAACTGATGTGGGTCGCAGCGGGCATCATTCCCGTTCTTCTCGAACTGCCTGGGGCTGTCGGGTTCGCGATCATCGCCGGGATCGGCTTTGCAGGTGCTGGTGTCTACTGGGTCGGGTTGCGACAGATGGCGATCGGTCTCGAACCCCTACCTCTTCGACATCAGCTCCGCGGGAAATTCAAGCGTCGTCGGTGATATCGAGTCGGGCGAGCCACAGTCCGGGAGCATCGAGTTCCGAAGGGGTCGGCAGTGCTGAAGGGTTCTGGTAGATGGGCTGCAGGCCTTCGATCCCAGCTCGCTCGACCACTCCGGTGACGAACTGTCGACCGCGATCCACCTGTCGTCGATTGAGATGGAGGCCGAGCAGTTTTTCGACGAATGCTGTTTCCTCACCGTTTTCGATTCTGCGGCGACGCGCAGCTTCGGCGATGTGAGTGGTGTTGCCGAGAATGCGGGTGCTGACCTGATCGGTCATGAAGTCCGACCACCCAAGAACCAGCCCGAGCAACGCATCGAGTTGCGGTTGAATCCGGTCCTGTTCGACAGAGCGCACTGCGCCGAGAAGCATCTCTGGGTCCCCGAGAATCTTCTGTAGCGATTGCATGATGTCTGCTGGATTCTCGACCTCGATCGACGACAGTTTTTCGGTGATGGCGTTCGGATTCGGTCGGAACGCGGCAATGAATTGGCGCACCAGATCGAGCACCGAGGTTCGAATCGAGTCGATGGCAAACAGCTGGTGCAGGACGAGTTCGCGAATCAACGTCCACATGCGGACCTCACGCGTGTCCAAATTCCATTGCTCGGCGAAGGTGTCAATGGTTGCAGGAACGAGCATGAATTCACGATTCTCTGGACGGGGAAGTGGTAGGTCGTATTGCCCCAGTGATTTGCGTGCCAACAGACCCACCATCGAACCGATCGTCATGCCCATCGTCATGGGAGCGATCATCCCAGTGAGATTGGCAAAAAGTGAGCTGAATGGGTCGGAGGTGTCATCGGCAAGATCTGGCGACTCTCCTGGTTGACCCGGTTGACCTGGTTGACCCGGTTGACCTGCTTGACCCGGTTGAAGAGCCGTTGCAAGGTCGGTGAAAAGCGGGCGGTAGTCCTCGAGAGTGCGAGCAGCCCAGGTGCCCGCAGTGACGGGTATCGGTTCCCATGTCGACAAAGTGGCGAGATCTCCGATTCCCGTGACGGAGTGCAGGTGTGGGATCACGATGCGAGTCATCTCGGAGAACTCGATACGGACCAGTGGGTCGACATTGGACTCTGTACGCCCAGATGTGGCCGTCGTTGCAGCGATCTGGCGGGCGGTGTCCCAGTGCACCGGACCTTGTCCGAGCATCTTGAACATGTCTCCGAACATTCCACCGAACATGCCGCCAAACATGCCAGCGGAGTCATCGTCGAACGGATCACCATCGGGCGGAGTCACCTGGTCAATCTAGGGCGGCTCAGATGGATTCTCTTGTGCAGGACGTCCCGATGAGATGGCAGCGGGTCGCCAGTAGCGTGAAGGCGTGACCTTGACAGCGGATGTTTCTTCACGAGGTGCGGTCTCTTCGGCGCAGCGGGTCATCACGGTGGCAGTCACCGGATCGGCATGGCCACTCGGCCGCCGGGTCGTCGAGAGACTGCGTGCCGATCACGCCGGTTGCGACGTTCACGAACTCGATTTGCATTCCCCGAGATCCCTCGAAGCCGACACCAGCCGTGTCGATGTCATCGTTCATCTTGCCCCGGGGGATCACGATGCACTGGCCATTCGATCCAAGAGCGCGGTCGAGGGTACGCCCGAGGTCCTCGACTTCGCTACGAGGTCCTCAGCGCAGCACATCGTGGTCCTGTCATCGGCCTTGGTCTATGGGGCCTGGCCCAACAATCCAGTTCCGTTGACCGAAGACGCAGCACTTCGACCCGACTTCGGGTTCGCATTCGCCAGGCAGTTGGCGACGGTCGAGCAGATGGTGGATGACTGGCGGAGTCGTGTACCGGGGCGGACGGCGACAGTTCTACGACCTGTTCTGTCGATGGCCAGTGACGGCACGTCGAGTCTCGTGCGTGCGCTGGCAGCAGGAATGGGTGGGCGGATGGGGGAGGACGACGTGCCGGCTCAGTTCATTCATCTCGACGATCTCGCAGATGCAGTGGTGCTTGCACTTCGAACACCTCTTGACGGTGTGTACAACGTCGCACCTGATGGCTTCGTCCCAGGCTCTCGAGTGCGAGCCCTGTCCGGTATGGCTCCTCGACTTCGACTGCCAGGGCGCATCGCGGAAATCGTCGCTGATCTGCAGTGGAGGTTCCAGCGTGGTCCGATCCCGCCCGGTCTTCGCCCTTACGTGCGTTCGCCTTGGCTCGTTTCCAACGACCGCTTGCGGTCCGCAGGGTGGACTCCGGTCGTCACCAATGAGCAGGTGTTCGTCGAGGGCACGGACACGAAGTGGTGGACGATGATGACACCGAAGCGCAAACAGGAGATCGCCCTCGGGGCCACTGCTGTGGGCGTGGTCGTCGTTATTGCTGCGGCAGTGTCGTGGTTGCGACGACGTCGGCGCTGAGCATACGAGCCAGAGCTGATTCGAGGAGATTGATGGGCACGAAGCCGAGTCGCCCCGCCGTTTGAGTGCACAATCCGATGAGATGCCCCGTCTTGCTCACGAGCGGAGCACCTTCAGCAATGGTCGACGTATCGAATGCGATGGACCCGTACGTCTCCAATGCAACGATGACGTCGCCGAGCGAAGAACCGATGACGAATTCACGAGGAGTCTCGAGGAGAATCATGACGGGCTGCCCTGGGGAGAAGTCGGTGCCCTCGGTACCGAGGCCGCTCGCTTTGATGTCGGCTCGAGCTCCCGTTGTCGGCTCATCCGATATCGAGAGCACTGCAATGTGAAGTTCGGGAAGAGTGTGCAGGATACGTCCGCGGACCATCGTGCCGTCGGGAAGACGGATGTCGATCGACTCGATTCCACTCACAGCTGCCAGCGTGGTGAGTAGATGGTCACCACTTTCCGACAGCACACCCATGGCACGTGTCGCTGTTGTCGTCGCAACAACAGGTGCACTGGTGCTCGTCGTCGGAGCTTGTGTCGGACTGGTCACAGCGGAGACGGCTTCCCGAACGGATCTCATCGTGTTCACGAGTCGTGAGCCGATTGACAGCGTCGGCAATGGGATCGACACTGGGGGCGTCACGATCGCAGATCCGGGGGACTGCGTTTCGTGACTCGGGACTCTGTCGGGAATGCGATCGGGGTAGTCGAAGGAGGCAACACGCAGTCGCGAATTTGCCAATGCGACGACATCGTGTGGGTCAGAACGCAGGGAATCTGGCTGCAGGGCCATCACGAGAGCGACACACATGACAACACCGACCACAGAAGCGATGCCGACCAGTCGACGTCCGTTGCGGCCGATATTGATCGGCTCGGAATCGAATGAGGAGACCGTGGCGAATCCGACCTCTGAAGGGTGTCTCCACGTCCGCTCATGTGGGGGCAAAGGAGCAGGGGAATCTGCTCCCGGCCCTCGTAACGGTTCGTCTGAGCCGAAGCCCTCGACGTCGTTCGTGTCTTGTCCCACAACGCCAAAGGTAGTGAAGTTCCGAGCCGAGAAGGTCGCGGGCTCCTGGTGGCGACTCGTCCCTCCCCGTTGGCTCGAGCGGTCTTGGGGAGCCAGTGGCCGGGCTGGGCACCCTCCCAACCGCCCCGCCGTGCCGCACCGATACGCTCACGGTGTGGATCACGGCGTTGTGGAGCAGTCGAAGGCCTCCCCGGCCTTTGATGACTGTGTGCGAACAGCAGATGACTGGTTCGCCGTCGTGACGGAAGAATTGTCCGTGGGAGAGCTGTACGACTGGGCTGTTCGTCCCGATTGTGGAGCTGTCGTGGTGTTCTCAGGGACCATCAGGGACCACTCGGTCGAGGGTTCTGAGGAGCGCTCTGGCGTGCAGTTCCTCGAGTACGAGGCGTATGCCTCCGAGGCAGTCGTACGGATGCGGACGATCGCTGAGTCGGCTCGTGGCACCTGGTCGAATCTCGGTCGCATTGCCATCGTCCACCGGATCGGGCGCGTGGAACTGGGTGAGAGTTCGGTTCTCGTCGTGGTGTCGGCTCCACACCGACCAGAGGCCTTCGATGCGGCGCGCTATGCGATCGATGCAGTGAAGAGCTCGGTACCCATTTGGAAGCACGAGACATGGAATGGCGGGAGCGACTGGGGGCTGGGAGCGACACACGTGTCGAATATTTCGCCCGCGGTCGACGTCGACGAGGCCGGACCTGCATGAATCTGCTTTTGACCGTTCTCGTCATCATCGGAGTCCTGGGTCTGATCGCCATGCTCGTCAGCCGACGCTCGAAAGTTGCCGATGACAGTGTTGCGGAATTCCGACGCCAGTTGGGCGCCTTGTCACCTGATGCGAACAGACAAGTGATCCGCCCACAACAGGTGCAGCGTCCGCGCGTCACTGACGCGCAGGACGAGAGATCGAACCCATCGGAGGCGAACGACGATGGCGCGTGACCTCGCGATCGATCTTGGTACTGCGAACACGCTCGTGTACATGCAGGGTCGTGGCATCGTTCTCAACGAGCCCTCAGTCATTGCCCTCAACCGCAAAAC
>JAULYE010000183.1:0-5258 GCA_032118015.1 Ilumatobacteraceae bacterium | reverse complement strand
CATCAAGTTCAAAGACGACGAACGTCGCTCGGAGATGGCCACCTACACCGATCACGCAGCGAACATCGCCGTCCCGCACGGTGTGCGACTCGCCACCTGGATGCAGGTCGAAGGAACGATCATGGGTGACGGCCGATCGTGGGATCAGATCCGGTTCAATGTGTTCCCGAGTCGGGAGGCGTTCATGAAAGTCGTGCTCGATCCTGCACGTCTCGCCGCTCAGGCTGCCCACCGCGAGACAGCAATCGCCGATACCTACACGCTGATCACACGGCCAAAAGTCGACCGTCTCTACGAGTCGATCACAGGCACACCTGCTCCGTATCCGATCAGACACTGATTCCCGGACATCGTCTGACGCGGTTCAGTCGATCGGGCGGCCGAGACACGGCTTGCCGCCGCACACGTCCATGAAGGTGCCGTCCAACAAGAAGCTCAATGCCTGCACGAGTACGAGTGGCTCACTGCTGCCCGCTCCGTGCGGATCGTTGCCGTAGTCCGGTGGGAAAGGTGGCGTCGGGCCCGACGGCGGCGCCGGTGTGCCGAAGTCCCACATCACGTACGCAGACCCGACGAACGGATACCCGTCGATGACGTCGATACCCCAGAAGGGTTCAGTGGCAGTCGCACGGCCTGGCTCGAGACCAGGTGAATGCACCTTGGCGCCGATCGTGCGTGCCAACACATCGGTTGAGATATTCGCGACCTGATGGTCACCGAAGGCTCCGACGAGGAGGACGTCTTTGGATTCACGACCCGGATACGGATTGCGCGTCAGATGCTGGACATACCCGGCGTTCTCACCGCGATCCCACAACATCTGTGCAAGTACAACTGCCATCAGGCGGTCGTCGACATCGGCGTAGTTGGCCTCGAAGAGAGTTTGGAACTGTGGCCAATCCGATGACCTCGGCAGCAACAGTGAATAGTTGACTCCCGGCACGCCGAGAACAGCGCGCGACCATTCAGTCGAGACCGCTGTTGCCGCTCCACCGAGGATTCCACCCTGGCTGTTCCCGACGAAGACGGCGCCATCGACGGCGAGAATCGGTGCGCCGTCACCATTGAGGAACGCTTCGTGTGAGACAAAGCCGCCATTCACGAGTCGGCCGAGCATCTGGAATGCCACCTGACCGAGCAACATCCTGTCGGCTTGTTCACCGAAACGACCCATCTCGGCAAGGATGCCTGCCAAGTTGGGGACGTCTTGCGTCGACATGCCGAGCCAGTCCGTGGCACACGCGGCGATCGAACCTTCACTGGCGATTGCTCCAAAGAAGTCGACTTCATCGCGACTTCCCAACAGGCCATGCCCATAGACGACAGTCGGTACGGGAGCAGCTGGCGTATCCGGAATCACGCAGTGATACTTCGCGGCATACGTCGGAGACTCGGCGTTGACTGAGGGCTGACCATCGGCACCGAAAATCAACCGGCCACCGGGCGTGCCGTCATTGTCGAGGAAGTTCGCGATGTCGAACGTGCCGTCGATGGTACGCACACCGCCCTCTGTTCTCACGGTATCGACGGTGAATGCGGGGGCAGCTGTATCAATCAGGTCGTAGGACTGATCGAGCATCGACAACAGACGGCCCGAGATCGACTCGGTGCTCGCAACGGTGAACTCCCATGACGTCTCCTCGAGTGAGATCTCGTTGCCCTCGGTGTCGATCAATTCACCGATCGTGATGCGATACGTGTGGCCCTCTCGCAACAACACTGCTGGGCGAACCGTCACGAGGCCCGACTGCACGTCGAGTTCGGCCCAATACGGCCAGGGCTCACTAGCTGTCGCGTCTTCGAAAACAATGGGAGACGAACCGTCGATCGATGCGCCAATGTCATCGGCATCAGGAACTCCCGAACCCTCGAGGTCGACACCGTCAGCTGCGAACACGATCATCGACGATGGCGAGAACCCATCGGCACGGTTCTGATCGGTGAGATCCATGCGCACGCCATCGATGTTGATCGGAGCGGCGTCGGCGGGGATCGCGACACGCACCCCGGTCGGCGTGGAAGGGTCCGTCACCGTCAAACGATTCGACGGGAACGGCAAGAGGCATGCCCGCACTCCAGGTGCTTCACACGTGGGCGCAGAGTCCTGCGGACCGGACTGGGACGAGCCATCGTCCGAGGACGTGCAACCGGCGACGATCAGGACCGGGACAACGAGGGCGAGCAAGCGGTGTTTCACGGATTCATCCTGACATTCCCAAGAAGAATTGCCGTCCTCGAGCGCTCGTCCCGAATACAACCTGAACCGAAATGCTTGTTTCGATCGGGATTTCGCCCTGGTCGTTGGATCGTCACATGAATCGACGATCGATTCTCCACCCATCCAGCAAAGACAGCACCTTCGAGTCACTCGACAACTTCCAGGGGGCTACGAGGTCGCAAGGAACTGTTCGACCCGGATGATCGATTTGATGCATCACCGCGAGACTGCTGCTGCCGATACCTACACGTTGATCACACGGCCGAAGGTCGACCGCCTCTGTGAGTCGATCACAGGCATGCCCGTGCCGTACTGACGAACTCCCTCTCTGTGTGCAGCAGTCACTGCGACATCAGCGACGCTCGAGCGATCCGACGTGCAACATGAGCGATGCGTCGAAGGTGCTCAGCGATCTCTCGTTCCAACGTGTACGCCTCGAGCGCACCTGGATTCGTCGTCTCAGCAAACACAGCCGACTCTGCGATGTGATCGAAAAGCTCATGCACACGCGCTTTGGCCTCGACGGACCGTTCAGCAGATCTGCCATTGTCATCAACCAAACTGTCACACGCAAAGACCAAAGCCTGGTGAACCTCGGTGTGTAAATCGCGCAATCGTTCTTCAGCACGGATGTCGAACATGATGTTGCGCTCAATGCGATGACGCGCAGCTCGAACGAAGTTGGTCTCGATCACGTCACCGATTGCCTCGAGATCGTTAGCTGTCGAAAGAGCAGCCACCAACTTCTGAGTCTCCTCTTCGTTCAATGCCTGCCTGCCGAGTTCGGTGAGATACCGCACCACGTGTCGGTGATGAGCATCCACCTCGTCATCGATGTCTTTCAACCGAGTGATGCTGTCGTAGGTTCCCGACAACATGACGTCCGGTATCTGGGAACTCATGCTTGTCACAACCGCGGACATCTCAACCAGCTCCCGCCCCACCGCCGCCAAAGCCAGTGCCGGACTCGACAACAGCGCCTCATCGAGTAGAACCCGCTCGTGCTGACGTCGCAACAGTCGACGACCAGTGCGTTCGGGTACGAGTCGTTCGATCAACCAGGTCAACGGTCCAAGGAGAGCGAGGGCCACCACCCCGTTGACGACATTGAAAACGGTATGGGCATTGGCCAACGTGCGTCCCGCATCGCCGTCGCTCCCTGGTAGATGCTGGGCGAGTTCCGTGAGTTGCGAGACCAAGCCGATCCAGACCACAGCACCGATGAGATTGAACATCACGTGACCGACAGCGACTCGCACGGCTGCAACAGGCTTGCCAAAGGCAGACAAACTGGCAGTCACGCACGTCCCGATGTTGGCGCCGATGACAACCGCAACGGCAGCAGGTGTGGAAAGCAGCCCTTGTGATGTCAGCACGATGGTCAATGCCGTCGTCGCAGAGGACGACTGGAGAAGAACCGTCGCACCGATTCCGGCAACAAGACCCAACACAGGAGTGTCGAGACGCGCCATCAGATCGAGGAATCCGTCACTCGTTCGTAACGGCGACACCGAATCGCTCATCAGACGCATCGAGAACAACACAAGACCCAACCCGAGGGCTGCATCGGCTCGTCGAACCGGTCGCTCACGTGTCGTCGCCACGAGAGTCACTGCACCAATAGCGATCATCGCCAAGGCCCAACTGCGAATGTCGAAAGCCACCACTTGGGCCGTGATCGTGGTTCCGACATTGGCTCCGATCACCACTCCGAGTGCTGGGACAGTCCCCATCAGTCCAGCAGAGACGAAGCCGACAGCCAGAACCGTTGTGATCGACGACGATTGCACAACTGCAGTGACCCCGATCCCCGTCAAGGCGGCACTCACCCGGTTCGATGTCAAGCGGCCAAGAGCTCGCCGCACTTGATCACCGGCCATCGTCCTCAGCGCCAGGGTCAACCGCTGAACACCCAGCAAAAACAGCCCGAGCCCACCGAAGAGGCCAGCCATCAATGGCCACCATTCGACAGATTCGTTCATCCCCACGACAGTACCCGTGGAATCGCCTTCGCTTGGATCACAGGCACCCCCGCGCCGTATCCTTCTCAGCCATGATCCGCGTCACCGTTTCCTACCCGTCCAGCGACTCGAGCACTTTCGATCACGACTACTACAAGGCCACCCATGTGCCGATGTGTGTCGATGCCTGGTCACCGACATCTGCCGAGATCGACAAGGGCATCAACGGTCCGAATGTCGCATCAGTGCACTTGACCTTCGAGTCGCTGGAGAGTTTCCAGGCGGCAATGGGATCGCCCAAGACTGGTGCCGTGATGGCTGATGTTGCCAACTACACCAACATCACACCGGTGATGCAGATCTCCGAGATCGTTTGACACCACATCAGTCCATGAGTGATGCCTCCGGGTCGGATCTTGTGACGTCAGGTGTGATCGTCGTCGAACTCGACGATGTCGTGCCACGACGTCATCCCGACCTGCCGAACCTCTACGTTGCGTCGACGAGTTCCCCGATCAGGGTGCGCTTCGAGCAGTTGCAGCGTGGGAAAGGCCCGGCATGGATTCAGGGGCACGTTGTCCGCCTTCGATCCGCCTTATCGGTCGACACTCGACCGCTCGAACCGGCACGGGCTCGCGCCATTCGTCGCGAAACTGTTCAGAACCTGCAAAGCAAAGGTTTCACAGTCAATTGCGACACCTATACATGGTGTGTGTACGTGATCGAGCTGGATCCAGCTGCGGTCAAGGATCCGGGTCTCGGTGTCGTCTACGTCGGCGAAACGTCGCTCACACCTGAAGAACGCTACAAACAGCACAAGTCGAAGGCCCGCGGAGCGAAGAATCGACGGCTCGCTTCCCCCGTCGTTGCCAAGTATGGCAAGACATTGCGGATGGACTTGGCACCGGTCGGCAAGTTGTACGACAAACAGACGGCCAAGCGAGCAGAAGCAGAATGGGCTGAACATTTGCGCTCGCTCGGATATGTCGTCAAGGGTGGCCACTGACGTCGCAGTCATCAGCAGGATTCCAGCAGTCTGCTCATCGACCAAATACATGTCACGGGACCTGCCATACACC
>JAULYE010000182.1:1001-2318 GCA_032118015.1 Ilumatobacteraceae bacterium | reverse complement strand
CGGACTCCCGTGATGCGGATTCGAGCCGGGCGCGCTCTCGAAAGGCGCCGGCCAGCTCATCGCTGTCGATGACCGAGGATCAACTCCATGCCATTGCGAAATCGTTGAACAGCGTGCGTCTCATTCTCGGCACCTTGCTCGGTCTCAGCGACGACCGTGACGATGACATTGACGATGACGATGACGTTGCGCCCATCGTCGACGAGTCGAGTATGGCGCTCTACCACTATTTGTCCTGGCTGCTGGAAAGTGCCATCGACGCAATGATGCAGGCTCTCGATTGACGATCTGATGAATCGCGAGGTCCCGAGCCTCCTCGGGGCAATGGTTCGACGTGCCGAGTTGCCATCTCGCTGGATACGATCGACCGAGCGAGTTACAGGCCCCCATCGTCTAGTGGCCTAGGACACCACCCTTTCAAGGTGGCGGCACGGGTTCGAATCCCGTTGGGGGTGCTCGAAGCAGTCGACTCTGGTTCTCCGCCAGTGGCGGATCCGTGTCAGAACCAGACCACCGACTGCACTTTGTAGCCGGATTGACCACTCGTGAAGACGAATTCGATCCCCTTCGCCATGCCCGTGAAGGCGGACGTTCCGGACGCCACGTACTTGAGGGCCGTCGATCGAAAGACAGTGGGTTCCCAGGCAACACCGACGGTTCGCACTTCGAAAAGTGCACTGACTGCGCTTGGAGTCCCATAGTCGGCGGCTCGTGTTCGCGCACCGGAACCACTATTGCGCCACGTATCGAACAACTTCTGGGCGCAATCATTGAACGACCCACACGCCGATGGAGCAACAGTGCCAGGAGTGGCAATCAATGGCGGTATCGACAGCGGGGCGACAGTTGTCGTCGGCATCGGACTGGCGCTGGGCAATACTGGTCTCACTGTCATCGATGGAGCCGCCATGGTCGGAGCGGGGGGTGCTCCCGGGACGCGCGTCGTTACTGTCGTGACCTCGCTCGATGAAGCAGTAGCAACTGTGGACGATTCCGCAGTCGCAGTTGGATCCTCCATGATCGCTGTACTCGAGGATCCACCGTCGGATTCCTCTTCGCTCACCACCGCACTGTCCGTGGCTGTCGATGTCGTTGAGTCGCCCGATCGGGTCAGGCTCCATACGACCATTGCGATACCCAAAATGAAGACGATGATCGAAACAGGGGTGAGCCATTTCCGTGACATGGGTCGAAAATATCAGATGCCAGATCCCCCCAAAACCACTCCTAAATCGTGATGTTCCCTGTCGGTTCTCGCTTCGGAGCAAGTAGGTTAAGGAAGCCGTTCAGTCGGAGATTCCCGGTGTGCACGTACGG
>JAULYE010000182.1:0-991 GCA_032118015.1 Ilumatobacteraceae bacterium | reverse complement strand
TTCCCTTCGAAGCGGCAAAGACATATCAGTTCAGAACTGATCAAGCCGAAAGTTCTGGTCTCGTGGTGAAGTTGGAGTTCACGCCGGCCTGTCAAGCCGGAGGTCGCGGGTTCGAGTCCCGTCGGGACCGCCAGTGTTCATGGGTCATCCATGAACACACGGTCGAGTAGCTCAGTCGGCAGAGCGTCCGCCTGAAAAGCGGAAGGTCACCGGATCGACGCCGGTCTCGACCACACCATGTTGAGCCACGGCATGCTCAGGCGCGACATCGAAGGTCTCCGCGCCATTGCGGTTGCGGCCGTGGTTCTATACCACGCCGGAGCCGGACTGTCGGGAGGTTTCGTCGGCGTCGACGTTTTCTTCGTCGTCTCCGGATTTCTGATCACGACTCTGCTCGTCGACGAACGCTCGAGCACCGGGCGCATCTCACTGTCGAAGTTCTACGCCCGGCGTGCCCGGCGCTTGTTGCCGGCTTCCGCGCTGGTCATCGTCGCCACTGTGTTGGCGAGTCGCGCACTTCTCGAGCCGCTGCGCCTGCGCGATATCGGCACCGACGCCATCGCCAGTGGAGGGTTCTTCGCCAACATGGTGCTCGCTGCGCGCAGTACCGACTATCTGCAGTCGGACCTTCCGCCATCTCCATTCCAACACTTCTGGTCGCTGTCAGTCGAGGAGCAGTACTACATCGTCTGGCCGGCGCTGTTGATGGTGCTGCTGTGGAATGTCCGTCAAGGTCGTGCCCGCGCCTTGACGGTGGTCAGTGCGACGACTATCGCGTCATTCATCTTGTGCGTGTGGCAAACGGGCACATCACAACCGTGGGCCTTCTTCGGGTTGCACACCCGGGCCTGGGAGCTCGGTATCGGAGCTCTCGTGGCCCTCGCCTGGCCGACCATTCAGACTCTCGACACCCGCCTGCGCATCGTTCTCGGATGGGCTGGAGTACTCGGCATCGTGGCCAGTGTGATGATCTTCGACGAGACGATGGCGT
>JAULYE010000181.1:0-21401 GCA_032118015.1 Ilumatobacteraceae bacterium | reverse complement strand
GATCGCGACAGGTGATCGCGACAGGTGATCACGGCAGGATCGAGCGACGAACGAAAACGAATGTCCGGATCGAGCGCATTTAGTGTTGCGTCCCCGGTCCGAGACACGTACACAACGACATAGGCAAGGAGCGTCATGAGCAATCTCGGATACGACGGCAAAGTAGCGATCATCACCGGAGCCGGTGGTGGATTGGGACGCCAGCATGCCCTGTTGATGGCATCACGCGGGGCATTGATCGTCGTCAACGACCTCGGTGGCTCTGTCGATGGGACAGGCGCCAGCTCCTCGGCAGCACAAGTGGTCGTCGACGAAATCAAAGCTGCCGGTGGCGAAGCAGTCGCTGACACCAATTCAGTTGCGACCCCAGAAGGCGGAGAGGCCATCGTTCAGACTGCAATCGACGCTTTCGGTCGCGTCGACATCGTGATCAATAATGCCGGAATCTTGCGTGACAAGGCCTTTCACAACATGGAACCCGATTTGTTGAATCCAGTTCTCGACGTCCACCTCAAAGGCGCCTTCCATGTGACAAAGCCCGCATTTGTGCGCATGCGCGAACAGGGTTATGGGCGCATCGTGTCCACGTCTTCAGCTGCCGGCATTTTCGGCAACTTCGGTCAGACCAACTACGGCGCAGCGAAGATGGGTCTCGTGGGCTTCACTCGAGTTCTCGCCGTCGAAGGCGCTCGCAACAACATCAAGGCCAATGCGATCGCTCCTTTGGCTCTGACCCGCATGACGGAAAACATCATGGGAGGTCTCGCCGACAAACTCGATCCGGGTCTCGTGTCCCCACTCGTTGCCTACCTCGCGCACGAGAATTGCTCCGCATCCGGTCAAATCTTCTCCGTCGGCGGCGGACGAGTCGCGCAGGTTTTCATCGGAGAGACCAAGGGCTTCTACTCGCCCTCGCTCACGCCAGAAGACGTCGAAGCACATTGGTCCACGATCGTCGATCGAGACGGGTATTCCGTTCCCAACAACCTGGGCGAAGAAACACAACTGTTCCTCCCCTACTTCACCTGATCGGTTCCATCGATGATCAGCATCGAAGAGTTCGCAGAAGAATCGAGAGCCTGGCTCACAGAGAACGCCCAGTACGCACCCCGCGATTACGGGGCGATCTGTCCTCCCGATCTCGTCGAACGTGGCCTCGAATGGCAAAGACTTCTTTTCGCATCTGGACGTGCTGGAATACATTGGTCAGAAGAGTTCAAAGGACAGGGACTCACCGCCGCCCATCAAGCTCAATGGCTCTACGAGTGCGCTCTAGCCGGGGTGCCCGGAGTCTTCAACATGGTCGGGCTCGTCCTGACCGGTGGCGCGATCATGAAATTCGGGACCCCCGAACAACAGCGACGGCATCTCGAGGCGACATTGCGCGCCGATCACGTCTGGTGTCAGTTGTTCAGCGAACCTGGAGCAGGCAGTGACCTCGGATCCTTGTCGACACGCGCACAGCGAGACGGAGACCGATTCATCCTCAATGGCCAGAAGGTCTGGTGCTCCGGTGGGCGGTACAGCAATTGGGGCATTCTCATGGCTCGAACCGATCCCGTCGCCCCCAAACACGAGGGCATCAGCTTCTTTCTCTTGGACATGAGCCTTCAAGGAATCGACGTTCGCCCCCTCAAGCAAATGACCGGAGACTCCGAGTTCGACGAAGTGTTCTTCACTGATGTCGAGGTACCAGCCGAAGCTCTCCTTGGTCCCCTGCACGGCGGGTGGGGAGTTGGGATGGCTGTGCTGACATCCGAGCGCGGCCACATCGGCACCAGCGTCATCTCTCTCGAGCGTCGCCTCGAGTCGATCTCGCGTCTGGCACACGGTCGAAATCTGTCGGCTCTCGAGCGTCAGAGGCTCGCATACCTCTTGTCGCAGGGAATGGCCTACAAGGCCATGGCCCAGCGCCAAGGACCGATTGCCTCGACAGCCGCCTCATTGATGAAACTGGGTATCACCGAAATGATGTTCGAGACGTCGATTCTTCGATCCGATATCGCCGGAATCGACTCCGCTCTCGAGGGACCGGAGTCCTTCGGAGTTCTCGCTGCTCCCGGGGGCCGGATCGCCGGCGGCACCAGTCAGGTTCAGAAGAACATCATTGGGGAAAGACTTCTTGGGCTCCCGCGCGAACCTCGACCTGATTCACGCGAGTCCCGTTAGAATTCGTTTCGTACTCAAGAGTTGCGTCGTCCGGCGCAACACAGAATTCGGAGCAGATCTTGACCTTCGCTTCGAGAATCGTCCCTGAGGAATCTTCAGGATTCATCTGGGAGTCACCTGAGGAGTTTTATGGACGACAATCAGAACGTCAGCGGTGTTCCCCAGGAGAAGAAGGAAACACCCTGGCGATTGATCGGTTTCATCGTGGCTGCAGTGCTGGCTCTGATTTTCGTTCTCTCCAACCGGGCAGAAGTCACCGTCAGTTTCCTCTCTCTCGAAGCTCAAACCCGTCAGTGGGTCAGCCTGGTCGTTGCCGTAGCCCTCGGAGTCATTTCCGATCGTCTCTTCATCGGGTTGCGCCGACGCCGGCGCAAGGACAAGTGACGTCGACATACGCCCGTGTCGATGCAACCGAACCCCCGGAGCAACGTGGACAGTGAGATCAAGACATTGAAAGTCGCATCTTCGAATGGAGTCAAGGTCGCCGCGTACGACCTCGGCGGAATCGGCCCCAATCTGGTTCTCTCTCACGCCAACGGCTTTCATGGTCTGTGCTGGCAACCCGTTGCAGAGAACCTGACGAAGAGGTTTCATTGTTTCGCCTTCGACCATCGCGGTCATGGTGACACCCCGACGCCAAAGGATTGGAAAGTTTCTTGGTCCGGATACGGGGCCGATGCCGCAGCCGTCGGCAAGTCCATCGCCGAACCCGGTGGGATCATCGGCGTTGGACACTCCATGGGTGGGGCAACCTTGTTGCTCGCTGCACTCAAGAACCCAGGCTTGTTCCGGGGTCTTTTGCTCTACGAGCCAATCGTCAAACCCGATGATCTGCGTATGCCGGCGAATCGTCCCAATGTTCTCGCAGAGGGCGCAGCACGCCGAAAGTCAGCGTTCAAGAACTTCGACGACGCGATCCAGAACTACGCATCGAAGATGCCCATGGCTCACTTCACACCCGAGGCCCTCGATGCGTACGTGCGCGGCGGATTTCGCAAAGGCGATGACGGGCGTATTCATCTCAAATGCGATCCCGAGCTCGAAGCGGAAAACTTTCGTCATTCGGACATCCCCCAGTTGTGGAAGAAGTTGTCAGAGATCGACATCCCGGTGTGGGTGCTGAGCGGTCATCCAGAGCCGTTTCAGCCTTCAGGTTTCGCGGAGGCCATCGCCGACAGACTTCCCAAAGGAAATCACATCGAGTACAGCGACCTCGACCACTTCGGTCCCTTCGTCGATCCGGTCCGGGTCGCGCGGATCATCGACACCTTTGCCGACACACTGGAACCCTGAGTCGACGGCTCGGGAACTCAAAGAGACTCTGCACACACCGACATGGATCCCGATCCCGATCTGAGCGGCACGTCGCCCATGATCCAAACGATCGACGCATTCGATGCCCGCGTCGACGAGTTCCTTGAATCATGGCGTACCTCGCCCGTCGCCGCGCGTGTCTTTTCGACTGCAAGTCATCTTGGCGACTTCAGCCTGATCTGGCATCTTGTGGCTTCGGCACGCGGTGTGTCGAGTGAGCGTCGTGCTGCGCAAGGTTTCGCCCTGTCTGCACTTCTCGGAGTCGAATCACTGATCGTCAATCAGGGGATCAAGCGTCTCTTTCGGCGCCAACGCCCGACTGAAAGTGGAGACGACCGCTTCGAGGTTCGCAAACCATCGACGAGCTCGTTTCCGAGTGGCCATGCCAGTTCGGCTTTTTTCGCGGCGACTCTTCTCACCACTCTGGACGGACGGCGATCGGCCCCCGCATGGTTTGGTCTGGCGGGAATCGTCGCCACGAGCCGCGCGTATGTGAGAATCCATCACGCTTCCGACGTCCTCGGTGGTGCCGTGGTCGGCCTCGGTCTCGGACTATTGGCACGTCCGCTCGTCGAGCGACTCCGATGAGAAGCTGCTCACGAACTGCACGTGTCCCAGCAGATATCACAGCAGGTCATGATTCGAAGGAGAATTGAACATGATTCGATCATTCGCGATCACATGGGATTATCGCTGTCCGTACGGCCGTATCGCCCATGATCACATCGTGCACGGTTTGCGTGCTGGAGCAGATTGGGACGTCACCTTTGTTCCGTTCTGCCTCGGTCAATCCCATGTCGAAGAAGGCATGCCCGATGTCTGGGACGAACCCGACAGTGACTCAGGTCTGCTGGCGCTCCAAGTCGGGGTTGCAGTTCGCGACAATCAGCCGCACGCATTCGTCGAAGTCCATCACGCTCTCTACGAATTCCGCCATACACGCAGCGGCGACTTGCGCAATCGTGATGCTCTGAGTGTCGTTTTGAGAGGTTGCGGCGTCGATCCCGATGCAGTGTTCTCCGAAGTGGACTCCGGCCGGCCTCTGGCCACCATTCGCGATGAACACACCTCGTACGCCCGGTCCCACGATGTCTGGGGAGTCCCGGTGTTCATCATGGGCGATGCGGCGGTCTTCGTGCGCCTTCTCGATCGCCCCGACGGCGATGAGGCCCTCGCCCAGCACACAGTGGAGCGCGTTCTCGATTTGATTCAGTGGGAGAACCTGAACGAGTTCAAACACACTTCTGTTCCGCGCTGACGACTCACGAACCTGCTTGTGTCGGGGTGAGTTCGATCACAGCCGCGAATGTGCTCAGTCCGTCGGACCCCACGCGACTGTCGAGGGTGTCGAGAACAACTCGTACACCAGCTATGTCGACGTGACTCCCTGGGCGCATGACGCCATCGAGGGATCCACTCGGGGCCACCAGACGGTGGCTGCGCGCCGAACCGAGACAGAACTGTCTTGGGTCACCCGGTACGGTGCTCGGCTGCGCACACACGTCAGGCCCCCAATCGACGAGGTGCACCACGACTCCTGGACCGAGTAGGTGAGAGAAGTCCCCAACGGAATCGACGACTTCCAGAGTGACCACTCGGTTCGAACCAACCGAGACGATTGCGAAGCGCTCCGACTCGATCGAGACCGTCGAGGCAAGACCTGCATCGACGAAGACGGGATCGAATGTTGTCCACCCAGACAGATATCTGTTGATGGCCAGAACACCAGGTCCATGGCGCCGAAGGTCATCGTGCCGTCGCCCAGCTGCACTGTCACTCATCACATCGACAGCGCTGTCGTACTCGGTTCGCCAGCGACTGTGCGGCCAGCCGAGGGCGTGACCCATCTCGTGTTCGATCAGATCCAAGGGTGAAGGTCCACTCGTCACGAAGTCCGCTGCGCCGACGTAGATCGCCCGACGCGACACATCCACCGAACACGGAGTGCTGCAATGTCTGGCATTGCGACCCCAACCTCCGCTGCGGTCTTCTCGGTGCTGGGCATCGGCTACGACCAGGACACCGTCCACTCCTGAATCGGATCGAGCCAGAGCCCGCTCGGTGCATTGGTTCGCATCGCCATGATCGGGGTGGACATCGCTTGCTGCCGCTCGGAACTCGACGGAGTATCGGCCATTGGACCACCTTTGGAAGTACTCAGAGACCGGTTCGAGTTCACGCACGATCCAGTCGGCCGATTGGTCGAGTCTGATACCGGACATGTCGTAGAGGGTCTCATCATGGCTTTCGGGAATGCGACACACCGCGACCTCCCACACATCACTGCCGAATGTCTCAGCCATCGATCGGAGATGTTCGAGAGTCGCCTTTACCACCGATATCTCAGGCGGACCCTGCTCGACATCTGCTGTCGACATCGATGCACATCCACTCCCGGCAACCAATCCCGCCAAGGCCAGAGCCACTCTCGGCGCCCATCGTTCCCTGGCGACAACGGCCCGAGAATCTTGAGTCATACCCTCGTGCATACCAGATGCACATCTTCGCTGTTGCTCGTCACGCTCCAAGTATCACGGTCCGCTTGTCATAGTCTGAGCCGATGGCCACGGAAATTCGCTTCGATCACAAGATGTCCGATGCTGAAGCTCTGATGTGGCGGATCGACAAAGACCCCTATCTCGCCTCGACTTTCGCCAATCTTTCGGTGCTCGATCGCTCCCCCGATTTCGATCGGCTGCGGCGACGGATGGAGCGTGCCACTCATGCGATCCCCCGACTGCGCCAACGCGTCCAATCGGTACCAGCGCACCTCACACCACCCCTGTGGGTGGACGATCCGGATTTCGACATCGACTATCACGTTCGCCGTGTCGCCCTTCCCCAGCCCAGCTCGATGCGCACCATGTTGGATCTGGCAACTCTGATCACCAACGACCCCTTCGATCGCACTCGCCCACTGTGGCAGTTCGTCGTGATCGAGGGATTGCCCGACGGTCGCGCAGTGCTCGTCGAGAAACTGCATCACGCAATTGCTGACGGAGAGGGAAGCGTCCAACTATCCCTGCAATTCTTCGACTTCGAGCGCGATGCACCCGAACCCGAACCCATCGTGCGTGAACAGGGCGAAGGATCCAACCCGTTCGAACACGGGACATCGGACCTGTGGCGTGATGTGCTTGCCGGTCCCATGAAGATTCCCTTGGCCCTTGTCAAACACATTCGAGAACTCATTGCTGATCCCTCCCAGATGCCCGCCGCGGGAGCAGCGACTCTCGAGACCGTGCGCAATCTCATCGGCCAGATGGGCGATATCGATCCTGCCAAATCACCGCTGTGGCAGCAACGCTCGTTACGCCGGCACGTGGAGGTGCTCAAAGTTCCGTTCCGCGAGGCGCGGGAAACGGCGAGGGTCCTCGGTGGAACCTTGAATACGTTGCTGTTGACAGCAGCCAGCGATGCTGCCGGCAGGTATCACACGGCCCTCGGGTCACCAGTTCCCCAGTTGCGAGCATCGATGGCCATCAGCACACGGACCAACGGGGACGATTCGGCAAACGCTTTTTCCCTCGCACGAATGCTGGTCCCCACGGGAGAGATGCCCATCGCGGATCGATTCCGAGCCATTCACGAGGTCACGTCTCAGACGGCTTCTGGGTCCGCTGCTCAACTCCTCAACACAATCGCAACGGTGGCGAGTTCACTCCCCACAGGAGTCACCACCAGATTGGCCCGCCTTCAGTCCCAAACCGTCGACTTCGCCACCTCGAATGTCAAGGGCACGCCAATACCCGTCTTCGTCGCTGGATCGGAAATTCTCAGCAATTATCCGATTGGCCCACTCGGCGGAGTTGCGTTCAATCTCACCTTGCTGTCCCATGTCGGCAGCCTCGACATGGGATTGAACATGGACTCACGGGCCATCACCGAACCGTCCCTACTGACGGAGAGTCTCGAGGCATCGTTCGCAACGTTGCTCGACATCGCACGCTGAGACAGCGCCTCTCGCGTGCCAACGACGTCGTGATGCTGCCCGGGCTGACGCTGCTCGGGCGCTCAAGCGATCAGGCCTGAGACTTGCTCGCAGAGCTGAGAAGATTGCGGACATCGAGCAGCAGGTCGCTGACCTCTGCCGTCGACACGAGTTCGCGCTTGACCATTTGAGACAGTGCACGATCGATGACAGCAATCGCCTCGGCAACGATCTGTGAACTGGAGGAACTGAGTCCTGAGAGATCCAGGTCAGGTGTTCCGTCGATCAAGGGCGCATTCGTCATCGGTACTCCTTCACGGTCCTGTTCTGGGACCGATCTCATGCGATCGGCTCGACCGAACCGCTTCCTCAGCGTAACCGCAGGAGAGGTCCGAGATGAGTCGCGCCAAGCGCCGTTGGACACATGATTCACATAATCGCAATCATGTCGGACAATCACTCCCGGATGATCAAAACGAAACAATCAAAACTGAACGATCGAATCGAGATAGTCACACCCGGTATCTCCTGAGTCCTACGATCCTTCCATGGACTTCCAAGGTGCAGGAATCGTCGTAACGGGAGCAGCTGGCGGAATCGGCGCGGCTCTGGCCCGTCAATTCCACGCACGAGGGGCCAGGGTGGTCGTAACCGATCTCGACAGCAACCGTCTCGATACCCTCGCCAGCGACCTGAACGAGATTCGGCCGCGTTCGGCGTGGGCCGTGCCAGCGGATGTCTCAACCGAAGAGGGCAATCGAACCCTCGTCGCGCGAGCGAACGATGTTCTCGAGACGGGAATCGATCTGTTCTTTGCCAACGCTGGAGTCGGAGTCGGCACCACCCTCGAGGAGACATCAGAAGATTCCTGGCGCACTGCCTTCGATGTCAATGTCCACGCCCATCGTTGGGCTGCGAAGTTTCTACTCCCCCAATGGCTCGAACGACGTCGCGGCTACTTCTGCTCGACTGCCTCGGCTGCGGGACTCCTCAGTCAGATCGGATCGATGCCATATTCGGTCACCAAGGCAGCCGCAGTCGCCTTTGCTGAAACACTGCAGATCACTTACGGCGACCGTGGACTGCGCGTCAGCTGTCTGTGCCCACAAGGAGTCAACACCGACATGTTGCGCCAGGGGGACATTCCTGGAGTCGGCACAGCAAGCAGCATCGTGCGCGCAGCAGGCGATGTTCTCGAGCCCGATGAGGTCGCAGACATCACTGCCCGTGCCATCGAGGCCGAGACATTTCTGATTCTGCCGCATCCGCAGGTTGCCGATTTCGTCCAGCGCAAGTCCGCCGACAGGGATCGCTGGCTGGTAGGAATGCGCAAGTTACAGGCCCGCATCCTGAATCCCTGAGGTATCCGGTCATCACGACATCGGCATCCCAAGGTGACTCGAGTCCACCACCAGGACTACGGTGAACCCATGGGAGTACGCCTGGATCCATCTGACGAATACATGCACGAACTCGGCCCTGAGTCGAATTTCAACGAGAGCATGTACATCAACTGTTTCGACCCGACGAACAAGGTCGGGGGCTGGTTCCGTATGGGAAACAGAGCTAACGAGGGCTACGCCGAGATGACGGTGTGCATCTATCTACCCGATGGCTCCGTTGCGTTCATGTTCAAGCGTCCGACGATCGAGAACAACGACACACTCGATGCAGGTGGGTTGACCTGGACAATGGTCGCGCCATTCGAACAACTGAAGGTCGACTTCGTGGGCAAGACCGTTGTCTTGGCCGAACCCGAGCAAATGGTGGATCCGAAAGCAGCCTTCACGAACAACCCGTATGCGGAATGCGAAGTGCATCTCACGTTCAGCGGTCAAGGTCGCAACAGTATGTTCGGTGGAGAGCCGGACACTCCCCATGAAGCACCCGGCGAAGAATTCGCCAAGGGTCACTATGAACAGCTCGTCCAAGCGCGAGGAAGTATCCGTGTCGGTGATCAGGAGTGGGAGATCGACGGATTCGGTCTACGCGATCACTCTTGGGGGCCGCGCTATTGGCAAGCCCCTTGGTACTACCGATGGCTTACGGCCAACTTCGACGAGAATCTCGGCTTCATGCTGTCGCGTGTTGCGAAAAAGGACGGTCCAGGGACACGGGGAGGTTTCGTCTGGGAAGACGGCCAGATACACCTGTGTGACCACGCTGAGATTTCGACGGTCTTTCGCGGCGAGGACACGTACCACGATCGAATCGAGGCCGTTCTGTCATCGAGTCGCAGCAACAGGGAATGGCGTTTCACCGGCGATGTGATGAGTCTGATTCCGTTGCGCAACAGACGCCAGACTCCCGACGGTGATTGGTTGACCACTCGCATCAGTGAGGGTATGACCCGCTGGGAGATGCAGTCCGAGGAACACCGCGGCAAGGTTGGTTACGGATTGTCGGAGTACCTCGACCAGATCATCGACGGCAATCCGGTTGGTACGGCTGAGTAGTTCGGTTTCCGATCGAACTCTTTCAATGAGGGATTCCGACTCAACAGAGCAGTTCAGGACAGTGTCTCGGCCACTCTGTTCAACAGCGGGCGAGGATCTTCGCCCACAGCCTCGGCGTACACCTTGACTTTGGGCTCAGTTCCACTCGGTCGAACTTGGATGCGCACGGGATCTGGCCCACTCCCCTCGATCACAAGTCGAACGAGTGATGCCTGCGCAAACGAGACGACGTCGAGAACTCGTCGTCCCAGGATCGTCAACGGCGGAGATTGAAGCAATGCTTCCACCATTGCCGTGCCCTGCTGTGGCGTGGCTTTGACACTCACTTCAGCCGTGATGTGTCGGCCATAGATCTCAGCGATCTCGTCGAGTCTGTCCTCGAGAGTCTTGCCATTTTCGGCTGCAAGTGCTGCGATCTCGGCCATGATCACCGCAGCAGTGATTCCATCTTTGTCCAGCGGCTCAGCGGCAACGAGATACCCGAGCGCCTGTTCATAGGCGAAGACCAAGCGACATTCAGGTCTGCTCACTACAGCTGAGGCAATCCATTTGAAGCCGGTGAACGTCTCTTCGAACTCGACTCCATGAGCGCGAGCCATCTTTGCGAGGAGTGATGAGGACACCAGTGTCGTCACGACGAGCCGGTCCGCTCCACTGGTGTGGTTCAAGATGTGTTCGGCCATCAACCAGCCGATTTCGTCGCCGCTCAATCGACGCCAAGTGCCGTCGGGGGTCGGTATCGCCACACCCAGTCTGTCGGCATCTGGATCGTTCGCCAGAGCAAGGATGCAGTTCGAGCGTTGGGCGAGATCGATGACTCGATCCATCGCACCAGGTTCCTCCGGATTCGGAAAGGCAACTGTTGGAAAATCTGGATCCGGGTCCTGCTGTTCAGAGACGATGAAGGGTCGCCCAAATCCCGATCGTTCGAGAGCGCGCACAGCAAGGTCTCCCCCAACGCCATGCATCGCCGTGTACGCGATGGGCAAAGGGACACTAGGGGGAAACAACGCCGGACACAGGCGCACCGTAGGAACCCATGCCAGATACTCGTCCACTGCCCCGACGTCGAGGTATTCGATGAGTGGCGAATGTTCATCGCCCATGTCAACGGAGAGTGGATCGACGGCTCGAATCTTTTCGGCGATCTGTGCATCGATGGGAGACACGATCTGGGAGCCATTGGATCTGTACACCTTGTACCCGTTGTCGCCAGGAGGGTTGTGACTCGCAGTGACCATCACAGCACCAGCCACCCCGCGGCGCGCAACACTCCATGCAAGAACCGGGGTCGGCACGACGGAGTCGAAGAGATGAGCCCGGACTCCGCGGGCTGCAGCAACTCGGGCCGTATCGAGGGCGAACAGCTTGCTTTTATGTCGCGCATCGAAGCCGATGAGAATGCCTCGTTCGGGAGCCGACGATTCACTGTCACACAAATGGTCGATGAAACCTGCTGCCGCTTGACGAACGACGAGCCGATTCATCTTCAGCGGTCCAGCACCGATTCGAGCACGCAGACCCGCAGTGCCGAACGTCAGCGCACCGGCAAACGCCTGTTCGAGGTCGTCTGGACTTCCGGCAAGTAGTTGCTCCAACTCACGGCGATTGTCTTCATCGGGCTCCGCTCGCATCCACGCCTGGGCGAGTGCACGCACGTGCGCCCCATTCGATTCCGCCATGAGTTCAGTCTGACAGCGCGTCGAGCAGCGTGTGCAATTCGACCAGAGGCCGCGGTCCGACATGCGAAATCACTTCCCCCGCAGCCAACGACCCAAGACGTCCACACTCTTTCAAGGAATGACCGTGGGTGTATCCGAACAGGAATCCGGAGGCAAACAGATCCCCAGCCCCCGTCGTGTCGATCACATGGGGTACGTGTTCTGCAGCCACGTCGACAATGTCGTTACGGGTGATGATCGTGGCCCCGAGCGGACCGCGGGTGACCACGGCAAGAGAACTGTCGCGGCGCACAGAGGCAATGGCCGCTTCGAAATTGTCCAGTTCATAGAGCGACAGGAGTTCGTGCTCATTGCCGAAGAGAATGTCGACTTCGTCTTCGACCAATGCCCGAAAATCCTCTCGATGGCGATCCACGCAGAAACTGTCCGAAAGACTCAACGACACCTCACGACCAGCATCATGGGCAACCCGCGCCGCGTGCCGGAAAGCTTGCTTGGCATCGTCACGATCGAAGAGATACCCCTCCATGTACAGAACTTTGCCTGCTGCCACCATTTCGACATCGATGTCATGGGGTTCCATGAACGACGACACTCCCAGATAGGTGTTCATGGTGCGTTGCGCATCGGGCGTGACGACGATGATGCAGCGTCCAGTCGGAACACCGTCCAACTTCTTCCCGGGACTGAAGTGCACCCCGACTGCCAACATGTCGTGTCCGAACACAGCACCCAGGTCGTCATGCCCGACCTTGCCGATGTATGCCGCCCGACCGCCGAAACTCGAGACACCACACACCGTATTTGCGGCGGATCCACCGCTCATTTCGATCGCACTGCCGAGTGCCGTATACAGCTGCAGTGCTCTGTCGGTGTCGACGAGGGTCATCGATCCTTTGACCAATTCTTGATCGTGGATGAATCCATCATCGGCATGGGCGATCACATCGACGAGAGCATTGCCGATACCGACAACGTCGTAGACAGCCTCGACCGTCGACTCTTTGCGCACGAGGGACCAACGTAGTCCATGAGTCCGCCACCAGGGGAGATAGCCATCCGGAGAAATCAGTACTACTCGGTTTCGGGCATCGACGGAACTTCGTCATCGATGTGATTCCAGTATCCGGACTCCTGGCGTTCGCTCTCAGACAAGCATTCAAACGGATAGTCGAAGGGGTCCGGCAAAACCACTGCGACTACGCTCGGAATGTGAGTGCGATACCGACGAACGACATGCTCATGACCCTCGATGATGTCGGACGACTCGACCCACATCGACTTCCCCGTCATATCGAGCCAAATCGATATCGACTGGTTCTCGAGCCTGACCTGTTGACCGCGACATTCGACGGTCGTGTCGAGATCGACGCCGATGTCACCAGAGCAACACGATTCATCGTGATGAATTCGGCCGATCTCGCCATCGAGACCGTCCGCATCGACGGAACTCTTGTGCGGCACAGCCTTGACTCCAGCTCCGAGCGACTGGTCATCCATCTCCCCCGACGCCTGGACCCAGGCCCGGTATCGATCGACATCACCTTCAGCGGTGTGCTCAACGACAAATTGCGCGGCTTCTATCGCAGCACGTATGTCGATGCATCAGGAAGCACTCGAGTCGTCGCGACCACACAGATGCAGTCCACCGACTGTCGTCGCGCCTTTCCCTGCTTCGATGAGCCTGACTTCAAAGCAGTGTTCGCCATCACCCTGATCGTCGAGCAGGGAGACCTGGCCGTGAGCAATGGGCCCGAAATCGATCGAGCGTGGATTGCGCGCAAGGCAAGACACAAGGTGGCGGTTTCTTTTGCCGACACGATGCCCATGAGTTCGTACCTCGTGGCTTTCGTCGTCGGCCCACTCGAGGTGACGCCAAGCATCGATGTCGATGGCGTGCCCCTACGCATCGTGCACACGCCCGGCAAGGGACATCTCACGGACTTCGGACTCGACGTAGCTGCGTTCAGTCTCAGGTGGTTCGTCGACTACTACGGCATTCCTTATCCTGACGCCAAGATCGATTTGATCGCGTTGCCGGATTTTGCTGCAGGTGCGATGGAGAACGTCGGCTGCATCACGTTTCGGGAAAGTCTTTTGCTCGTCGATCCGGCAACCAGCACCCAGATGGAGCAGCAGAACGTTGCTGATGTCGTCAGCCACGAACTTGCCCACATGTGGTTCGGTGACCTCGTCACGATGCGCTGGTGGAACGGCATCTGGTTGAACGAAGCTTTCGCCACGTTCATGGAGGTCGCCGCAGTCGATGACTATCGACCGGAGTGGACTCGATGGACCAATTTCTCACTCGAGCGCTCGGTTGCATTCGAGACGGACTCGCTCACGAGCACCCGTCCCGTGGAGTTCGAAGTGCGCTCTCCCCAAGATTGCGAGGGCATGTTCGATGTCCTGACGTATCAAAAAGGCGGAGCCCTTCTTCGCATGCTCGAGCAGTATCTCGGAACCGAGCGTTTCCGCGCGGGTATCAGGAGATATCTCCACACTCATTCCTATGGGAACACCGAGACGTCGGATCTGTGGGATGCGATCGAGGAGGCAGTCGCCGACAGCGGCGGAGAGCCCGTGCGTTCGCTGATGGATTCCTGGATCTGGCAGCCCGGCTATCCGCTGATCAGCGCCGCTGTCGACAAGTCGGCCAGCCCGCCAAGTTTGGTGTTGGAGCAAAGCCGTTTCGCGTACGCCTCCACGCCTGCATCGTCAGATGATGAATCGTCACGACCGATCTGGTTGGTTCCGGTGCACGTGCGTATCGGGGATCAGGAGTCGAAGGTCCTCCTCGACAGCCAAGGTGTCCGAATCTCACTCGATGGCAACGCAGATCAACCCATCGTGGTCAATGCAGGTGGATTCGGGTTCTATCGAGTTTCCTATTCGACGGACATGTTGTCCCGGATCACCGGTACGACACTCAAGTCCATGGCGACCATCGAGCGCTACACGCTGGTCGATGATGGCTGGAATGCTGTCGTTGCCGGGCGCCTGTCAGCCGCCGATTTTCTCGAATTCCTCCACGCATTCACTGGCGAGCGCGAGTACGCAGTCTGGCAATGCATCGCCCAGAGCCTGCGATCCATCGGTCGCCTCGTCGATGGCGAAGCCCATGTGTCGTTGCGCTCGCGCATTCGCGGTCTCGTCGAGCCGGCACTGGCCGAGATCGGCTGGGAACCACATCCAGATGAGGGGGATCTTCGCTCCAAATTGCGCGGTTTGCTCATCACCGTCTTGGCCGTAAATGGTGACGATGATCAAGCCAAGGAGCGTTGTCGAAGCCTTTTCTCCGACTATGCACGTTCGGGATCCAACCCGTCTGCGCCGTCGGTGCATCCTGAATTGATTGCGTCAGCGACCACAGTTGTCGCCGCAACTGGTGACCGATCGGACTATGCGTTCATGCAGGAGCGCTATCTGACGAGCGACAACCCTCAAGAGCAGCTTCGTTTTCTTTACGCGCTGTGCGAATTCGACGATCCCATCTCGATCGGCGACACGTGCGAATTCGCCATGTCGCCGGCAGTCAAGAGCCAGAACGCCCCCTTCGTTCTGGCGCGATGTATCGCTGCACGCCGCAACGGTCATGTCGCTTGGGATTTCGTCAAAGCCAACTGGGACCGCGCCCTGACATCCTTTCCCTCGAACTCGATCATCCGTATGGCTGATCCGGTGAAGTATCTGAACACGCCCGAGCTGGTGAAAGATGCACAGGACTTCTTTGTGGCTCATCCGGTTCCACAGGCTGCAAAAACCCTCCAGCAAATCCTCGAGCGCCATGAAGTGAACGCACGTCTGCGCTCGCGCGAGGAATCACGTCTCAGCGCTTTCCTCATCGCGTCACGATCCGATCGCACTGGAATCACCACACCATCTCGCCTGCGCCGGCTGTTGCCAGGTAAGGGTTGACACGGAGGCACTCGAAACCATGACCTCAGTGACTTCTTCAATCGACATCGAATCGTTGGACCGACAATTCCCGCATCTCACCTTCGCTGATGCCGGCTCCGGCGTCCTACACCTAGTGCTCGACGGCCCGAATCTGAATGCAGTCGGGCCAGAAGCACACCGAGAGTTGGCTGATGTCTGGGTCGCTGTCGACAAGGATCCAAGTATTCGCGTCGTCGTGCTCTCAGGCGCTGGCACTGCCTTTTCTGCTGGTGGGAGCTTCGATCTCATCGAAGGGATCGTCAGCGACTACGCCTTTCGTACTCGAGTCATGCGCGAGGCACGCGATCTCGTGAGGAACATCATCGAATGCTCCAAGCCCATCGTCTCGGCGATACACGGCCCAGCCGTCGGCGCTGGACTCGTGGCCGGCATCCTCGCTGATGTCTCGGTCGTGACACGAACTGCTCGAATCATTGATGGGCACACACGACTTGGAGTTGCTGCCGGCGACCACGCGGCGGTGTGCTGGCCTCTCCTCGCAGGGATGGCCAAGTCCAAGTACTACCTCTTGACATGTCGCTCCCTTTCGGGCGAAGAAGCTGAGCGCATCGGCTTGGTCTCACTGTGCGTCGAAGACGACGCACTGCTGCCAACTGCCATGGAGATCGCCCAGGAATTGGCCGTCGGCGCCCAGGCAGCCATTCGCTTCACGAAACATACTCTCAACCACTGGTATCGCTCGATGTTGCCGGCTTTCGATGCGTCTCTGGCGTACGAGTTCTACGGTTTCGGAGGACCCGACGCTGCCGAAGGTGTCGCCTCACATCGCGAGAAGCGTCGACCCGACTTCCAAGGACCTGCAGGCGACTGACTCGCACGGCTGCTCTTTCGAGAGGTTGCGAGCTCTCTTCGGGCATAAGGTCTGAGTCGTGAACGCCATACCACCGCCTCCTGGCGGCTCTCCCACGTCACTGTTCGACCTTTCCGGCCGCACGGCCCTGATCACTGGAGGCAGTCGCGGTCTCGGTCGCGAGATGGCCTTTGCATTCGCCCGTGCCGGTGCCGAAGTCATGATCGCGAGTCGATCGCTGGAGTCGTGCACACAGACGGCCCGTGAGATCGAAGCAGCCACAGGCCAAAGATGTCACGCCGTGTCCTGCCATGTCGGAAGATGGGACGAAGTCGACAATTTGGCGCGCCTGGCATGGGATCAGCTCGGGGGCATCGACATCCTCGTCAACAACGCTGGGAAGTCACCGCTGTACGAATCTGTCGTCGACATCGATGAGAAGTTGTGGGATTCCGTCCTCGGCCTCAATCTCAAGGGACCGTTCCGCCTGACAGCTCTCGTCGGTTCGATGATGGTCGGCCGATGCGTGCAGTTCGACCGCACGGCTTCGATCATCAATATTTCGAGCATCGCTGCCATCCATCCGACTCCTGATGTCATTCCGTACACGGCCGCAAAGGCGGGTCTCAATGCGATGACGATCGGATTCGCTCAGACATTCGGTCCGCGCGTTCGCGTCAACTGCATCATGCCTGGCTCCTTCAGAACAGATATCAGCAAGGCGTGGAACTGGTCGATGGTCGATCAGGCGATGAAGCGAATCGCCCTCGAACGCGTTGGTGAACCCCATGAGATCGTGGGGGCTGCACTTTTTCTCGCCAGTGATGCGAGTTCGTACACCACCGGTGCGGTTTTTCCCGTCGACGGGGGTGTGCCGACATGATTCGTACAGTTGCACCGCTCTACTCTCGGAGTCCCCTGACCCGATGAGTTCGTCATGTCTCGTGATCTGCACGGGAAACGCTGCTCGGTCCGTCATGGCAGGCGCTTTTCTCCGTTCTCGGCGGCCGGATCTGGACGTGGTGACCGCCGGAACCTTGACCGTGGATGGTCAGCCCATCAGCTGGAGGACACGCGAGGCTCTGACGCGCGTCGGCCTTGCCGCGCCTGCGCATCGGAGCCAACAGATCCAGCAACACCACATCGAGTCCGCCGGACTCGTCATTGCGCTGGCACCCGAGCACGTCGAATGGATCCGGCGCGAACACCCCGATGCTGCGTGGCGAACGGCAACTCTCAAACGCCTCGAACGTGACCTCGATGCACATGGGTCGATGGTCGATCGTCTCCGCCGACTCACACTCGAGTCGGTGACACTCGAGCCTTGGGAAGAAGTCGTCGATCCTGGTGGCGGCGAAGTCGAGGACTTCATCTCCTGTGCCCTCGAAGTCGTCGACGTTCTCGGACGCCTCGTGGATCGTCTCGACCCGGTTCTCTGAGTCCGCGTCGATCGACATCCTTGGCGCGATGACGCCACGCCGTCACACGACGGAAGAGTCGAGCGGAAGATGTGTCAGGTGGGAGATGCCACGATCCCCGTCGAGGTAAGGATCTCGATCTCGGAGTCGGATCGCCCGATGTCGCGCAAGATATCGCGTGTGTGCTCCCCCAGATCCGGAGCGGTCGATCTTGGCTGGCCGGGGGTGCCGTGGAAGTCGGCAGGCGAATTGATCATCGTCGTCGTTCCGTCACCGTTGGGAACCTCGATGAGCCCTCCCGCGTGCGCCAATTGTGGATCATTCAGGATTTCCTCCGGCGAATTCACCGGTGACCAGAACATGTCCGGCTCAGAGGCAAAGACCTCCATCCATTGGGACAGTGTTTGTGTTGCGAACACCTCATCCAGGAGAGCGGTGAGTACCTCGTGATTTCGAGCTCGATCCACCGCAGTGACAAACCGGGGATCATCGATCCACTCCGGATGCCCTGCCACGCGCGCGAGGGGTGGCCAATGGCGGTCGCCTTCGATGCCCACGACCCAGAACCACTTGTTGTCGCCAGTCCGATAGTTGTTGACGGTTGGGTTCAAAACCGTCTCTCGACGCGCAACGGGCTGATGCCGACCCCACGACAGAATCATGTTCAAGTCGAATCCGATCGTGTACACACCCTGTCGCAGCAACGACGTCGACACGAGTTGCCCCTGTCCGGTGCGCTCTTTGTGAAGTAGTGCAGCGCACAGCGCCCCTGCGAATGCCACACCAGTCGAGTGATCTCCCACTCCCCCGCGCAAGAAGGGGAGATCCCCGCCCTCCGGAGTCAAGAGGTGAGCCAATCCCGATCTGGCCCAGAACGCAGCAATGTCGAATCCCGGCCGGTTGGCGTCCGGCCCTTCGAGGCCGTATCCGGTGATCAGCCCGTAGACCAGTTCCGGCCAGAGCTCCCGCAACGTCTCATGATCGAGACCGGCACGCTTGAGTCCATCAGCTCGTACATTCGTCACGAAGACATCGGCTCGGCCGATGAGGTCGAGAGCGATCTCTCGACCTTGACTCGTGGTGATGTCCACAGCGATGCTGCGCTTGTTGCGGTTGTCCAATTCGAAGACTGGATTGTCCGGCATCATGCGACCGAAGACTCGCTGGAAACTGCGGGCCGGGTCGCCCGTGATCGGCTCGATCTTGATGACGTCGGCACCCCAGTCACCAAGGACTCCTGCAGCGGCCGGACCTGCTACCCACACTCCGAGTTCGACGACGGTTGTTCCCGAGAGCGGTCCAGACATGTGAGCGAGGCTAGTGACCGCGACCTCCTGGACTCCTGGCAACCCACATCACCGAAATCCGTGACGATGCAGTCCGGCTTTTGAGACACACAACCTTGGTGGAGGTGAGGGGAATTGAACCCCTGGCCTCTACATTGCGAACGTAGCGCTCTGCCAACTGAGCTACACCCCCAAGGGCGAAAGGACTCTAGCGGGGATCCCGGCTTTCGCTCAGGAAGCCCGAATCCAGTCGCGGCGCACACCTTGAGTCGATGACCCCGACTGGTATCGGCGCATCTGAGACAACTTGTAGCAGTATCCGGCAAGACCCATCGCCGAGATGACGAAGAGGTACACGAAGAAATCACTCTTTGTGGTGAAGGCGATGAACGCGGACCCGACGGTTGACATCGCTAGACCCATCACCATGTTCTGGCGACGCTGGCGAATGCCTAGCGGTCGACGCCCTCCACGGGTCGCATCCTGGCGCTGGTGACCACGCCGATCCGGCGCACGGCGAACCGAACCGGTGGGCTCCATACCCGGATGCCGCTGGTCATAGCCACGAGACGGGGCCAACGGGCGAGCCATGGACCGCATCGGAGCTGAGCCCCGCATGGGAGCTGACCGCTGAAGAGTCGACAACTGCCGACGGAAGTCCACGACGGACGAGGAAGCTCGGTTGTCCTGCCGGCCACGCAACAGGGGTGGTGCGAGAACTGCCACCCAGGCTGCAGCTACCACAATCAGAACGATCGATCCCATCTGCCTCGTCCTCCTCCCTATCCGCTCTCGGTATTCAACGACTCGATGTCACTACTTGTCAGGAGAACGAACTCCGACTGCCAACCCACTCGGGGTCGACCGTCATCATTTCGTCATCCAATTACCTTCACGCTAACCAACCCAGTCACGGTGATCTCGCTTCACGCGAGATTTCCGCGACCTTCGGACCGGCGATATGTCACACTACCGCAACATTTCTAGGGAAGGGACACCTCAACTGCCAGTTCCCCAGAGTTTAGTGACGTAGGTCACAGCCAATTTCAAGCCTCAGCTCGTCGAGCAAAGTCACCTGAGCGACCCCCCGACTTCTCCCACAGAGCGAGCTCGCCGATCACCATCTCCCGATCGATCGCCTTGCACATGTCGTAGATCGTCAACGCCGCACTTGCACAGGCGTGCAACGCCTCCATTTCGACCCCGGTGCGCTCACGCACTTCGACACGGGACTCGATCAGAACCGATGTGTCCTCGATCCGAAAATCCACTTCCACCGACGTCAACATCAGCGGGTGACACAGCGGGATGATGTCGGAGGTCTTCTTGGCCGCCTGAATTCCGGCAATGCGGGCTACCGCCAGCACGTCACCTTTGGCGATGGCATTGTCGCGAATGGCTCGAATCGTCTCTGGTGCCATCAAGACGCGGCAGCGGGCCACCGCTCGCCGATGTGTCACATCTTTGGTTCCGACATCGACCATTCGAGCCCGACCGTGGGCATCGACATGAGTCAAGGCGGCATCGATCAGAGTTGGCTCCTGAGGGGGCTGTCGGTCCTGGGTGGGCATGCTGTCGACCATGGCGACAGGGTAACGAGAGATTGCAGGCGAGTCGCTCGTCACGCTCTCCGACACGTGACTCGAGTGATGCACCGGTCACGATGGGAGCGATGCGCGTCATGACACAACAATGGCGAGATCTTCTGTTCGCCCACTGGGCCTTCGACCCCGACGTTGTACGAGGGCTCCTGCCCCAACATCTCTGGGATCTCGGAGTTGAGCTCGACCTCTTCGACAACCAGGCATACGTGGGGCTCATACCGTTCCAGATGCAGAACCTGCGCATCCGGGGTTTGCCGCCCATTCCCTCGACGACGAATTTCGCCGAGATCAACGTGCGCACCTACGTCTCCTACCAGGGCAAGCCCGCCGTCTGGTTCTTCTCCCTCGATACTGCCCACCTCCTCCCCACCATCGTGGCGCGTCTCGCTTTCAACCTCCCCTATTGCTATGGATCTGCGTCGGTCACGGTCACAGGCCACGGCGAGGGGGCCATTTACGCGAGTCGCGTCGAACGGAAGTGGCCGAATCGCAGCTCGTCCAGCCTTGCGGCACGGATCGGTCCACCGATCGAGACGTCGCCCCTGGCATCGTTCTTGACCGCACGATGGGGGCTGGTCACGACCTCGAACAGCTCCCGCAATTCGACGTTCCTGCCGTCTCGAGCGCGTTCGACGGCGGACTCAGGTCGGACCACATCTCCTGTAAAGAAACCCCCAACCTGGTTCGGCGCCGTCGACCATGAGCCATGGTCCCTGCACTCAGCAACCCTGCTGGACCTCGATGACGACCTCGTCCAGTCCGCGGGTCTTCCCCGACCCGAAGGCGATCCG
>JAULYE010000180.1:0-4009 GCA_032118015.1 Ilumatobacteraceae bacterium | reverse complement strand
CCATCGACCAGTACGTAACCGAGGGTGTCCAGTGGTCGATGCCATTCAACGTCAGTAACCCGGTGCTCTACTACAACAAGAAGATGTTCGCCGATGCGGGCCTCGATCCGAATACCCCGCCGACGAATATGGCTCAGGTCCGCGAATTCTCACAGAAGATCGTCGACAGCGGAGTTGCATCGTTCGGTCTGTCCATCGATACCGGTGCTGACAGCGGTGGCGGCTGGTTCCTCGAGCAGTGGTTCGCCAAGCTGGGCGAGTACTTCTCCGACAACGACAACGGTCGCTCGGCACCGTCCACCAAGGTGTTCTTCGACGGCCAGACTGGCGTCGATCTGCTCACCGACCTGCAGACACTCGTCAATGACGGCCTTGCCTACAACGTCGGTGACAACGCGAGTGGCCAGGACGCTCTTCTCAAGCTTGCTGACCCGGAAAAGCCAGCTGCGATGTCGCTTGCGACGTCAGCTGCGCTCGGCACAGTGTTGACCACGGTGCAGGGTGGACTCATTCCGGGCATCACGGTCGACGACATCGGAGTCGGTCCGATGCCATCTCCTGGAGATGCCGATGCCCCCGGAGCGATCGTTGGCGGAGCTTCGCTATGGATCGTGAATCAGGACGATCCACTGCGCACCGCAGCCGCATGGGATTTCATCGCTTTCCTGGTCGGTGCACAGAGCCAGTCGACGTGGGCGTCCATCACGGGCTACATCCCATTGCGGACATCGGCCCTCGAACTGGATCCGATCGCAGCCAAGTACGTCGAGGATCCGCGTTTCAAGGTTGCCTACGACCAGTTGCTGCAGGCTTCCGACGATCCCTCGACGCTGGGCGCCATCCTTGGACCCCAGCGCGAAATTCGCACCCTGACGGCCCGAGCGATCGCGACAGTCCTTCAGGGTGGAGATGTCCTCGAGTCCCTTCAGCAGGCCGCTGCTCAGGCAAACGCCCTTCTTGCGGACTACATCGCAAACAACAGTTGACGTCTCACGGCTGCCGGTCGACTGACCGGCGGCCGTGTCAAAAGTGACATGCGCCGATTGTGCAGATACCTCAGGGGGTATGTGTACAATCGGCGTATGACTTTTCTTTCTGCTTCTCGTCTCCCTCGCTCCGTGCGTGTGACAGCCCTCGGGTTTGCCTCTCTCTCACTTGCCCTGTTGGCCAGTTGTGGTTCGTCCTCGTCCAGTGGCAACCAGTCCGAAATGGGAGCGTCTGGTGACCAGCCCGCAGTCGTGTCCACAGACGGACTCGTGATCATCGATGTCCGCACGCCGGCAGAGTTCTCCGAACAGCGTCTCGATGGTGCTCTGAACATCAACGTGCAGTCATCGGATTTTGTCGATCAGATCAGCCAACTCGATCGCAATGGTGCCTACGCGGTCTACTGCCGTAGTGGCAATCGCTCGGCTGAGGCCGTTGCAGCGATGCGGACGCTGGGCTTCACCAACGTCACCGATCACGGAAGCGTTGCAGAAGCCTCGGACTCATTGGGTATCGCCGTCATCTCCTGACCAAGATCTGCCACCGGTCGGAATTCGACCCGGAGGATCTGAACTAGCGTGTCGCCATGGCGACAGCGAATATCAACGGCACGAACATCTTTTTTGAGGATTCCGGTGGAGACGGTCCAGCAGTCATTCTCAGCCATGGCTTTCTCATGGATCACTCCATGTTCGATCCCCAGGTCGAAGCTCTGCGCAAGTACCACCGCGTTGTGACGTGGGATGAACGTGGCTTTGGCGGAACCCAAGCCACGGGTGAATTCACCTATTGGGATTCCGCACGTGACGTCCTGGCATTGATGGACCACCTCGATATCGAAACCGCATTCATCGGCGGCATGTCGCAAGGTGGATTCATCTCACTTCGAGTCGCTCTCACTTCTCCAGAACGTGTGCGTGGTCTGATTCTGATCGATACGCAGGCGGGAACCGAAGACGCCGACAAGGTCGAGGGGTACGGCCAGATGCACGACGTCTGGTTGGCACATGGTCCGACACCAGTCCAAGAAGTGATCGCTGGAATGATCCTCGGACCAGGCGAGTGGCCGCAGTGGTTCGGGAAGTGGGCGGCACTCGATACGCAGCAGTTCTCATGGGCCTTCGGTTGCCTGATGCACCGTGATGACGTCACCGATCGACTCAGCGAGATCACATGCCCTGCGCTCATTGTGCACGGAACCGACGACGTGGCCATTCCGGTCTCCAAAGCCGAGATTCTGAGAGACCGTCTCGGTGGACCGAGCACACTCGTCACCGTCGAAGGTGCTCCCCACGCAGCAAACCTCACCCATCCCGCGCCGGTGAATACAGCAATCAAGGCATTCCTCGCCGATCTCAACGCCTGAATCAGCCGCCGAGACTCTCACCGGATGCCCCGGTGGTGACCGGGACTACATTCGAGGAATGGATCCCTCGACGCATGACCAACCTGTAAACGACTGGAAGGCGCACAAAGCAGCAACCGTCCACACGCGCAATCGGAACGACATTTCAGTCGACCTGGATCCTGCTGACTTCGACCGAGCACGCCGCGGCTTCATTGCTTCGATCCCTGATGGACGCGTCGTCGACCTCCAAGGCCGTCGTGTCTGGGACATCTCGCGTTATGCCTTTCTCGCAGGCGATGCCCCCGACACCGTCAACCCGCATTTGTGGCGTCATGCACAACTGAACGCCCATCATGGATTGTTCGAAGTCTCCCCAGGTGTGTGGCAAGTACGCGGCTACGACATCTCGAACATCACGTTCATCCGTGGCACAAAGGGTTGGGTGGTGATCGATCCACTCACCGTCGAACACACCGCCCGGGCCGGCTACGACCTGGTACGCACACACCTCGAGGACCTTCCTGTCACCGCAGTGATCTACACGCACTCACACGCCGACCACTTCGGCGGCGTTCTCGGAGTCACCACTCAAGACGATGTCGATGCCGGCCGATGTCAGGTGATTGCGCCCGTCGGATTCCTACATGAGACGATCGGTGAGAATGTGATCGCCGGGCCCGCGATGAGCAGGCGCGCCGTGTACCAGTTCGGTCCTCTCCTGCCGCCTGGGCCAACTGGCCACGTCGACTCCGGACTCGGCAACGGCGTACCACTCGGCCCTCCCGGACTGATCGCTCCGTCTCATGACATCACCCGAACGGGCGAGGAACTCGTCGTCGACGGTGTGCGCATCATCTTCCAGCTGACGCCGGAGACCGAGGCGCCAGCAGAGATGAACTTCTTCTTCCCCGACCACGGCTGGCTGTGCATGGCGGAGAATTGCTCGCACACCATGCACAATCTCGTACCCATTCGCGGTGCCCTCGTTCGCAATGCACTGCAATGGTCCAAGTACATCGACGAGAGCATCGAACTGTTCATCGATCGAACGGACACGCTGTTCACATCGCACAGCTGGCCGAGGTGGGGTCGTGACGACATCCGAGGATTCCTCGAGCTGCAGCGTGATCTGTACCGATGGATGCACGATCAGACCATGCGCTTTGCCAATCAGGGAATGAACGCACTCGAAATCGCGGAGCATCTGCAGCTACCCGATGACTTCCTCGCCCAGGAGCACACCCGCGGGTACTACGGGGATCTGGTACACAACGCCAAGGCCGTGTACCAGAGGTATCTGAGCTGGTACGACGGCAACCCGTCGAACCTGCATCGACTTGCGCCCGTCGAAGCAGGAAAGCGGTACGTCGAGCTTGCCGGAGGTGCGGATGCGCTGCTCGGACATGCCAAACACGCATTCAATTCCGGTGAGTACCGGTGGGCCGTCGAGATCCTCAACCACCTCATCTTCGCCGACCCGACCAATGATGATGCCCGTGCCCTCCAAGCCGATACCTTCGAGCAACTCGGCTACCAGGCCCAATCAGCAACTTTTCGCAATGCATATCTCAACGGGGCGCAAGAGCTTCGACATGGTGCACCGCAAGGTCCATCTGGACCTGTGCGCGGTCGCGGTCTTCTCGCTGCGATGTCGATCGAACAGATCTTCGACAC
>JAULYE010000179.1:0-2195 GCA_032118015.1 Ilumatobacteraceae bacterium | reverse complement strand
GGATATGGACGGTTCGGGCGCCACCTGGTTCGACATTTAGCAATGTTGGGATGCAAGGTTCTTGTTGTTGATTGGGATCCTTTCGGACGCTTGCAACTCGAGGATCAGGTGTTGTTGGATCGCGTCACATTGCGGTACGGGGATGCGGACGACCCGGAGTTTCCTGGGACGTTGCCGTTGAACGAGGTGAATTGGTTCATCTCCACCATTGCCCGTGCAGAGACCAGCATGGTTCTTGCGCAGTCGCTCAGGCGATGGGGTGTGAGTGGGAAGATCGCCGTCACGGCATTGTCGGTGTGGGATCTGGAGAAGTTTGCATCCGGAGTCTCCGACGGCACGATCGATGTCGTTCTCCAACCATTCGATGACGCTGCTGATGATGCCATCGAGATCATCTTCGGCCCGGATCACCGTCACTGACCTCTGAACATCGGCCGCTTCCTGTGAACGCTTCACGATCGACTTGCAGGATGTTGCGTGACAAGATCACTTACAGGCGGATCCCCTCCCAGCATCAGGACTACGCTTCATCAGTGCGGGATGTGACGGACTACGACCTCGAACGAATGCATCCGACCAAGGCCGGACTGGTCCGAGATGTGGTCAAGCGCCTGGATACTCAAAAGCCCTGGGACATCATCTCTGATGCCGTCCTGGAGTCGACGGGTATCTCCAAAGGTTCGCTGTATCACCACTTCGACAATTTCGATCACCTCATGGAGACAGCCCAGGTCGTGCGATATGCGCGCTACATGGATGCGACGATCGAACAGATTCAGCAGATCTGGAGTGCACAGACTTCCAAGACGGATTTCGTCGAGCGTCTCGATGCGTTCACGCGTGAGATGCAGGTGCGCGCCCGGAGCAAATTCCGTCTCGAACGAGCTCGAATTCTTGCGGCAGCAGAAGGCAACCCACGGTTCGAGGCAGCCCTGGCAGTGGAGTCCGATCGGCTGACGACTGCGCTTGCAGATGTCATCAAGGACGCGATGATTGCCGGCATCTTTCGCCGTGACAACGACCCCCGAGCGATCGCCGTCTTCATTCAGGCGTACACGTTGGGACGTGCAGTGGATGATTACAACGACCTTCACCCCATGGATGACGAACGCTGGTCGGACCTCATTGGCAAGATCGTGAGAAACGTCCTCCTTGAACCCGATGCGTGAACCATGTCGATCGAACTGATCAAAGACCTTGTCTCGAACGGTCTTTACTGACAATGTTTTCTGAAGGGTTCCCGATCGCCATCACGTGGAAGTGGGACTCATGAGATACCGCCGACCTGACACGAAGGCCAGACCGTACGCGACGAGTGCTACCAGCAACAGGTTCCGGTAGCCGAGCACCATCGAGGTGTACTCGAGTAGTCCGCCGACCATGGCGCCCAGCAAGTTCGCACTGAAGGCCGTCAATGCATCGGAGGTGTCTCGGAAACGCTGTGCGAAAACGAGATTGGCGATGAAGATCGGCAAGAACGCCAGCACAACCGCAATGACGAGCCGAGGGATGAACGGGAGTCCCAGCAGCGACGCTCGAGGGATCAGCCAGCTGACGAGAATCGACGCAGCGAGCAGACCGTAGAGAAGCGCCAAATTTCGTATACGAATGCGTTTGGACACGATCACCGCAAGGAGCACCGCGAGCATCACTCCTCCGAAGACCATGGCGTTCACGAGCCACGTGGTGCCGAACAGCAACGCGAATTGCACGACATTCTTCGTCTCGAGCAGGAGAAATGCCACGCCCATGAAGAACAAATCCGCGAAACGCGTGATGCCGCGCATGGGTCCGCCGATGACACGTACAGAGACAAACGTGGCGATCAGGATCAGCGCGAGCGCGACGATGTAGAACGTCGGAATCGACGCCGTCTTCAGATACGGAAATGGTCGGTCGTCACTGACGGGATCGGGTGTTCCTGCCGGCCGTACCCATTGGTCCTCTGGCGGACAGTCGACCAACTCGGGTCGAACGCCGATCGTCAGAACGGTCGTCGACTCGGTCAGGCGCGTCACACACGGTGAATGGCCAAATGCGTCCTCGAGAGTTGCCGCGTAGCGATCGACGAGCCAACTTTCTCGGTACAGGTTGTACATCGAGAACACGCCGTCATCGGTGAGGTGTTCCCGGTAGCTCTCTGCGGCTTCCCGTGTGAACAAGAAGCTCTCGAGTCGAACCGCCGATGCGCCTTG
>JAULYE010000178.1:0-8331 GCA_032118015.1 Ilumatobacteraceae bacterium | reverse complement strand
CGATCTGCGAGTGGGGCGATGATGACTTGGCTGATGAAGGAAGCAAAGAAACCTACGGCGACGACGAAGCCCAAACCGGATTCAGCAATGCCGTATTCGTTTCGATAGTCGTCGAGCATCGTGAACATCACGCCATAGCTGGACGCGAGAATGGCTGTCGCGAACTGGAGAGTCAAAATCAGTCGCTTCACGGGCATCATTCGAATGTACTCCGCTGACACCAGTTCACCCATGTAGGGTTCGGTCATGGCGTGTTTCGCAAGGCAGTCTTCAGTGACGAACTGTTCGAAGCCGACGGTTGCTCTTGAAGTGATGGTCCGTCGCCGCTCCTCGTTGTGAGGTGACAGTGGAATCTCCGAGCTGGTGTTCTTGGGCAGACTCCTCATTGGAGATGCGCACCTATCACGACATGGAGTGGGGTGTGCCTGTTGGTGATGATCGACATCTGTTCGAGAAGATCTGCCTCGAAGCGTTCCAATGCGGACTCTCGTGGTCCACAATCCTGGCTCGGCGCGCCAGGCTGCGTGACGTCTTTGCCCACTTCGACATTTCCGAGCTCGTGTATTTCACCGAGGCTGATGTGGATCGGATCGTCTTGGATCCCACCGTGATCCGCCATCGGGGCAAGATCTCTGCAGTCATCGCCAATGCCCGCGCGTGCCAAAGGTTGGTGGACGAAGTTGGCTCACTCGGCAGGTATTTGTGGTCTTTCGCCCCCGAAGTTGATCGCGATCCTCACGGCAAGAGACCGCCATCGACATCGGACGAGTCAACTCTTCTAGCCCGGGACTTGAAAGGTCGAGGATGGTCATTCGTCGGTCCGACGACGATGTACGCGTTGATGCAATCGATCGGGATGATCAATGATCACGATACGAATTGCTCGGTACGGTCCATCGTGGGCCGAGCACGATCTGAGTGGATCCCTCCAGGCATTTCTTCGAATAGGGAAGAATCACACACAAGCGCAGACGTGATCTGAGAAACTGAGTCCCGGTTGTTGGTGAAAAGTTCTGGAGAGGTGGATTGTGAGTGATCTGACGGATACGAGAACTTCGTGGCTGAGCCCGGATCAACTTGCTGATGTGCGATCCAATGTGCCACTCGTCTATGTCGATGCCGTCCCGGTACGCGTCGATCCATATGGTCGGGTCACGCAAGTGGGTCTGTTGTTGCGAGTTGCAGCAGATGGATCTCTCAGTCGGATGCTGGTGTCCGGGAGGGTTCTCTACGGAGAGCGAGTGCGAGATGCACTTGTCCGTCATTTGGAGAAGGATCTCGGTCCCATGGCCCTCCCTCGAATTCCGGCGAATCCGGCGCCGTTCACAATCGCCGAATACTTCCCAGATCCTGACGTCAGCGGCTTCTTCGACCCCCGGCACCATGCCGTGAGTTTGGCGTATGTCGTTCCCGTGGATGGAGAGTGCACACCGACGCAACAGGCACTCGATTTGGCGTGGTTCTCGCCGGATGAAGCGGCAAGCCCGTCGATCACATCCGATATGACCGGTGGTCAGGATCGACTTCTGCGACTGGCGCTTGCTCACGTCGGGGAATTGCCCTGACCCGACGTCACTCTCGGTAGCGACGTTTGCGGACATGGCGTCCGCCTGAGCGCAAACTCGACGAGGCATGAATGGTCGTCGTTTCGTCGACACGAATGGAGATGCCATCCTTGTCGATGTCCTCCGGTTCTCCGGACGCCTCCCAGATCACTGCGCCGTCATCTTTGGGTTTGCGACCCAACAGTTTGTCGAATCCGAGCATGCTGCTCGCAACGATCGCGCCCATTGCGCCGTATCTGTTGCGAGCTCGACGGACGAATTCCGCATCGGAGGATTGGACCGGCATCATTGGATCACCTGGTCGTTCGCGATCAGGAGGATTCACCATTCGCTCACGCTAGACCACATCGAAAGACCACACAGGATCAGGGCAGGCGACCGAGGACACGATCGATGCGAATTTCAAGCGCGACTCTGTCCGGTCGATCCTGTGGGGTGCGGTATCGCTGGGAGTAGCCATCGACAGCACGTTCCACTCGCTCTGCATCGGTCACCGCAGTGATCTCTCCTTCGAGAGTGATCCAATGTGCGCCATCGATCTGACACAACGCAGCGCGGCCTCCACGCCGGGCATTCACAACCTTTTGCGATCCTTCGAACGTGATCACTCGAGCGATCCCATCATTCGAATCGTAGGAGAAGCCGACGGGAACGACATGGGGTGAACCATCGCTCCGAATCGTCGTCAGCGAAGCCAGATGCCGATCCGTCATGAATGTGATTGCCTCAGGAGGAAGATTGTGTGGGTCAAGACTCATGTCGTTGCGATCGAATCGAGAACATCGAGTTTGGCTGCACGGCGGGCAGGGAACACTGCAGCAAGAACGCCGACGATGATCGATGCGATCAAGATGGTGATGATGGTGCCGACAGGAATCTGGATCGACGTGATGAAGGAATCGGGGAGAGCCCATGCAACGGAGATTCCGAGCGGTACGCCGACGACGATGCCCAGTGTCGCTCCGAACACCGACACGATGATCGCTTCCCAGCGAATCGAACGCTTCAGGGCCTTCTTGCTCATGCCGACTGCGCGGAGCAGACCGAACTCCCGTGTTCGCTCGAAGACCGACAAAGCCATCGTGTTGGCGATACCAAGAACAGCAATGAAAATCGCGAAGATCAACAGCCCGTACACGATCGACAACAGCTGGTTGATCTGGTCCTCTTGAGCCTGTTGGAACTCGGCCTGATTTTGGATCTCGGCACTGGGATAGTCGAGGGCGACATCTTCGACAGCTGCACGAGCATCGTCGATATCGACTCCTTCAGCGATCTTGGCACCGATGAAGAAGTCCGAAGGAGGGGCATTAGAGACAGTGCTCAACGTGTCCAGACTGATCAGCCAGTTGCCGGCGATCGACGAATCGTCGTAGATACCCCCAACGGTGAGGGTCGTCGTCGTTCCGTTCTGCCAGGTGATCTCGATCCCATCTCCGACTCCCACTTGGAGATCCTGCGCCGGATCGGAGTGCAGGAGGATCGCACCTTCATCGATGCTTTCGATCCGACCTTCCAGAAGATCGATGTCCACGAGTTGACCAAAGGCACTACCTCGGACCGCTCCAATTTCCTTTGTCTCACCCGCAACTTGGGCACGGGTGGCACGAAATGGGCTGACCGCTGACAGTTCGGGTACTTGTGCGAGAGCGTCACCGAATGCAGGAGGCAGTCCTTGGAATCCGCGGCTGCTGACGAAGAAGTCCGCGGTCACCGACGTACTCAATTGGTCCGTGAAGGACTTCTTGACCGACTCGGCAACGACGGACACCATGCTCACCAAGGCAAGACCGACCATCAGTGCTGATGCAGTCGAAGCTGTACGTCGAGGCGTGCGTTGGGCATTGCGGCTGGCCAGGCGACCTGGCACGGTTCGGGTCATCGGTCGGAAGGGCACAGGGAGGATCCTGCTGATTGCGTTGCTCGCTGGAGCAGCCACGGTGGTGGACAGGCTTGCTATCCCCAGGAACAGCAGGATTGCGCCGAGTCCGGAACTGGACAGAGTTCCGGCGGCACCTCCAGGCTGCACGAACAGGCCGATCCCGAGGAGTACGAGTCCGACTACGAGAGTCGTGCCGCCGACGACGAGCCTCTTGCTTCTCTGTAGTGCAGAGAATCCCAACTCTGGTCGCATCGCTGCAACGGGAGGGATGCGACCGGCACGAACTGCGGGGACGGCTGCGGCAGCAATGGTGACGCCGAGTCCGATCACAAGCGAGACGAGGAACGTCCGAGGTGAAATGGAGAGGTCGGCAGGAGGGAATGCAGCGCCGGAGGCATTGAAGATTGCCGTGATTGCAGACGCCACGCCGAGTCCAGCGACGAGACCCAGTGCTGTCGCGAGAACACCGATGACCAATGCTTCACCGATGATCATCGAGCGGATCTGACGCGTGCTCGCACCAACTGCACGCAGCAGAGCGAGCTCTCGCAGGCGTTGACTCACGATGATCGCGAATGTGTTGAAAATCAAGAAGGCGCTGACGAACAGCGACACGGCTGCAAAGCCGAGAAGAACGTTGCCGAAGATGTCGATGATGCCATTGATCGCCCCAGCCGTCTCTTCGGCCGATTGTTCGCCAGGAATCACTTCGTACGATGCAGGGAGAATCTGGGCAATGGCTGCGAGGACCGAATCGGAATCAGTGCCTTCTTTCAAACCGATGAGCAAAGAGTCGGCAAGGCCATTGGCACCGAGAAATGCGTCTGCTGTCTTCGGGTCGAAGGCGGAGATGCTCGCTCCTCCTCCTCCTGAGGAACTTCTGGTTCCTGTGAGGCCGACCAAGATGAACTCGTCTTTACCAGTGGGTCCGACGATGGTGACGCGATCGCCGATCTCGTACCCGGCGCGTCTGGCAGAGGATTGGTCGATCGTGACTTCATCGGGTCCCGAGGCAGCCACACCGTCAAGAAGGATGCGTCCATCGAGGCCATCGGGACCGGTCCATGCAATACCGAAAGAAGGTCCGGAGGACCGCAATGGTTCACCATCGGAATCGATGATCGTGGCCTCGCGGAGAATGTTCGCTTCGACGACGCCGACTCCTGAGAGTGCTGCGATGTCGCCCATGAGAGCAGTTGGTACAGGGTCGCGCGTCGCTGTCGCTTCATCTCCGAAGGCAATGGTGGAGCGCACCTCGAGGTCGATCTCACCGCGCAGGTCCTCGAACAGACCATTGATCGAAGATTTGACGCCGTCGGTGAGGATGAATGCTCCGGACACGAAGGCGACTCCGCTCACGACGGCGAGGACGGTGAGGAGAATGCGGAACTTTCGGGCGAGAACGCCGCGAATCGTCAAACGAGGGACTGGGGAGGACATGTCAGTTGCCGAGGCGCTTCATTCGATCGAGCACGCGTTCTGCAGTGGGCCCGTCCATCTGATCGACGACCTTTCCGTCGGCAAGGAAGATGACGCGATCCGCGTACGCAGCGGCCACCGGATCGTGTGTCACCATCACGATGGTCTGCCCCAAGTCCGTCACGGCTTTGCGCATGAAGGTGAGGATCTCGGCTCCTGTGCGACTGTCGAGATTGCCAGTCGGCTCGTCGGCGAAGATGATCTCGGGTCTGCTTGCAAGCGCGCGGGCAACTGCAACGCGCTGTTGCTGTCCGCCGGAGAGTTCGCTCGGACGATGATCGAGGCGATTGCGCAGGCCCATTGCGTCGATGACTGTGTCGAGCCATTCCTGGTCATACGTGATGTCACCGAGATCCATTGGCAATGTGATGTTCTCCAGGGCCGTCAGTGTTGGGATGAGGTTGTAGGCCTGGAAGATGAAGCCGATCTTTTCCCGGCGCAACGTCGTCAGAGCTTTGTCGTCGAGACCAGCCAGGGCAGTCGATCCGATGGAAACGGTTCCAGAGGTCAGGTCGTCGAGTCCTGCCAAGCAATGCATGAGAGTGCTCTTGCCCGATCCCGAGGGACCCATGATGGCGGTGAACTTTCCAACAGGAAAGTCCACCGACACGCCATCGAGCGCTCGAACTTCGCTGTCGTCTTTGCCGTAGATCTTGTACACGTCTGACGCTCCTGCAGCAGACGTGGGCGCGTTCATGGGCTGTGTCTCGGTGGTCGACATGGCAATAGTCTGCCCGAATTCGGCAGCCATCGCCTGTCGGGAATCAGCGCTGAGGCTGAGGCACGATGCGCAAGTACGGCTTGACGGTCGTCCATCCTTGAGGGAACAACGTCTTGGCTTCTTCGTCGCTCACAGCAGCGCCGATGATGACGTCTCGACCTTCGGTCCAGTTCGCCGGAGTCGCGACTTTGTGGGCTGCGGTCAACTGAAGGGAATCGATCACGCGCAAGATCTCATCAAAGTTTCGTCCCGTCGAGGCGGGGTAGGTGATCGTCAACTTCACTTTCTTGTCGGGTCCGATGACGAAGACACTGCGCACGGTGAAGGTGTCGCTCGCATTGGGGTGGATCATGTCGTAGAGATCGCTGACTGTGCGATCCGGATCTCCGATCATCGGGAAATTGACGGGAGTGCCCTGCGTTTCGGCGATGTCACTCTCCCAGCGCTCATGGCTTTCGACAGGATCGACCGACAATCCGATGACCTTGACGTTTCGCCTGTCGAACTCGGGTTTGATGGAGGCGACGTATCCCAGTTCAGTTGTGCACACCGGAGTGAAGTCTTTGGGGTGGCTGAACAAAACGCCCCAGGAGCCGCCGAGCCATTCGTGAAAATGGATCGTTCCTTGAGTTGTTTCGGCAGTGAAGTCCGGTGCTGTGTCTCCGAGACGAATGGTCATGGCTACTCCTGATGGAAAGTCGGCTCGCAGTGAGAAGCGAGGATTGCTCCGGGAACGGTATCAGCAATTCCCGACAAAACAAGTCGGGAATTTACCGAAATTCAGACAGTGGAGGCTTCAGTCGGGGAGAAGATCTGCGATCGCGCGCATCGATGTCTCGGTGATCGGATCGGCGACGATGATGACTTCGTCTGCTCCGGCTGAGTGCATGTCGCTGAGAACAGTTGGCAGGTCTGCGAGTGCGACAGGACGACCCCCGTCGGGGTCCGGGCGTTCGCTGCTCGAGGGGTCGACCCGAACGAGCAAACATGCACTTCGACGAACCTCTGCAGGGTTGCGACCTGAGTCTGCGATCAGTGATGAGACGTGATCGTTCAGTCGAGAGAATCCTTCTGGATCATTGCCGAACCAGTCGAACCATGTGTTCCAGGAGGCGACTGTCTTCAACCCGCTTCGCAGGACGCGGTCGCCATTCGAGCCGATCATGATCGGAATGTCGTGCTGTGGCGGTGGGAGAACGACTGCATCGAGCACGTTGTGGAATTCTCCGGAAAAAGTGCAGCGCTGCCCAGCGAGGAGTTCGGTGACGATCGGCAATGCCTCTTCGAAGCGACTCGCCCGCCGATCGAACGGGATGTCGAACGCCTCGAATTCAGGGCGGTTCCAGCCAGCCCCGAGACCCAGGACGAATCTGCCATGACTGATGTCGGAGATCGTTGCAGCCATTTTGGCGATGACGGCCGGAGGATGGAAAGCCACACAAGCTACGAGCGGACCCAAGGTCACTCGTTGTGTGATTGCGGCCAGGGCAGCCATCAACGTCCACGCCTCTTGGGGACCCCGCTCTGGTCTTCCATCGCCGCGATACAACAGGTGATCGCCGACCCAAATCGAATCGAACCGTGATGTATCGGCACAGTGCGCCATGGACGCGTACTCGTCCCAGTGCACGACGCGCTCCACCTCGGGTAGTTGAATGCCAACGGCGAGTTTGGTTGTCTCTGACGTACTCACGGATCCTCCAGGGGCCGATGGGTAGGGCATATTAGATGGGTGCCTGCGGGGTCGGCTCGACGGCGAAGGAAGCCTGCGTCGAGTCTTGTCGACTCGGTCATTCGGTCTACGTTGGAGCCCATGGCAGACCATGCGCATTCTTCCGCACCGGACATCCGCAGCGATCCGACCTCCATCGACGCTGCATGGATGGACGCAGTTCTCAAACAAGCCGGCATTGCGGGTACTTCGACGGTGACTGGGTGTCGATTCGATGGCTTCGTGGGCACGGGTCAGACCGGATGTAACGCTCGGTTCACACTCACGTGGGACGATGGGACTGGACGTCCGGCGACGGTCATGGGGAAGTTCCCATCACAAGACTCGACAGCCCGCGCCACGGGATTTGCTGGCGGGGCATACGTCACCGAGTGGAACTTCTATAGCCGGATCGCCCCAACGGTCCAGGTTCGAGCGCCGAAGTGTTATCACGCTGCACTCGACCTCGAAGCAGAGGCGTTCTGTCTGATCATGGAGGACCTGTCCGGTTCGGAGCAAGGCGATCAGTTCATCGGTCTCACTTTGGATGAAGCGGAACTGGCCATCGATCAAGCCGTGCTCTTGCATGCGCCGCGGTGGGGGGACTCAACTCTTGCCGAATCGGCGGCACAGGTGACAACAGTCGAGGAACGAGCACAACGTCTGCAGATGATCTACTCGATGCTTCTTCCTGCATTCATGGATCGACTTGGATCACGTCTGGACGGTCCGATTCGTTCGCTGATCGACGACTTCAACCCACTTGTCGCTCGCTGGGCCCACGGAACGGGAACCCCGCTCACCGTTGCGCATTACGACTTTCGCCCCGACAACTTCTTGTTCGCCCGAACTCCTGACGCGCCTGCGTTGGTCATCGTCGACTGGCAGACCGCCAATGAAGGTCTGGGGATGGTCGATGTGGCGTACATGATCGCCGGCAGCTTCACGCCCGAGCGGAGGCGAGATGTCGAAC
>JAULYE010000177.1:0-7829 GCA_032118015.1 Ilumatobacteraceae bacterium | reverse complement strand
GTCCTCGTCGACACCATTCACCGTGCTCGGACCGAACACGATGCCATCATCATCAATGCTGGAGCTCTGACCCATTACGCCTGGAGCCTCCACGACGCCCTTGCCACTTTTGCCGGACCCATCATCGAGGTGCACATTTCTCAGCCGAACGCTCGTGAACCTTGGCGGCACACGAGCGTGATTGCACCTGCAGCGTCGGGGAGTATTGCGGGTTTTGGCTTGCTCGGATACGAATTGGCAGTTGCGGCTGTCGTTGCTCTGCTCGGCCGTGACTAGTGGTGCCAAACGGTAGGGAATCGTGACCCCGGGATCTCCTGAACACGAGGTGCACCAAGGGCAGCGGAGCTCGGTGTCGGTATCGCGGGGTACGACGAGGATCGCTCGAGCGTGCGAGTTGGCCGGTGACATCGGCGCACATGATCGTCTCCTTTTCACGTCCCCGGAGGATGTGCGGTGGCTGTGCGGTTTCACTGGCTCGAACGGATGGCTTCTCGTCGGCCCTGATTCAGCAATTCTTCTGACCGACACTCGCTATGAGGATCAGTCACGTCTCGAGGCGGTGTCGATGGATCTCGATCTCGACATCGCAGTCTTGGGCAATGGGCAAGGCCTCGGGGAACTCGTGGCGCAGGTCCTTGCCAAAGTGGGAATGTCGAATCCGGGCTGTGTGTACTTCCAGCCACATGCGTTGAATGTTGCCCACTTACGATCCCTCGAAGTTGCGTTGGGTTCGGTTTCGGGTGCCCACGAACTCCATCCAGCCCCGAGCGATCTCCAAGGTTTGCGCCGTCACAAGGACGCAGGAGAGATCGACATCATGGTGCGTGCTGCTGCGATCGCTGACCGAGCGCTCCGTGAGACAGTTCCACTGTTGTCGAGCCGTCCAACGGAAAGGGACGTACGTGACGAACTCGAATACCGGATGCGACGTCTCGGAGCTGACGGGCCCTCCTACGACACGATCGTTGCCTCCGGTCCGGTGAATGCTGCTCAGCCCCACCATCGACCCGACAACACGGTGATCGAAGAGGGACACGCAGTCGTCATCGATGTTGGAGCCCTCCTCGACGGATATCACTCGGACATGACGCGAACATTCCTCGTCGGGGACGTCGATCCGGACCTACTTCGTCTCTATGAGGTGGTGCAGGAGGCGCAGCGAGTGGCTGTGGCAGCCGTTGCACCCGGGGTGTCGTCGTGTGATGTCGACAAGGCGTGCCGGGACATTTTCCGCAATTTCGACGTCGAGGATCTGTTCATTCACGGTACGGGCCACGGCGTGGGTTTGGCGATCCACGAAGAGCCCTACATTGGGCGGAACGTGACGAGGCCTCTCGAGGTCGGAGATGTCGTCACAGTCGAGCCTGGGCTCTATCGTATGGGTCTCGGTGGTGTGCGAATCGAAGACCTGTTGGTCGTAACCGAAGATGCACATCGCTGTTTGACCACACTTCCCAAGGACTCTCCATGCCTGCCATCTCCACCAACGACCTGAAGAACGGGATCACCCTCGAACTCGACAACGGCCTGTTCCAGGTCGTCGAATTCCAGCACGTCAAGCCCGGCAAGGGCGGAGCCTTCGTGCGAACCAAGTTGCGCAATGTACGAACGGGAAGTGTTTTGGAAAAGACCTTCAATGCGGGCATCCGTGTCGAGCAGGCAGTTCTCGAGAAAAAGGACATGCAGTTCCTGTATCGCGACGGGGACGAATACGTGTTCATGGACACTGCGTCCTACGACCAGATGACCGTTGCTCCTGTTGCACTTGGCGATGCTGCTGACTACCTCGTGGAATCGATGGTCGCGATCATCGCCCTGCACAACGGCGAGATCGTCGCGGTGGAGATTCCAGCATCGGTCGAACTCACTGTCGCGAACACTGAGCCCGGGGTACAGGGTGACAGGGTCTCGGGTGCCCGAAAACCAGCTGAACTGGAGACAGGAAAGACGATTCAGGTTCCGCTGTTCATCAACATTGGCGACCGGGTCAAGGTCGACACTCGCTCCGGCGACTACATCACCCGCGTCTGACGAGTCGATCGATGTCCAAACGACGGGGGGCGGAACCCCATTTCGACTCCCGTTCTCAGTCGCGTGAACGCGCATTGTCTCTTTTGTACGAGGCAGGCGTGAAGTCGATTCCTGGGCATGAGGTCCTCGACGGACTGATCGTGCCCGTGGATGAATTGGTCCGCGAGATCGTGCTCGGTGTCGGAGAGCGACAGGATGAAATCGATGGCATCATCTCTGCGTTTGCCGAAGGTTGGACGATCGATCGCATGCCAACGATCGACGTGCTCATCTTGCGTATTGCAGTCTTCGAAATTCTTGCCAGGCCTGATGTTCCCTTGGCGGTGGTATTGGACGAGGCAGTGGAATTGGCCAAACGGTTCAGTACAGACGACTCCGGTCGCTACGTCAACGGTGTGCTGTCCGCCGTCGGACGTCGGCACAGATCCTGACAGCCAATCCCGTAGATGAATCCCGTAGATGAATCCCGACGATGGCGCTCCGATGACGTCACGATGTCGAGATTCCCTCAACTGTGGGGAGATTCGGGCCACGCCCCATCGCCGCGTGCGGCATCGGCAACACTTGCAAGTGTGAAGCCTTCGAGATGTTGGCGCATGTGGTCACCTGTCTGTTTCCAGATGGCGAGCAGAACACATTGACCTTCGTGATTGCAGGCCCCGTCTTGATGAGGTTCTCCGAAGTCACCAAGAGTGATGGGACCATCCACGGCTGAGATGATCTCGCTCAAGCGGATCTCTTCGGGAGGTCGGGCCAGCGTGTAGCCACCGCCAACGCCACGCTTGGATCGCACGAGTCCCGCTCCCTTGAGGGCGAGCAGAATCTGTTCGAGGTAGGGCTGAGGTAGTGCGGTCCGCTCGGCGATGTCTTTGACAGACGTCGGTCCCGGGTCATCGCCGTGGAGAGTCAGGGACAGCAGAGCCCTACAGGCATAATCTCCTCGGGTCGATACGCGCACGTCTTCATCGTAGGCGGGCATAATGCCCTGGTGGGGTCTGATGCGAAGTCGTTTGAACTGTCTGGTTCGCCGTCGCTCCCGCCACAACCCGTCATTCCCCAGTATCGCGGCGCGAATCTCTCCGGAGTCATTCCTGGATGCCTATTGATGCCGCCAGGACGCCGTCCCGATTGGTTTCCTACGGCGTTGGCACAGGCCGACAGAATTCTCCTGCTCCTCGTGGATGGTCTCGGAGATGCTCAATTGCGGCGGTACATCGACCATGCGCCGAATCTTGCGAGGTTCGAGGGGCTTTCGATCACCACTGTGGCTCCATCGACGACAGCTACTGCACTGACCTCGTTGACCACTGGTGCAACACCACTCGAGCACGGGATCATCGGTTACAGAATGTCCATGGATGGCGTTGTGATGAACACGCTGAGATGGGGATCCGACCGCAGCGATCTGCGCAAGGCCCATCCTCCGGATCAGGTGCAGCCGGTTCCACCCTTTGCAGGAATGGCAGTTCCGGTACTGAGTCGGCGCGACTTGGAGTCGTCTGCATTTTCCCAAGCTCACCTTCGAGGCTCTGTTCCTCTCGGCTGGAGGGCGATGAGTTCGATCGTGGAACAGGCCCGGGTTCTCCTCGAGAGCGGTGCTCCTTTCGTCTACGCCTATTACGACGGCCTCGACAAGATCGCCCATGAGAGAGGGTTCGGTCCGTACTACCTCTCAGAGCTGAGAACAGTCGATTGGCTCGTCGGCGAACTGCTGGCAACGTTGCCTGCGGGGACGACGATCGCGATCACTGCCGATCACGGTCAAGTTGCCGTCGGTCCGAACATCGTGGGACTGCCTGAGGAGATTCTTCGTCTCGTGGACCACCAGTCCGGCGAGGGCCGCTTTCGATGGCTGCATTGCCGACGCGACAAGGCCGACGAGCTGTACCGCCGAGCGAGTGATCTTTTCGCTGAGATCGCCTGGGTGCGCTCTCGGGACCAGATTCTCGATGAGGAATGGTTCGGCCACCGTGGCACTTCGGCTCAATCCGATGAGTCGATTCGAAGGATGGGAGATGTGGCTCTCGTCCCATTTGCGGACGTCTCCTTCGACGATCCGGCCGATTCGGGACCGTTCACTCTCGAATGCCGTCACGGTTCGCTGACTGCCGAGGAGATGTTCGTACCCCTTTTGGCGCACACTGTCCTTTGACGTATTTGGACACCTCGATCCGCATCAGGACGAAATCTTGAGACATCACTTCCGTGACTTGTGTGATTCGTGGCGGACGGGTGTCATCTGTGGGAACATTGACCGTCCAACCGCCGCGCAATGTCTGTGACTGTGGTGCTCAAGTCGTGTCGTGTGAGCCGTGTTCGAAGTGAGGAATGATGAGCCAAGAGAAGGTGCAAGTGCCAGATCAAGTGATTGTTGGGCCGTCCGAAGGCGAACGGCCGCAAGCTTCTGCCGGTGGTCTGGGAGCATCGGAGAACCTTGTCGAAGCCGTGACCGAACCTGGCAAAGTCATGCGTATCGGGTCGATGGTCAAACAACTTCTCGATGAGGTTCGTGGCTCGCAACTCGATGTCGGAAGTCGTGAGCGACTCGCAGAGATTTACGAGCGTTCGATCGTTGAACTGGCAGATGCGCTGTCGCCTGATCTGCAACAAGAACTGCGCATGCTGGCTCTTCCTTTCTCCGAAGAAGTTCCGAGTGAATCAGAGCTACGAGTGGCACAGGCCCAGCTGGTCGGCTGGCTCGAAGGTTTGTTCCACGGTATTCAAGCGACGTTGTTCGCTCAGCAGATGGCAGCTCGACAGCAGATCGACCAGATGCGTCAGATCGGTCATGTTGCGGGAGAGAACACAGAAGGTATTGGTCGGCCGGGGACCTACCTCTGATTCGTCGAATCTGTTCCAGAGCATCATGAAGAGTTCTTTCGCCCATCTTCACGTTCACACCGAGTACTCCATGCTCGACGGCGCGGCCAAGCTCGATGAGTTGGTCGCCAAAGCGGTCGCCGATGGTCAGCCTGCTTTGGGGATGACCGATCACGGCAACATGTACGGAGTTCTCGATTTCTATCGCGAGTGCAAGAACCAAGGTGTCAAACCCATCATTGGAACCGAGGCCTATCTCGCGTACGAAACGCGTTTCGAACGTCCGAACAGACGTGGCCAGATGGACGATTCCGGAGGCGATACCGAAGGGGGTCGCAAGCTCTACTACCACCTGACTCTTTTGGCTGAGAGCGACATCGGTTACAAGAACCTGATCAAGCTTTCGAGCCTTGCATTCTTGGAGGGCTACTACTACCAGCCGCGTATGGATTGGGAGTTGCTCGAACGCCACCACGAAGGTCTCATCGCCACAACAGGCTGTCTCGGCGGTCATGTTCTGCAGGCGCTGATGAAGGGCGATTACGCAGATGCCAAAGCCAAAGCAGCGCGCCTCCAGGACATTTTCGGTCGCGACAATCTGTTCGTCGAACTACAGGATCACGGTCTCGCCGACCAGCACCGGACGAATCCTCAACTCCTTCGACTAGCCAAGGACATCGGGGCTCCACTTCTGGCGACCAACGATTCGCATTACGTACATCGTCACGATCATGAGGCGCACGATGCACTTCTGTGCGTGCAGACGAACTCGATGATGAGTGATCCGAAGCGATTCAGGTTCGAAGGTACTGAGCACTATCTGAAGACTGCCGATGAGATGCGCGGATTGTTTCGGGAGGTTCCCGAGGCCTGCGACAACACACTGTGGATCGCTGAGCGTTCCGATGTCACCATCGAATTCGGCAAGCCAAAACTTCCGACGTTCCGCGTGCCGGAGGGATACTCCGATGATTCGGTGTATCTCAAGGACCTCGCTCGTCAGGGAGCGGAACGCCGGTGGGGAACCCCTCTCGCCCCGGAGGTCATCGAGCGCCTCGAATACGAGATCAAGGTGATCTGCGACATGGGGTTTGCTTCGTATTTCCTCATTGTCTGGGACCTCATTCGCTACGCACGAGATCGAGGTATCCGGGTCGGTCCTGGACGAGGCTCAGCTGCTGGATGTGCTGTTGCCTACAGCCTGGGGATCACAGAGATCGACCCGATTCGCTTCGATCTGCTGTTCGAACGTTTTCTCAATCCGAGCCGTATCTCGATGCCCGATATCGACATGGACTTCGATTCGCGTTACCGCGACGAAATGATCCGCTACGTCACCGATGTCTACGGCCGTGAACACGTCGCACAGATCATCACGTTCGGGACGATCAAGGCGCGCAACGCGGTTCGAGACGCGGCACGAGTTCTCGGATTTCCGTATGCGGTCGGTGACAAGTTGGCCAAGGCGATGCCGCCACTCGTCATGGGACGTGACACGCCGCTCAAGTACTGCCTCGAACTTCATCCCAAGTATGCCGATGGGTATCGCGCCGCCCAGGAACTCCGCAACCTCTACGAGACCCAAGAGGACATGCGACAGGTCGTCGATGTCGCCAAGGGCTTGGAGGGTTTGAAGCGTTCGACAGGAATCCATGCTGCTGCTGTCGTGATCTCCAAGGAGCCCCTCACCGAGTATTTGCCCTTGCAGAGAAAACCTGAGGCCGGCAAACCCCTCGAAGAAGCCCCTGTCACCACGCAGTACGAAATGCACGGTGTCGAGGATCTCGGTCTACTGAAGATGGACTTCCTCGGTCTGCGAAATCTGGACGTGATCACCGATGCTCAGGAACTGGTGCGAGCACTGGGCAATCCCGAATTCGACATCGACGCCATTCCGTTCGACGATGCCAAGACGTTCGAGCTCTTGTCGCGTGGAGACACCATTGGTGTCTTCCAGTTGGAGTCTCCTCCCATGCAGCAGCTCCTGCGTGCAATGGCACCGTCATCGTTCGAAGACGTGTCGGCTGTGATCGCTCTCTACCGCCCGGGGCCCATGGGCGTGAACATGCATTACGACTTCGCCGATCGCAAGAACGGCCGTCAGAAGGTGCAGTATTTCCACCCCGATGCAGAGGCGGTCCTCGGTGACACCTTTGGCTTGATGATCTATCAGGAGAGCGTGATGCGGGTCGCTCAGCGCTTTGCCGGGTACTCGCTTGCCGAGGCCGACAACTTGCGCAAGGCCTGTGGCAAAAAGGTCCGTGAGTTGATGGAGAAGGAGCGTTCGAAGTTCGAAGAGGGATGTGAGGCATTGGGGTATGGGCGTGTTCTCGGTAAACAACTCTTCGACATCATCGAAAACTTTGCCGATTATGCGTTCAACAAGAGTCACTCGTTCGGCTATGGCTACATCTGTTACCAGACCGCCTATCTGAAGGCGAACTACCCGGTCGAGTACTTCGCAGCTCTGCTCACCAGTGTCAAGGACAACTTGGACAAGGCTGCGGGATATTTGGTCGATGCCGGCAAGCAGGACATCGATCTGCGGCAGCCGAACATCAACGCATCCGATGTCGACTTCACCCCGGACGTGACGAGTCGAACGATCCACTTCGGTCTGTCTGCGATCAAGGGAGTCGGCGCTGCCATCTGCGAAAAGATCATGGTGGAGCGGCGAGAGCGCGGCCCTTTCACGTCGTTCCATGATTTCGCACTGCGAGTTCCACAGGACTGCCTCAACAAGAAGGCCGTGGAGTCGTTCATCAAAGCTGGAGTTTTCGACGTTCTCGGACACACTCGACTGGGTTTGATGACGGTATACGAGTCAGTCATCAACGATTCCCTCGAACGCCGTTCACGTGCCGAGCGAGGGGTGATGACTCTCTTCGACGGAGCTGAAGGCGACACGAGCTTGGACTTCGACGGCGTCTGTCTCGACATTGCCATACCTGAGAACGATTACGACAAGTCGTTCAAGT
>JAULYE010000176.1:0-15464 GCA_032118015.1 Ilumatobacteraceae bacterium | reverse complement strand
GAGCGAAGTGATCAGGGATCGACGTTGAAATCGAATCCGAAGATTCTGCATTCGATGCTCGGTGCTTCGATGCCGTTCAATTCCTCGATGCCCTGTCGGGCATTATTGACGCAGTCGGTGATTTCCTGGCGCTGAAGAAAGATGAGCCCACCGACAACGAGGGCGATCACAAGGATGAAGACGCGGGCGAAAGCTCCTGCGATGATCCTGAACAACAACAAGCCGATGATCACAGGAACCACCGATCCAGCAAGTGTCACATTGCGTACTTGAGACACATCGATGGCAAACATCAAGGCTGAGACGAGATCGGTCACCGGGTCAGATTACTGTGAAGCTGTGTCCGATACCCATGCAGTTCGCATGTCACCTGGTGGATTGCCATCCACTGTCCTACCCGAAGAAGATCCGGCTTTTCTCCAAGAGTTGGACCGTGCTGCGTCATCTGATGAGCCGCTTGCTCAAGTCAGTCGACTGGTCGCGGCTCGGCCACGGTCCTTGGCCGGATGGTCGATGGCTGGACGGTTCGGACGTTCTCCGCTCGAGCAGTATGCCTACTTTCGAGTCGGCTATCACAGAGGTCTCGACACATTGCGTCAGAACGGATGGCGCGGATCTGGTTTCGTACGGTGGTCGGCGCCGACCAACGTCAGTTTTCTTCGATGTCTACATGGACTCTCACGAGTGGCAGAGCAAATTGGAGAGGACGACGAGGCAGAGCGCTGTCGGCTGTTCCTCGCTCAACTCGATCCGAGTGGGATACCACCGGGGGAATGACTGCATCACCCCTGCGGCATGCGTCGGGTTACGTGCTCATCGGCGGAAAGAGTCGAAGGCTTGGACTCGACAAAGCCGAATATCGGATCAACGGCACCCCGGCCGCCGAAGTACTGGCACGCCGGTTGGAGTCCGTATGCGATGGGGGTGTGGTGCTCATCGGTCGAGACGCAGCACCGTGGTCCTCATACCCAGTCGTTCCTGATGAACGAGCAGAAAAGGGCCCTCTGGCCGGAGTGCTGACGGCACTCGAACGAACTGAATCGGGTTGTGCAGTGATTCTGGCAACGGATCTGTGGCGTGTGACGACAAAGACCCTCGGCGTGCTCCTGCAGGAACTGGGTCGAACTGCACATATGAGGGATGTCGATGTCGATGTCGTGTACGCACAGTCCGTGTCGAGTGGTGCTCAGCCACTGTGTTCGGTGTGGAGGGTCGCCACCAGTCTGCCCGTCGTTCGCCGGCGCCTCGGCTCGGATGATCTCTCCCTTTTCGGAGTGCTCGACGAGTTGAACTCGCAAGGGATCGTCGTCGGAGATGACGAGTTGGAGAATGTCAATGAACCGGAGGATCTCGAGGCGTTCCTGCGAGAGACCGTCAAAGAGCGATAGTTTTTCCAAACGTGTCGAATGGAGGGCGTATATGAACGAGATCGATTATGAATGAGATCGATGTCGCGGACCTCGAATCGCTGATTGCCTCTGGCGCGCGACTCATCGACGTTCGGGAACCAGATGAATACTCTGCAGGTCATGTCCCGGGGGCAATATCGATCCCGCTCGGTCACGTCCCCGATCGGATCGACGAATGTGTCTCAACAGGGGAGACCACCTACCTGATTTGCAGATCGGGGGCCCGCAGTGCGAACGCATGTGCCTTCCTCGAGGACCGCGGGTTCGACGTGGTCAACGTCGTCGGTGGAACCATGGCGTGGGTGACGAGTGGACGCAGCGTCGTCGAAGGGGACTCCGCGCTGTGACGGATCGGTGGATCGACTCCGACCAGTCGGTCCGCGCATTGGCCAGCGAGCTGGCCCAGGAGCCAATGTTTGCTCTGGATACCGAGTTCCATCGCGAGCGCACATATTTTCCCAAACTCGCACTGGTCCAGATCGCTTGGTCGAACGGGACAGCGATCATCGATCCACTTGCCTGCGACATTTCACCATTGACTGACGTGTTTTCCGGGGACTACGAGGTCGTTCTGCACGCCGCGCAACAAGATCTCGATGTCTTGTCCCATGCAGTGGGACGAATTCCGGAGAGAATTTTCGACACCCAGATAGCGGCGGGTTTTCTCGGATACTCGACACCCTCGCTGGCGTCTCTCGTCAGCACCGAGTTGAAGATCGCTTTGCCCAAAGGAGACAGGCTCACCGACTGGCTGCGCCGACCTCTGACTGACGCCCAGAAGTCGTATGCGATTTCCGATGTGCTTCACCTACTCGAGCTGAGAGAGATCCTCTCAGCGCAACTCGAAGCCCAAGCTCGCCTCGAATGGGCACTCGATGCATGTGAGGAACTTCGCTGTCGTCGGGTCGGTCCCGCTGACCCCTCTGAAGTGTGGCGCAAGCAAAAGGACGTTCGCAGTATGCGGGCGCGGACCCGTGGTGTGCTGGCGGCTCTTGCCGAGTGGCGGGAACGGCGTGCGATGGACCAAGACATCCCTTCCCGTCAAGTTCTGCCCGATCTGGCACTTCAAGGGATCGCCCAACGAGAGCCTGCGAGCATTTCGGATCTTGCGCAGGCACGTGGAGTCGATGAGCGGCATACGCGTGGCGCGATCGCTCAGGAAATCTTGCGTGCCGTCGAACAGGGCTTGCGCACACCTCTCGAATTGCCCCAATCCGAAGGTGATGAGGTCGATCGACATCTTCGACCTGCGATCACGCTGATCTCGGCTTGGGTGAGCGAAGTCGCTCGTATGGAACACATCGACTCCGCTCTGCTGGCCACGAGACAGGACATCGTCGATTTCCTGCGCGGCGACGAACGAGCGCGACTCGCAAACGGTTGGCGCCGTCACCTGCTCGGTGAGCAGCTCGATGCTCTGCTGAGTGGACGCGCGGGTTTGTCTTTCGACGGCCGAGGCGGGTTGAAGATGATCGTGTCGGGACTGCCCGAAGCTCCTGAGGGCTGACTCGTCAGGCAGATTTGATGCGACGCCACAGGCGTCGCCACAAAGCATCGAAGATGTCACAGACATCAGTTACCCGGGCACCCATGTCATGGATCGCTCGGCGCTGGCTGATTGCCTCGGAGAGGATGACGCGCTGGGGTACGTATGGCTCCCAAACAGAGCGTCGACCCACCGTCCTGTTGAGGATGTCGAGTTGACGCTCGGCTTCGCTGGAGACCGCAGGAACCCTGTTGACCACGACCCCGGCGATCTCGAGGTCAGGATTCTGTTTCTCCCAGACATGGTCGATCGCGTCGGCAACCGCTTCGACACCGCGCAAACCCAGTGCCGATGGCTCGACGACGATCAGCGCGTGCCGAGCAGCACAAAGACCGCTCTCGGTGATCGAACCAAGTGCGGGCGGGCAGTCGATCAGGATCGCGTCGTACGGATCGGCGGAGTCCTGAACAGCGACCAAAGCTCGTCGAAGTGCGGCTGTGGATCTACCGGTTTCGGATGCCTGCAGCGTGCGAGTCGACGGCAGAATGTCGACCTCGTCGCCCCAAGAACTGGCAACAATGGCAGATCGCGCCGAGCGACCGTCCAGGACATCGGCGACCGATATTTCCACCTCATCGGGGTCGACACCGAGAATCCACGTCGATGAGGACTGGGGATCGAGGTCGACGACCAGAATCCGCCGTCCGGCCTCTCGGGCTGCCGAGGCAAGACCGAGGGTTGTCGTGGTCTTTCCGACGCCGCCCTTTTGGTTGACGATTGCGACGGTTCGCGAAGTTCCGATACCACTCATCGAGCCCTCCTCGGCGGGTGACACGGGGCATATCTGAGGTTCATGATCGCATTGTGACCGCAGACGGCTGGATGGGCAACCTCGGGAACAAAACGCATATTCGGGCGGGGTTACCACACTTCCCAACAATGAGCACCTAGACTGCCAGTGCCCGTTCACGGTGTTCGGGCTGCGGTACATCGCCGAGCCTTCAGTCTTTGGCTCGTCCAGGTGCCGTTATGAAGCACCCCTCTCATGAGTTCGGAGCCCTGACGTGAAAAAGGGTCGTCATCGTCGCTTTGAAGAAGCGAGAAAACTGAAGCAAGCAGGTCCGAGTGCATTCGACCTCGGTCTGGGCAATGGTGAGCGCGGTCAGCGCTCCCAGGACGACGAGTACGCAGCGTTGGCGGAGAAATACGGAGTCGTCTTCGATGACGACGATGACGCCGAGTCGGACGACGAGGCCATGTCTGAAGACGGCCTGTGAGCTGTCTCGTATCGACGACCGACCCGGTGAACACATGAGTTTGCGCAATGTTGCTCTTGTCGCGCACGTCGACCATGGGAAAACGACTCTGGTCGATGCCCTGCTGAAAGCCACCGGCACTTTCGCTGCCCATCAGAACATCGTCGACAGAGTCATGGACTCCGGCGACCAAGAACGTGAACGTGGGATCACGATTTTGGCCAAATCTGCCTCCATCATCTGGAAGGGCACAAAGATCAATCTCGTGGACACCCCCGGCCATGCCGATTTCGGCGGGGAGGTCGAGAGAGCGTTGACGATGGTCGACGGGATTCTGCTCCTCGTCGATGCCGCCGAGGGCCCTCTTCCTCAGACTCGTTACGTACTGCAAAAAGCACTTGCTCGCGATCTGCCGGCCATCGTGGTCATCAACAAGGTGGACCGCAGCGATGCCCGGGCAGATGAGGTACTCGACGAGGTGTATCAGTTGTTCATCGATCTCGAGGCAGCTGACAGACACATCGAATTCGAAGTCGTGTCCGCTGTCGCACGAGAGGGTCGGGCCATGGTCGGACTGGGTATGCCCGCAGCGGATGCCGATCTTTCCCCGCTCCTCGACACGATCTTGAACAGGATCCCCGCCCCAGAGGGAGATTCAAACGCCCCCTTGCAGGCTCTGGTGACGAATCTCGACGCGTCGGAGTATCTGGGACGTCTTGCGATCGGTCGCGTCTATCAAGGAATTCTTCGCAAAGGTGACACCGTTGCCTTGCTCGAAGAAGAGTTCAGCGAGGGCCAGCCTCCGCTACGTCGTCGTTTGTCCCACCTCATGGCGTATCAGGGCGTGGGGCGAGTCGATGTCGAAGAGTTGGGCGCAGGTGAAATTTTCGTCGTTGCCGGGTTTCCCGAAGTGGAAATCGGCGACACGATCGCATCGGTGGAGAGCCCCGTCCCTCTACCGCGACTGACTGTCGACGAACCCGTGCTGCGTATGACGTTCGGTGTGAACACATCTGCGTTCGCCGGCCGCGAAGGAAAGTATCTGACCAGCAGACACCTGATCGAACGCTTGCAAAAAGAAGTACTCGGCAACGTCTCGATCAAGTTGCACGAGACAGATTCACCTGATGTGATCGAAGTGGCAGGTCGAGGTGAACTGCAACTTGCTGTTTTGATCGAAAGCATGCGGCGTGAAGGTTTCGAGTTGCAGGTCAGCAGACCCGAAGTCGTGACCAAGGAAGTAAACGGTCAGAAATTCGAACCACTCGAACGGGGAGTCTGCGATGTCCCGGATGAACACGTGGGTGCAGTGACACAGGCGCTCGCACCGCGTAAAGGTCGTGTCGTCGACCTTCAGCCAGGTGACCCAGGTCGAACAGTGATCACGTTCGAGTGTCCAAGTCGTGGTCTTATCGGGTTCCGCTCGTTGCTTCTGACCGTGACCCGTGGGACAGCCATGCTGCATCAGCACCATGCTGGATGGACGGCGTGGGTTGGCGACCTCCCGCATCGCACCGGTGGTGCAATGATTTCCGACCGTACGGGACAGGTGACGGCATACGCACTCGACAACCTTCAATTGCGCGGGGAGTTGTTCGTGGGACCTGGAGACACCACCTATGAAGGCATGGTGATCGGCGAGTGTTCACGTAACGAAGAGATGGTCGTGAATGCTGTTCGAGCCAAGGAAAAGACGAACATTCGGACACACAGCCATGATGACGGCGTGAAGTTGGCGCCTCCGGTTGTTCACACGCTCGAGACGGCCATTGAATGGATTGCCGACGATGAACTCGTCGAGATCACTCCATCATCGATCCGCATTCGCAAGCGCTTCCTCGGACTCGAGGACAGGCGTAAGGCCTTCAAGAAGGGCAACAGCTGAGCGAGGTGTCGAGCTGGTGATCGGCTCGACACCGGTGATCACCCCGGGACGATTCGTCCCCGAGGATCACAACCTCGAACTCGTCACTTCTTCGAGTTCTTTTTGGTGATGGTGAGGGCAGGATGCGTCAGCGGCTCAGCCGTTGGCCTCTCGAGACCTTCCACCAACAGTGCGTACACCTTCTCGCCGACAGTCTCGATGATTTCATCACGTAGGTAGCGGTAGACGGGCTCACGTCCGACGAAGGCGTCTGTGGACTCGGTGCACCACCAATGCAGGTCGGCTCCGCCGTCACCCCAGTCGCGTCGTTTCCATTCACGCACGGTCGTATTCACCCAGCCGTTGTCATCGGTGTGGTGGTCGACGCGAATGGGGAGCTGCCAGCAGACATTCGGCTTCCAATCCAAGGGGCGCTCTCCAGCCTGTACTGCGCCGATGTGCAGGGCACAACCCGAACCGCCCTCGAAACCTGGTCGATTCAAGAAGATGCATGCGCCGTCGACGGTGCGGGTCATCGTCTCGCCGGTTTTGGTGCTCTTGAGAAAGCCGCGCGAGTTGGCGGCCTTTTTGTACTGCCAGTTCTCATCGGTGAGACGCACGACATGTTTGACGACATTGGCGACATCGTCTTCGTCCACGAAGTGCGCGCCAAAGGAGCAACAACCTTGGTTCAACTCCGAGGCCGGCTCATCGAGCACTCCCAGACATCCCTCACCGAAGATGCACTTCCAGGGCGACCTCATGAAGGTTGCATCGAAAATCCAGGTTCGCTGCTCCTTGGGATCCTCGAAGGAGATCATCTCGTGAAGATCCTCGTGACGACCCGACAGACCTGCCACGGGGATGCGCTTGGGGGGACGAACTGCTACTGGGCGGTTGGAAGACAATGGCGAACGAGAGGAGCGTGATGGCACCGTGACAGGTTAGGTGATAACGAAGGGCAGGCAGGATATGCCTACAGGTATCCTCTGGCTGTCATGTCCAACCGCCCGCCCTTCACCGCCAACGAACTTCGCCGAGCCTTCACGGACTTCTTCGTCGCGCGCGGCCATGAACCGGTTCCTTCGGCCAGTCTCATTCCGCACGATCCGACGATCTTGTTCACCGTGGCTGGCATGGTGCCGTTCAAGCCGTATTTCGTCGGCGACGAAGTTCCTCCATTTCAACGAGCTGCCACAGTGCAAAAGTGCGTACGTGCAGGTGGCAAGCACAATGATCTCGACGACGTCGGACGTACGAAGCGCCACTTGGTCTTTTTCGAAATGCTCGGCAATTTTTCCTTCGGTGACTATTTCAAAGAGAGCGCGATTCCATGGGGATGGGAGTTCGTGACCGAAGTACTCGGCCTCGATGGTGATCGGATCTGGATCACCGTCCACGAAAGCGATGACGAGGCGGAGGCTCTTTGGCATGACACAGTCGGCGTGCCGATGGATCGCATTCAGCGCCTGGGCGACAAGGACAATTTTTGGCAAATGGGAGAAACCGGACCGTGTGGCCCGTGCTCGGAATTGCACATCGATCGCGGACCAGAGTTCGGCCCACCGGGTGGTCCTCTCAATGATCCTCAGGGTGACCGGTTCATGGAATTCTGGAACTTGGTTTTCATGCAGTACGACCAGAGTGCTGATGGCACACGGACACGACTACCCAAGCCGTCGATCGATACGGGCGCAGGGCTCGAGCGGATCCTGACTCTGTTGCAGGGGACCGACAGCATCTGGGAAACCGACGCGATGTTTCCATTGATCGAGACAGCGCAGTCGGTGACTGGGGCAAAGTATCTCGTTGGCGATTACGACGACCGCTCGAGTTTCAGCCTACGTGTTCTTGCCGAACACGCTCGGTCGAGCACGATGATGGTTGCCGACGGGGTCTTTCCATCCAATGAAGGGCGTGGCTATGTCTTGCGTCGCATCATCCGCCGAGCGATCCGCCATGCGTACATGCTCGGTACCGAAAAGCTCGTCATGCCTGCTCTCACTCGCTCTGCAGTCGAGGTCATGGGAGATGCCTATCCAGACGTGCGCAGACAGTCGGATTTCATCTTCGAAGTTCTCTCCAAGGAAGAAGAGCGATTCCGCCAGACCCTGAAGACCGGACTCGGAATTCTCGAGGACGAAATTGCGCGCAGCGCAAAATCCGATTCGGACCGCGGTGCAACTTTGTCTGGATCCACAGTGTTCTTGTTGCACGACACCTACGGTTTCCCGGTCGAGGTGACTGAAGAGATCATGCTGGAGCGACATCTGTCGATCGATCTCGACGGGTTCCGTGACGAGATGGAGCAACAACGTCTTCGTGCCAAGGCCGCGCGCAAGGGTGGAGAGATCGACCCGGCTCGTCACGATGCATATCGCGAGATTCTCGAAGCCCATGGGACGACGGATTTCGTCGGATACGAATCTGATGAGTGCCAAGGTTCGGTCCTCGCAGTGATCGAAGATGCTCACGGTGAATTCGAGGTCTTCGTCGACCAGACGCCGTTCTACGCCGAAAGTGGTGGGCAGGTGGGAGACACTGGCCGCCTGATCGGACCCAATGGTGAACTCGAGGTACTGGATACGACGTTCGCGTTGCCAGGTTTGCGGATGCACCACTGCCGAGCGATCAAAGGAGTTCTCGAAGTCGGACAGAGCATTCGCGCAGTGATCGATTTGGAAAGGCGCGCAGCGATCCGCAAGCACCATACGGCTACGCACATCTTGCACTGGGCCTTGCGCGAGGTGCTCGGAGATCACGTGAAACAGGCCGGATCTCTCGTGGATGAAGACCGACTTCGCTTCGACTTCAGCCACTACGAGTCGGTGACGGCCGAGGAACTCGGCCGTATCGAAACACTCGCCAATCAACACACTCTGTCCAATACCGGTGTGCGTTCGCTCGAAACGTCCAAGGACGAAGCTCTGTCAATGGGAGCGATCGCTTTCTTCGGCGACAAGTACGGCGATCGGGTGCGGGTCCTCACCGCTGGCCCGTCCATCGAATTCTGCGGTGGAACACATGTCGATGCGACGGGGGACATCGGTCTGATCAAGATCGTGTCAGAAGGGTCGATCGGAGCGAATCTGCGCCGGATCGAGGCCGTTGCCGGACGGCGAACATTGGATGTACTGCAGCGTGATCGTCAGACGATCTCCGAGGTGGTCAAACTCGTGGGAGGCCACGGAGACGACGTTCTTGGCGGAGTTCAACGCAAACTCGACGACCTGAAGGCTCTGCAAGAAGAGGTTCGCACCTTGCGTAGTCAGGCAGCTGCGGGCCGGGCTCAGGATTTGCGAGGATCAGCAGTCGAGGGAGTCGTTGTCGCTCGTGTGGACGGACTCAACCCCGCAGACCTGCGTGAACTTGCGCTCGCAGTTCGGTCCCTTCCCGATATCGATGCGGTGGTGCTCGGTGGCTTGGCTCCGGGTGGAGGCGTTTCATTGGTGTCAGCGGTGCGCCCCGGAGGCAATCGAGTGGCGGGGGCTCTCATCCAGTCTGCAGCAAAGGCAGTCGGTGGTGGAGGAGGAGGCAAGGGAGACGTCGCCACCGCTGGCGGGAAGAATCCCGAAGGTCTCGATCAAGCTTTGTCGCTTGCTCGGGAGGCAGCCGGGATCTGATGCGCGCTCTCGGAGTCGATCTTGGGAGCAAAAGGATCGGTCTTGCCGTGAGTGACTTCACAGGGACGATCGCAAGTCCCCACAGCGTGTTGCAGCGTTCTCGATCTCGAAAGTTGGATCACGAGGCGATCCGTCGAATCGTCGTTGAAGAAGAAGTCGAGATCGTCGTGGTCGGTCTCCCTCTGACGCTCGCTGGAGAGCACGGACCTGCCGCGCGAGCCGTCACGGATGAGGTACGGCAGTTGGGTAACGTTGTCAGTGTGCACATCGAACTCGCCGATGAACGTCTGACCACCGTTGCGGCGGATCGCATTCTTCGCGAGGCTGATCTGAGCGCATCGCAACGACGAGTTCACGTCGACAAGATCGCAGCAGCAGTGCTCTTGCAGACGTGGTTGGACGGACGAACGCCCTCGTGAGTGGACGAAGACAGGATCGCCCGGACGTCTTGAGTGACCCCGGCTTCATCTCGGGTGGCCCAAGAGTCGATGATGACTGGGACGGCGATGACTCAGCTGATGTCGAATCAGCTGATGACGAGTGGAATGTTGCTGAGCCGGATCCCTATCGGGTTCTGCCGTCGGTCTCGGTGGGCGGTCGCTGGTTCCATGTGACGACAGCGTGGCTTCTCCGACTCGGTGTGGCTGCTGTTGTGATCGCAGCGGTTTCCTTCGGCGCTTATCAATACTGGTATCTGCGGCAGGTGAATCCTCCCGGTACTGATGCCGTCGCAACGGTCTTCACCGTGACTGAGAACGATGATCTGGATTCGATCAGCACACGGCTGCGTGAATTCGGAGTCATCGTCAATGACGGCGTATTTCGACGCTACGTGGAACAAGAGGGTGGCTTGGACATCGTTCCCGGTATCTACACCCTGCGCGGACGGGACCACATGGGGAACTTGTTGCGCGTCCTGAGAACTCCGCCCCAGGAGACGTTGACGAGAGTGACCTTCCCTGAAGGATTCACCCTTGCACAAATGAGTCGTCGTCTCGAAGAGAACATCAATGGCATCGCGGCCGCTGACTTCTTGGAGAAGGTTGGCGGAGTGGAAGGTTCATCATCGGCGATCAGGTCCGTGTATCAGCCCGAATCGGCCACGACTCTCGAAGGTCTCCTGTTCCCGGACACCTACTTCATTGCTGGCAACGAGACTCCGACGCAGGTCGCACAGCGCATGTTGCAGCTGATGGAGCGTGTGGGGCGCCAAGAAGGACTCGACAACGCACAGAACGCGGTGGGGAGAACTCCATACGAGGCGCTGATCATCGCATCCATGATCGAGCGTGAGGCCAAGATTGCCGAGGATCGAGCGAAGATCGCGCGTGTGATCTACAACCGGCTGGCCATGGACATGCCTCTGCAGATCGATGCCACGCTGTTCTACCGACAAGATGCCGATCGTCCGTTCACCGAGTTGCGCGAACTCGACACTCCCTACAACACGTACCTCTACAAGGGCTTACCTCCGACGCCGATCGCCAATCCGGGGCGTGCATCGATTGCCGCTGCTCTTGCTCCAGCTCCGAATCCATCTGCGGGAGATCCTCTGTGCAAGGATCTGCCACCAGGAATCGCCTGCGTGTATCTGTACTACGTCTTGTCGGACAAAGATGGGGGACATACTTTCGCTGTGACCTTCGAGCAGCATGAAGCAAATGTGCAAAAAGCGATTGCCGATGGTGTCCTATGACCGAGAACGGTGACCGCAGGTCCGCTTTCACGGGTATCACTGGCCACACCCGCGTAGTTGGATTGATCGGACATCCCGTGAGCCACTCACTGTCTCCAGTGATTCACAATGCAGGGTTCCGCAGCACCGGAATGGACTACACCTACGTCGCATTCGATGTAGCTCCTGGTTCGGCAGAGGCCGCACTGCACGGGATGCGGATTCTCGACATCGCTGGGCTGAGCGTGACGATGCCGCACAAATCCGATGTTGCGCGAGCAGTCGATGTCCTTGGAGATTCGGCCCGCAGACTTGACAGTGTGAACACTGTCGAAGTCGACAGCAATGGAAAACTGATCGGTCACAGCACAGATGGAGACGGACTCGTGGCGTCACTCGAGCACTGCGACATCGCTGTTCGGGATCGGACGGTGATGGTCTTCGGAGCCGGGGCGGCGGGCAGATCGGTCATCGATGCACTGGCTCGTCGCGGAGCCAAGACGCACGTCGTGAATCGGACCCGCCAAGAAGCCGAGCGTGCAGTTGCTCTTGCTCCAGGGTCGTCCATCGCCTACGACATGAGCGACAAAGATCTGTTGCGCTCGGTCATGCAGGACAGTGACATTGTCATCAATGCCACCAGCGTCGGAATGGGGGGATCGAAGGAGGGAAAGCCTGGAACGAACGAGATGCCGTTCGATCCTGGCATGCTTTCCTCTCGACATGTCGTCGTCGATCTGGTGTATCACCCGATCAACACGCCTTTGCTGAGGGCTGCGGCCGCTCAGGGTTGTGAGATCGTCGACGGGCTGGGGATGCTGATCCACCTAGCAGCTCTCCAACAAGTCATATGGACCGGAGAACACCCCGACGTCAGCGAAATGACGCAGGCGGCCATACAAGCGCTGCAGTGACTCCGGATAGCCTGCTCTGCGATGCTTCGTTTTCTGACTGCCGGTGAGTCACATGGTCGAGCCCTGGTGGTCATCGTCGAGGGGCTTCCCGCAGGTCTGCCAATCGATGCGGAGGACCTTCGTGGAGAACTTGCCAGACGTCGTCTGGGTTATGGACGAGGTCCACGGCAGCGATTCGAGGCCGACGAGATCACCTTGATCGCAGGGGTGCGCCACGGTCGCACCCTCGGATCCCCAGTTGCGGTGGAGATCAACAATTCGGAGTGGTTCCGCTCCGACAAATGGCACAAGGAGATGGATCCTGCACCGGGTCGAACGGAGCAGCCATTGACCAAGGTTCGCCCAGGTCATGCCGATCTAGCCGGCATGCAGAAGTACGGCTTCACTGATGCTCGAGATGTTCTCGAGCGTGCAAGTGCACGCGAGACCGCTGCGCGAGTCGTCGCCGGATCCCTCGCCAAATCGCTCCTTGCCACGATCGGTGTCGATGTCGTGTCCCATGTGATCCAGATGGGGTCCACACGATGTAGTGCTGGACGTCGTCCGCTCCCATCTGATGTGAACACTGTTGATGAGTCGCCTGTGCGCTGTTTCGATGAGACTGCAACGGCGCTGATGGTCGAAGAAATCGAGCAGACAGCCAAAGCCGGGGACTCTCTCGGCGGTGTCGTGGAGGTTCTGGCATACGGAGTTCCCGTAGGACTTGGCAGCCATGTCCACTGGGATCGAAAGGTCGATGCACTTCTCGCTCAAGCCGTCATGAGTATCCAAGCTGTCAAGGGTGTCGAGATCGGCGACGGTTTCGAAGTTGCTGGTCGACGCGGGAGCCAAGCCCACGATCCGATCCATTGGGAGGAAGCGTCTGGAGCTTTCGTCCGTGAGGGTTCACTTGCTGGAGGAACAGAAGGTGGGATCACCACGGGTGAAATTCTCGTCGTGAGGGCGGCCATGAAGCCCTTGGCCACCCTCAATCGGCCAACTCTCCCGACTGTCGATGTGATCACCAAGGAATCAGGAGTGTCGTTCAAGGAGCGAACCGATGTGACTGCTGTACCAGCAATGGGTGTCGTAGCCGAGACCATGGTTGCTTTGGTTCTCGCCGCAGAGGCCCAACGCAAGTTCGGCGGCGACTCCGTGGACGAATTCGTTCGTAATGCTCGTTCCGCTGCATCGCATCTGTGATCGGCACGTCGGTGGACACTGCATCGAGCGTGAACACGGCTGAAGGAGATGAGGTTTTCGTTGCAATCATTGTCGGGCTTCCCGGAGTCGGCAAGAGCACGATCGGTCGCAGGGTGGCCCGCCGACTTGGATGGGACTTCGTGGATCTCGATGCAGCGATCGAGAGCAGTACAGGAAGATCTGTGCGAGACATTTTCGAGACCGAAGGCGAGGACGGGTTCCGCGACATCGAGAGCCAGAGCCTGCGCGAAAGTATCGAGCGAACGACGCCGTGCATCGTGGCCACAGGAGGAGGGGTCGTCTTGCGCGACAGCAATCGTGCTCTCCTGCGAAACGTGTCCGCAGTTCTCTGGATGACTGCTGGATTGGGGGATTTGGAGAAACGGCTCGAGCCGCGTTCGGGAACAGGACGCGGGCATCGGCCATTGCTCGACGGTGACACGAGAGCGGCCCTCGAGCGGCTCGCAGCGGAGCGCTCCAGTCTGTACGCAGAGGTCGCCACTGATGTCTTGGATACCGCAGGATCGACCTTTGATGCTGTCGTGGACAGGATGCTCGAGGTGATCGCTACTCATACCGCGACTATTGCCAGCGAACGCCCCGGCAACAGACCGAGCCAGTCCTCTCAGGACGCTGATTCTGCACAACGACGCAAGGATTGACGAGAACATGGAACGAAACCATCGAGTACTGGTCGACTTGGCAGAACGCTCCTACAACGTCGTCGTGGGTCGGGGTGTCATCGAGAACCTGGGCGAACTCGTCCCCGATGGAGTCAAGAAGGTCGCCGTGGTGTCCCAGGCTGGTCTTCCGATTGCTGATGCAGTCGTCGACTACCTCCGGGGACAAAATCATGTGTCCGTTCATCGGATCGACATCGGAACGCGTGAAGCGGACAAGTCGTTGGCAACCATCGAAGTACTGTGTGAGCAGTTCGCCGAGTTCAGACTGACTCGTCAGGATCTCATCGTGGGTGTGGGGGGTGGACTCGTGACCGATGTTGCGGGTTTCGCGGCATCTGTCTGGCATCGAGGCACCAAGGTGCTCCATGTGGCCACGACATTGTTGGCCATGGTCGATGCTGCAATTGGGGGTAAGACCGGGGTGAACCTGTCTCGGGGCAAGAACCTGGTGGGAGCCTTTTGGCAGCCGAGTGCGGTGATCTGCGATCTCGATGCGCTCGATACCCTCCCAGAACGCGAAATGCGTTGTGGACTCGGAGAGATCTCCAAATATCACTTCTTGACGGGTGATGATCTTTTGTCCCTCAGCCTTGCTGAGCGAATTGCTCGCTGTATCGAGATCAAGGCTGAGATAGTGGCCAGTGACGAGCGCGAGGGTGGTCGAAGGGCTCTCCTCAACTACGGCCACACGCTGGCCCACGCCATCGAAACGGTCGGTGGACACTCATTGGCACATGGTGAAGCTGTCGCAGTCGGTGTCGTCTTCGCAGCTGATCTCGCTCACAGGTTGGGCCGCATCGATGATGAACGCGTGACCTATCACCAGACGGTCATCGAAGGGGCGTACGGCTTGCAGGCTCGACCTCCTGCGGGACTGGATGTGGATGCTCTGATGCAAACGATGGCCCGTGACAAAAAGGCCGTCAATGGTCTGACGTTCATCCTCGACTCCGTCTATGGCTTGGAAGTTGTCGAAGACATCGATTCGGACACGGTGCGCAAGGCACTGGAAGAGTTCTTGTCCTCCTGAGTTGCCAATCCGTCGTAATCAGAACTGTCGAGGGCGGTAAGGTCGCCCAGGTGAGTTCGATTTTGCTGATCCACGGGCCAAACCTCAATTTGCTTGGTGAACGTGAACCTGAGGTTTATGGTCGAGCAACACTGGAGGATTACATCGCACATGTACGTTCCTGTGCTGGTGCTTCGGGTTTGACAGTGAGCGATGTGCAGTCGAATTCCGAGGGCGTCCTCGTCGACACCATTCACCGTGCTCGGACCGAACACGATGCCATCATCATCAATGCTGGAGCTCTGACCCATTACGCCTGGAGCCTCCACGACGCCCTTGCCACTTTTGCCGGACCCATCATCG
>JAULYE010000175.1:0-21233 GCA_032118015.1 Ilumatobacteraceae bacterium | reverse complement strand
ACTCGTCGATCAAAACCTTCTCTACGATCGCCATCGTGACCCTGCACAAGTTCGGAATCTTGCTTCTCGAGGCAACGAGCCGATGTCTGATCTGGAGATCGACCTCATCGGGAAGCTTCGCTCAGCCCTCGAGTCGATCGAGGCTCCGGACGATTTTTTGGTGCGACTCGGTCTCAGCTAGAGGCAGATGTCGTAGGGGCGAATCGGAACTCGGGGGAGTTCCTTGCCGACCGCGTTGCGAATGGCATTTGCAATCGCTGGGGTCACCGATATGCACGGCGGTTCGCCGACACCTTTCGCGCCCAGTGGCGACTTGGGCTCCCATTCCTCGATGAGACGCATGTCGACATCGGGCGCGTCGAGGAACGTCGGCAGCAAATAGTCGGTGAAACTCGGATTGCGAACCTTGCCATCGACCACGACGATCTCTTCCATCACAGCCAGTCCGAGACCCTGGGCGATACCGCCTTCGATTTGACCCTGGACCGAAAGGGGATTGAGCGCCCGACCGATGTCTTGAGCAGTTGCGATCTGGACGACCTTGACCAGACCGAGGTCGGGATCGACGTCGACGACTGCACGGTGGGCGACGAATGCAAATGCCACATGACAGTTGCCCTGGCCGTTCTCATCGAGATCTTCGGTTGCTGGATGGTGGTATTCCTCCGTGCGGTCGAGGGAGATTCCGCGAGCAATGTCGGAGACTGAGTACCGCAGAGCAGTGGAGGAATCGACGATCTCCGTACCTTCGATCGACAACGACGACCTGTCGATCGACAGTGTCGAAGCAGCGTGATCGAGAAGTTCTGAGAGTACGGCACGACATGCAGCGTCCACTGCGCCGCCACTCATCCATGTCTGACGGCTTGCCGACGTCGAGCCAGCAGAACCCACCTGGGTGTCGATGGTGTCGAGGAGGACCTCGTCCACACCCAGGATCGTGCGAGCGATCTGCTGAGCGAGCATCGTGAATCCCTGGCCGACTTCTGAGGTGGCGAATTTGAGAGTGACCACTCCATCTTCCATCCGGCAGCGGGCAGTGGAGTAGTCATCGAAGCCTTCGGAGTACATCAAGTTCTTGATACTCACGCCCCATCCGATACCGCGACGGATATTGCTGGGTTCAGCAGTCAGGCCACTTCCACCAGGGATCGAGAGCACGTCTGCATGAGGATCGAGTGGCGGGGGCAGCGGAATCTCCGCTGTTTCGCGAATGCATCGGGCAACCGGTGCGACGCTGTCCATGACCTGTCCAGTGATCAGCTTGTCACCGGTTTCCATCGCATTGAGCAGACGGACATCCACAGGTGACATGTCCAATGCCATAGCGAGCTTTTCCATTTGGCTCTCATGGGCAAAACACGCTTGCACGACACCGAAGCCGCGCATGGCCCCGCACGGAGGATTGTTGGTTCGCACGGCCCAACCGTCGACAACGGCGTTGTCACACTTGTACGGACCTTGGGTGTGAGTGATGCCGTTGATCAGAACTGCCGGTGACGTACTGCAATACGCGCCACCGTCGAACACCATGCGACTTTCGATCTTGACGATCTTGCCGGAGCGGTCTGCGTGGTGCCGCATCCAGATCTTTGCCGGATGGCGATGCACGTGTCCGTAGAAACTCTCCTCGCGTCCGTAAGCGATACGAACAGGACGACCGGTACGCAGGGCGAGCAGGCATGTGTGGACCTGCAGGCTGATGTCTTCGCGAGCGCCGAAAGCGCCGCCGACCCCACCGAGAACGAGTCGCACTTTGTCCTCGGGCAGCGCGAGACATTGGGCGATCTGCTTGCGATCCTCGTGCAACCACTGAGTGGCGATGTACAACTCGACTCCCTCAGCACCGGGATCCGGAACTGCCAGTGCCGCTTCAAGCCCGAGGAAGGCTTGGTCCTGCATACCCACGTCATAGGTGCCTTCGACTTGAACATCGCCGACGATTTCGGTGTCGCCGCACACGATTCGCTGATGACGAAAGATGTTGCCGTCAGGGTGGATCTGCGGGGCATCACCGGCGATGCACACCTCAGGATCCGTCACCGGCTCGAACACTTCGTACTCCACCTTGATGGCAGCGAGAGCCCGCTTGCAGGTTTCCGGGTGGTCGGCTGCAACAGCTGCGATCGGTTCACCTGCGTAACGCACGAGGTCGCCAACGGCAGCAAAGACCGGTTGGTCCTGCACGATCAATCCATATGTGGGTTTGCCTGGCACGTCTTCAGCCGTGATGATCGTCTCGACGCCGGGAATCGACCAAGCGGGTGACACGTCGATGGAAACGATGCGAGCGAACGGATGTGGACTGCGCAGAGTGGCTCCCCACAGCATGTTGTCGGCCCACATGTCACTGGAGAAAGCGAAGCCTCCTTGTACCTTGGCGGTGCCATCAGGTCGTGAAGCATTTGTGCCAAGAGTTCCTGGACGCATCGCTCGATCGGAGAGAACAGAGTTCATCTCAGGCTCCCTGACTGCGGGAATCGGCCACTGTGCGCACCGCTTCCAAAATGCGACCGTACCCGGTGCAGCGACAGATGTTGCCGGACAATGCTTCCTTGATCTCGAGATCTGTTGGCTGCAGATTTTCTTCGAGTAAGTGGTGAACGGCAACGATGAAACCTGGAGTACAAAAGCCACACTGCACTCCGCCAGCATCGAGAAAAGCTTGTTGCACATCGGTGAGAGATCCGTTGGGGCCAAGGCCCTCGACGGTCACGATGTCGCTGTTGGTGGCACTTGCCGCAAGGACGAGACACGAACACACGGCGGCTCCGTCCATGATGACAGTGCAACTCCCGCATTCGCCTTGTTCACAGGCTCCTTTGGCTCCGGGGAGTCCAAGACGCTCCCGCAGGACATAGAGCAGACTCTCGCCGACCCATGCATCCTGAACCGGCATATCGCGTCCATTGACACGCAGCGAATAGTGCTCGTCGAGTGGAGTCGCAGTCGAAGGAAGTGGGGTGGGCTTCATGCAAATGACCTCTTCAGGAGACGGGTAGCGAGAACGCCCACAGCATGACGGCGGTATTCGGCTGTCGAGCGGTGATCGTCGATGGGACGAGATTCTGCGGATGCGCGCTGTCCGAACTCGAGGGCGATCTCGTCGCTGATGGTTCCCCCTCGTCGGAGTCCTGTCGACCCTGCCAGCCAGCGCTCTGCATCGAAGCAGCGGATCACGGTCGGGCCGACTGCACCGAGCGCGAGTGCCACCATTCCTTCGTCTGCATCACGCACGAGACAAGCCGAGACCGTCGAGATCACCATGGCGTTGCGCGTGCCGACTTTGGCGTATCCCTGCCATCCATCGACGACAGGGAGACTCACGGAATGGACAATTTCTCCGGGTTGGAGAGCATTGCGTTTGACTCCGAGCATGAAATCGCTCCACGTCAGATCCCGTGCTCCATCCGCGCTGATCACGTGAATCGTTGCATCGAGTGCCGCCAGGACGGGGAGAATGTCGCCGGCGGGAGAGCAGGTTCCGAGGTTGCCTCCGATCGTGCCTGCAGCACGAATCTGGGGAGAGCCGACAGTGCGGGCTGCCTGAGCGAGAGCAGGAAGAAGTCGAGCGATCTCGCCATGTTCCATCGAGGCATATGGCAAACCGGCTCCGATCGTGACGAGAGAACGATTCGGACGATGATTCCACTCGCGCAGTTCAGCGACATGGCGCAGGCTGATCACCGACTGCGGCCGCCGGCTGTGCAAGTTGACCTCGACCATGAAATCGGTGCCACCAGCAATCAGATCGGCCGCGGGGTTCGCTCCCAACATGTCGAGGAGTTGATCGACGCTGGTCGGAGAGAGGACAGCCATTGGTCGAGTTTACAAAATGTACAAGCGGGGAAACGCTGAGGAGCCGAATTGTCGACCTGGTTTCCTCAGGACTTTCCGTCCCAATGGGAGAAGGTATCGATCATCGCCCGGACATCGCCCAGGGGGTACAGGATCGGACAGGTGCATCCATGATCGATGTAGTGCCGGACTCGCTCGCGAGCTTCAGCGGGAGTGCCACTCGCAGTCAGCATCTGCACGATCTCATCGGGAACCAGGCGGCTGGCGGCCTCGACTTGCTCATGGGTGGCTGGCCATGTCAAGACCTCGCCGACTGCGTCGAGCAAGGATTGAGGAACTCCGGAGGCTTTCATGATGTGGGGCTGCTGACCGAGATACTGCGTGACCATCATGCGTGCCATGTCGAGAGCAGTCTGGCGATCCTCGTGCACACTGCACACCACCAACTGAGGTCGGTCGATGTCGTCGAGTGAGCGGCCGGCCTTGGCTGCGCCTCGTTCGAGCGCCTCGAGCGCTTGATCGTTGTATTCCGGTGACACGAGGTAATTGAGAACGGCCCCATCGGCGATCTCGCCAGTGAGTTCCATCATTTGCATACCTGTGGCTCCGATGTAGATCGGAATATTCTTGGGACGACGCTCCTGATAGACGTAATCGAGTTCGACACCGTCGAGGTGGACGTACTCACCGTGGAACGTCACAGTCTCGTTGTTCAAAAGACCTCGCACCGAAGTCACGATCTCACGCATCACGCGCAAGGGCTTGTTCCGCTGAATGCCGACTTTTTGGGCGAGGGGATCCCACCAAGCGCCAATGCCGAGAATGACGCGACCAGGAGCAAGATCGTCGAGAGTGGAGAACGTAGCTGCGAGACGAGCCGGGTTGCGGCTCCAGCAATCGACGACGCCACTGCCGACCGTGATCGTGTCCGTCACACTTGCGAATGCCGCCATGGGAACGGTGGCTTCGCGCACGAGCCGACTCTCGGCCTGCCACACGGCAGAGAAACCTTTGGCCTCGGCGTATTGGGCGAATTCCATGCCTTCGCGAATCGGATGGGCGTCTTGGAGGTAGATGGCGACTGGTTGAGTCATCGGATCAGCGTACTCAGATGGACGAGGCCGAGATCCCGTCACAGATGCGAGAACAGGCGCTGAGCTGCCTCGGCGGCCTTGCGACGCACTTCTCCTTCGTCGACACGCACTGGACGACCGTTTTCCAAGAGGGATTCACCCGAGCCAGAGACAACTGACATCGCTCGGGTTCCTGGGGTGAAGGCGGTGTGCCATGGGCTGCCCACATGGTCGTAGTTCCAGACCACGACGTCGTCTCGGCATTCGGGGATGAAGTCGTACCCATTCGTAACCCACGTCCAGACATCATCGGGATTGGATGTGATGTCGTACGCGCGTCGGGCGACATATGCCAGACGAAACTCTTCGAGCATGTCGGCACCGATGCCATCCGTGCCGAGAATGACGCGGTTCGCCCATTTGCTCGGATGTGCATAACCGACAGCGTTGTTCATGTTGCTGCGCGGATTGTGAGCGATCGTGCCACGCAGCGGGCGGTCGAGATGGACGCAGTGCACCAAGATCCAGTCATCTTGTGCGAGATGCTCGAGGCGGCGACCCGCATCGATGTCGTCAGGCCCCTCGGCAACGTGAATGTGAACGCCGACACCGAGATCGACAGCCAATCCAGCGGCACTGTCGAGGAGGCCATCGGAACAGGTGAACGCCGCATGGACACCAACGAGTCCTCGGCCACCTCTGCGAAGGAAGCGCTCGTTCTCCGCCAACCCACGGCGGCCACCATCAGTGCCATGTCGGTCAGTGACGCCGTACGAGCAGACAACGCGTACGCCAACCTCAGAGCACGCCTGCTCGATGACATCGAGTGAGCCTTCGATCGCGTTGGGACTTTCATGATGGTCGATGATCCCGGTGGTACCCGACATCAGGGCTTCCATTGCGCCAAGTTTGGCAGACCAGTAGATGGTGTCGAGATCGAGAGCTGCGTCGAGCCTCCACCAGATCTGCTCGAGGATCGACAGAAAACTGGTTGGCTGGAGAGGCGGTGCAGGCATACCTCGCGCAAGAGCTGAATACAAATGGTGATGTGCGCACACCAGGCCAGGGGTCTGCGAACCGATTCCGCTACTCATGACCGATCGAGTCTCACTCGTCGCCGGAGTCGTCAGCAGATCGCATCGGCAGTTTGGTGCGCCATTCTCCGTCGACTGCATGAAGTGCTGCTGCGACTGCACCCGCAGTTGGAACGAGACCGATTTCGCCCACACCCTTGATGCCATAGGGGGCGTTGGGCTCTGGGGATTCCACGAGATGAACCGTGATCTTCGGAACGTCTTTGGCGCGGATGATGCCGAGGGAACGCAACGTCATGTTCGTGGGGAATCCGGTTTCTGGATCGGCAGGAAAATCCTCGGTGAGTGCATAGCCGAGCCCCATGTGGACGCTGCCTTCGATTTGACCCTCGCACAGAGTCGGGTTGACAGCACGACCCACATCGTGTGCGGCGACGACTTCTGTGATCTTGCCCGATTCACGGTCGATCTTCACGAGTTGCGCTGCGTATCCGAAGGTCGAATGGATCGTCGGGTTCTCGGCCTCGCCGAGTTTCTGAGTCCAATCGACGCGGTACTCGCCGTAGTGATCGACATCGATGGCGCAGTTGGCACCTCGGGCCGTCTCACAGGCGGCTTTGACAGCACCTGCTCCCATGAGAGTGCCACGTGACCCGGTGGTCTGTCCGAATCCGAGTTCCCTTGTCGTATCGACGATGACATCGATACGTGTCGGGTCGACACCAAGTTCTTCGACGACGACCTGACGGGCGACGGTGTTGATGCCCTGGCCCATCTCGGTCCACCCGTGGCGCACTTCGATACGCCCATCGGAGCAGAACCGTACGACTGCCCCCGTGACTTCCTTGAATCCGTTGCCCAGACCGCTGTTCTTGAGTCCGAGTCCGAGACCGACCGCCCAACCCTGAGCAACAGCATCGTCATAGGCGGGTTTGATTTCGTCGAGACATCGCTCAGCGCCGAGACAACCGTCGTCCATGATCTGCCCGGGTCCCCACACCATTCCCGGGCGGATGACGTTGCGCTTGCGCATTTCCCAGCCACTGATGGCGAGTGTGTCGGCCAGGCGATCCATGATCCCTTCCATGGCGAATTGAGCCTGGTTGGCTCCAAAGCCGCGGAATGCTCCACACACAGGATTGTTCGTGCGCACCGCAATGGCTTCGACATCGATGGCAGGCAGGTGGTAGGGACCACTGGCGTGACCGGCCATGCGCTCGAGGACTTTCATGCCGACGCTGGCGTACGCACCGCTGTCACCAACTGCTCGAACACGCAGTGCCGTCAACTTGCCGTCGGCATCACAGCCAGCCGTGTACTGCATGTGAATCGGATGACGTTTGGCGTGCATGCGCAGAGACTCTTCACGAGACAGAGTGCACTTCACGGGTATGTCGAGAAGCCATGCGGCAAGGGCTGTCTGCGCCTGGTTGCTCATGTCTTCTTTGCCGCCGAATGCGCCACCGTTGGTCACGAGTTCCACGGTGATCCGATCGTGGGGGATGCCGAGAACCCGAGCGATGTCATTGCGGTCGTCCCATACGCCTTGCCCACCCGAGTACACATGGAGATGGCGTTGTCCGTCGCGCATCGAGGGAACTGCAACCGTGCTCTCGGGCTCGAGGAAGGCGTGCTCGATTCGCTGCGTTTCGAAGACGTCACTGATGACGTGATGACTTGAAGCCAAAGCTTCGTCGACGTCACCGCGTTGATAGGCGCTGGTGCTGAGGCGATTGGACTCCGTTCCCCAGACAGCAATCTCGGAGGTCTCGAGAGCCCGATGGGGATCCGTGATCGGGGTCAACGGGGAGTAGTCGACATTCACGAGAGCAACTGCGGATCGAGCCGCCTCGCGTGAATCGGCTATGACGACAGCGAGAACATCGCCGGCGTAACTCGTGCGTCCGCCGACGGGAATCATGATCGGCCAGTCCTTGTGGATGAGTCCCACCTTGAGTTCAGCGGGTACATCGGCGGCGGTGAACACCGCAGTTACTCCAGGAGCGGTAAGTGCCTTGGTCGTATCGATGCGGTCGATATCGGCACGAGCGTGTTGGGTCAGAACCAGAGCCGCATGCAACATGCCCGGAAAACGCAAGTCGTCGACGTAACCGCGATCGCCAAGGGCAAGTTCTTCTGCTTCATACTTGGCAGTTCGCGCTCCGATTCCACCGTTGTGATCGGGTTCAGCAGTGATGCCCTTGGCGACCATGTCGATGGCGTCGAGCACCTTCACGTAACCCGTGCAGCGGCACAGATTGGCCCCCAGATGACGCGACATGTCGGCACGCGTCAACGCCGAACCCTTCTTGTCGACTTGGCTCTTCGCGCGCATCACAATTCCGGGAATACAAAAACCGCATTGCAGGCCTCCGCATGCCGCAAAGGCGGATGCGTACGCCTTGCGTTCGACGTCGCCGATGCCTTCGAGGGTGACGATGGACTTTCCCACAACTTTGTCGAGGGGCTGCTGACAGCTGACGACAGCTTTGGAGTCGATGAGGACGGTGCAGCAACCGCACTGACCGGACGGCGAGCAACCATCTTTGGCCGCTGTGAGGTCGAGTTCCTCGCGTAAGGCCGCAAGCAGATGCGGGTGGTTCGACGACACCGTGACTTCTTTGCCGTTGACGTTGAGTTGGACTCTGGTCTGTGATGTCGGCTGGCTCATGACACTTCCTGTTCGTCACTCATGTTCGGCGATCATGTTCATCATGTGTCATCGTGGTGGTTCCACGACCCCGCGTTGACTTGTGATTCGGGTGTAGACCTCTGGTCGGCGGTATCGGTCGAAATCGAAGAGGGTCTTCTTGTAGCGGGTACACCAGTCGAGGTCGCAGGAAGCGACGATCAATTCGTCATCTGCAGTCAGAGATTGGGCAACGATCTGTCCACTCGGAGCAATGATGCAACTCTGCCCGAGTGAATCGACTCCCTCCTCCACGCCGGCCTTGGCAACTCCGACCACCCATGTGCCGTTTTGATAGGCGCCGGACTGCATGACGAGAGAGTTGTGAAACCCTTGAAGAATGTCCTGGGAGGGATCGGGGACGTAGTGGATCGGCGTGTTGTATCCGCACAGGATCATCTCGGCACCCTGCAGTCCCATCTCTCGGTACGACTCCGGCCACCGACGGTCGTTGCAGATCATCATCCCGATCAATCCACCGTAGGCACGCCAGACTCCGAAGCCCTCTGGGCCGGGTTCGAAGTAGTAGCGCTCGGCATGTTGGAACGGCCGGTCGGGCTCGTTGTGCTCGTGTCCGGGAATGTGCACTTTGTGGTACCGGGCAACAACCGAACCGTCGCGTTCGACGAGGATCTGTGTGTTGTACCGATGGCGCGCACCATCAGCATCCGGTGGTGTCAATTCGGCGTAACCGAGACAGAACCCGATACCGAGGGCTCGCGCCTCATCGAACAACGGCTGGGTCTCGGGCGATGGCATCGACGATTCGTAGTAATGGTCTGCCTCGGAGATGTCCTCGACGAACCAACGTGGAAAGAAGGTGGTGAGTGCGAGCTCGGGAAAAACGACGAGATCGCAGGACCTGCTCTTTGCTTGTCGTAAGAGTTCGATGAGGCGTGAGACGACGTCCGATCGTGAGTGGTTCTTCTGGATCGGTCCGAGTTGGGCTGCGCCAACGACGATGCGACGTTCGCTCACGGTCATGTTCCACTCCCCGGAGTGAAGTCGAATCGATCCCGGTGGGCGAGATCCCACATGGTGTGCAACAACACATTGGCGCCGAGCACGAGATCCTCGGGGGCGGTGTACTCAGCCGGATTGTGGCTGATGCCTTTGGCCGACTGTGTGAAGATCATCGCAGAGGGGCACGTGCGGGCCAACATCTGAGCATCGTGTCCGGCCCCTGATGGGAGGCGCATCGTCGAGCAGCCGAGACGCTCAGCAGAGCGTTCGACGACTTCGATCACGTCTTCACAGAAGATCACGGGTTTGAAACGTGCAAGTGTTCGCCGTTCGATGCGCACACCTTCGGCGTTCGCAATCTCATCGAGATGGGCGCTGATCCTTTCCTCTGCACGTTTCAGGAGAGATTCGTCGGTGTTGCGCACGTCGAGAGTCATTTGTACTCGTGCTGGTACGACATTGATCAGGTTGGGAAATACGTCGATCTTGCCAACGGTGCACACTTGATGGCCGCCGAGTTCATTGGCCAGGCGGCGCAGGAACACGGTGATCTCTGCTGCGATATAGGCGGGGTCATGACGCAAAGACATCGGAGTTGTTCCAGCGTGGTTGCTCTGGCCGTGAATCGTGACCTCTTGCCAAGAAATACCCTGCACGCCCGTGACGGCTCCGATGCGAACATTGCACTGTTCGAGGATGGGACCTTGTTCGATGTGCAGTTCGACGAAGGCATGTGGGGCAGAGGCGGGAACAGGTGTCGATCCGTGATAATCGATGCGAGCGAGTTCGTCGCCGAGACGGGCACCGTCGATGGCGATGGTGTCGAGTGCAGTTTCGAGATCGAGCCCGCCGACATAGACGAGCGATCCGAGCATGTCGGGCTGGAATCGGGCACCCTCTTCATTGGTGAAGGCAGCAACAGCCATGGGGCGAGGTGGAGTGAGTCCGCTGCTCATCAGTGTCTCGATGACTTCGAGGCCAGCAATGACGCCGAGGTTGCCGTCGTACAGACCTCCTGTGCGCACCGTGTCGATATGGCTCCCTGTCATCACCGGTGCTCCGGATCCGACTCGCCACGTACCGGTGATGTTGCCAATGGTGTCGACGTCGACTTCGAGGCCGAGATCGTGCATCCATGTCACGAGAAGATCCCGTCCGACTTTGTCCTCATCGGTGAGGGCCAGCCGACAGCACCCGCCGTTGCCGGTCGAGCCAATTGCGCCCAGTTCTTCGATCCGCTGCAAGAGCCGTGTCCGGGAAACGGACACTCCAGAAGTCAGGGCGGAGGCGACCACTGGGCAAGTTTACATTTTGTCAAAGCAAGTCGGCGACGAAAGGCTCCATATGCTCACGGAATGCATGCTCACGGAATGCGCGATCCCGAACTGCATGAACACGGTGGGCGTGTTCTCCGCGCGGGTCTGCTCGTACAGGGTTGCGCATGACGTCCTCCGAACTGACCTTTCTTCTCTTGGCCGTCCTGACAGCTGGCTTCGTGCAAGTCCTTGCCGGGTTCGGATTCGCGCTGTTGTCCGTTCCCTTGATGGCCTTGGTGATCCCGACCCAAGAAGCCGTGGTCATTTCGACTGTTCTCGGGCTGCTGAGCAGCGGCATTCAAACCCTGACCGGTGCACGCGAAGCCGACTGGACTCTCGTGCGGCGGGTAACCGTGGCAGCAATGGCCGGCATACCATTCGGATTTCTCCTGTTTACGTTGTTGTCAGCGGACACGTTGAGAATCCTGTTGGGAGTGGGAGTGTTGATCGCTGTGTATCTGCTGGCGCGCGGGGTGGATTTCATCGGCAAGGGTCCCATCGTCGAATGGAGTGCAGGTTTCGTCAGTGGTGCTTTGGCAACCTCGCTGTCGACGAACGGTCCACCGCTCGTGTTCGCCTTGCAGGGACGAAAGCTGCCCATTGCCGTCTTTCGATCGACGATCAATGCGATCTTCGTGATCTCTGGAGCGGTGTCGGCGATCGTGTTCGCAGTGGCGGGAGATTTCGATCGTCGCGTCGGACAGGGGATAGCCGTCGCGCTTCCGGCTCTGCTTCTCGGTGTCGCCGTTGGCTTTCGGGCACGACCCTTTTTCGACGAGGAACGCGCTCGGCGGCTGGTACTGGGCTTGTTGACAATGGCGGGACTGTCGGCCCTGGTCGGGGCGCTCATCTGATCAGCTGAAGATCGTCAGCCACTGTTCCTTGTTCATCGGCTTGAGAACGAAGTTGTGGCTACGCACGCTCGACAAGGACTCACAAGCAGGTTGGGAGTACCGATGCCCGGGATAGATGATGGTGTCATCGGGCAACGTCGTCAACTGCGTGAGGCTGTCGTACATCTGCGTCGGGTCGCTACCCGGGAGGTCGGTGCGCCCGCAACCGTCCAGGAACAAAGTGTCTCCTGAGACGAGTCGGCCGTCGACGAGAAAGCATTGCGATCCCGGAGTGTGTCCGGGAGTGTGCACGAGGGTCACACCGATCGAGCCGACAGAAACGACGTCGCCGGCTTCATGGGCCACCAGATGATCCGGTGACACACCAGTGGTGCGTTCGACCCACGGCACTTCGGCTCGATGGACATGGATCGGAACCGAGCATGTCTCGAGCAAGCGGGAGATGCCTTCGATACGCATGCCCATCATCGAACCACCAACGTGGTCGGGGTGATAGTGCGTGGCGAGAACTCCATCGACGGTCATGCCATCGGCACTCGCAATGTCGACGAGTTCGTCGACTGCATAGGCCGGATCGACCAGCAGACACGTGCCGGTGGATCGATCGCCGATGATGTAGACGAAGTTGACCATCTGGCCAGCAACCGGATCGCCAACAGCAAAATCTTGACCAGAGAGCAATTGGCGAAAATACAGGCGGTTGTCCACACGGCAAGGTTATTCCCGTCGAGATGGAGACGCTGTTCCGAGGAGAACCGGGTCGATGGGTACGCTGAGCCGGTGGAAGCAGGTAACGGCGTGAACACGGGCGTTCTGAGCGAACTCGTCGCCGGGCAGCGGGTTCCCTATGGGGGCGACCGTTGGACCGAGGTGTCGGCGGAACTGGCTGGTGCGTTTCGCACTGGCGATCGGATCGTGGTGGTTCAGACGTCGGGCGACCTCTTGCATATTCCTGCAGATGTCTCGGCGATCACGGATCGGGCGGTGGCGTCGGCACGCTCCGGTTTCGAGGGTTTGGCAGCAGTTCCCGCTGGCCACATCTCCGATTTCTATGCGGCCTTCGCTGCGCGTCTGTCCGATGATGAAGTGTTCGCATCGATCGCCGAGGCGAATGCACTCGATGTCGCGAGTGCTCAGTCCCGAGGGCGGGCGACGAATCGCCTCATTCTCGACGAAAAGATGCGGCGATCGATGGTCGAGGCCTTGTACATGTGGAGAGACCTTCCCGATGTGCGCGACCTCCGGGTCGACACCGTGAACCACGGCGACTGGAGCGTCATGGAGATGAAAGCCCCTCTGGGAGTCATCGCTTTCGTCTTCGAGGGTCGCCCGAATGTCTTCGCCGACGCGACTGGAGTGTTGCGTTCGGGAAACTCGGCTGTCTTTCGCATCGGGAGTGACGCACTCGCGACAGCACGCCAGATGATGAGGAGTGCCGTCACCCCAGCCCTGGCCGAAGCCGGATTGCCAGATGGATCCGTCGTTCTGTTGGATTCAGCCGAACGCTCTGCTGGTCATGCACTGTTCTCTCATTCCGATGTTGCCCTGGCTGTGGCCCGAGGAAGTGGTTCGGCAGTAGCCCAACTCGGCGCTGTCGCTCGCCAGTCGGGCATTCCGGTCAGCCTCCACGGCACAGGGGGAGCTTGGATGCTGATCGCAGATTCCGCTGATCCGGAACGCATCATCGGCTGTGTCGACGCGTCGCTCGATCGCAAGGTGTGCAACACGGTCAACGTGATCTGTGTTCCGCGGGTACAGACATCGCTCATCGAAGCAGTGCTGGTCGGTCTCGACTCAGCTGCCTCTCGATTGTCCGCTCGGGTGCGTCTGCATGTCGTCGGTGACGCGGCAGACCACGACGACGTGTCACGTGCTGTTGGTTCGAAGAACATCGATGTTGTTGTCGAGTCCGAATCATCGGTATTGGCGACGGAGTGGGAATGGGACGCGGTTCCTGAAGTCTCGATTCGCTTGGTCGATGATCTCGAGGAAGCGATTGGCGCTTTCAATCAGTACAGCCCGCTGTTCGTGGTCTCAGTGGTCACGTCCGACCCCGCCGACGTGGACGCGGTCTACCGGCGAGCAGATGCACCTTTTGTCGGCGACGGCTTCACGCGCTGGGTCGATGGTCAGTACGCGCTGTCTCGTCCCGAACTCGGGTTGTCGAATTGGCAGGAAGGACGCCTGTTCGCGCGGGGAGGAATCCTGTCGGGTGACGGTGTGTACAGCGTTCGCTACCGTGCAACGCACACTCGGCCGGATCAGCGACGCTGAGACATGCCGAATCAAAGTCAGCGTCCTGAGACGCGACCGATGAGATAGTCGAGAACGCGTGCAGGTTTGTTGCGCCGACTCTCGAAGCGATCTGCAAGAGATGCAAGACGTGCCATGCCATTGACGGCGAACCAGCGAATGGGCTCCGGTTCCCACCTTGGCGACGCATGTTGGACCCATGGCAATTGAGTGATGTCGGAGTTGCGACCGAGAACGAGATCGGCAAGTGTGCGACCCGCCAGATTCGATGTGGCGACGCCATCTCCGACATAACCCCCAGCTGAGCCCAGTCCGGTGCGCGGATCGAATCGCACAGAGCAGTTCCAGTCTCGAGGTGCGGCGAGCGGTCCACCCCAGTGGTGGGTGATACGTGCTGATGCGGTGCGTGGGAACATCTCGTGGAGGGAATCCACGAGATGCCGAGCGACTCGTACATGCGTGTCGTAATCGGGTCGGATTCGTGAGCCGAAGTGATACGGCGCCCCGCGGCCGCCGAATGCGATACGACCATCGGCTGTGCGCTGGCCGTAGACGAGTATCCGCCTTCCATCTGTGAACGAGGGTCGGCTGTCCAAGCCGATCTCCGACCACACGTCGTCATCGAGCGGTTCGGTGGCGATCATCAGTGAATACAGCGGAAGTACGTCTCGACGAAGCCCGCGGAGATGGGGTGTGAAGGCCTCGGTGGCTCGAATGACATGAGGCGCGTTGATCTCGCCGATGTCGGTGACAACACGGCCGGGATCGATGCGTAGCGCGGTTACGCCTTCGACGATGCGACAGCCCCGAGAGCGAAGAGCGCGCCCAAGGCCGTGCGCAAGACGACCGGGGTGCAAAACGGCCGACTCCGTTTCGAAGACGGCAGACGTCGCGTCTCGAACCCGAATGTGAGACGCCAGTTCGGCTCCCGAAATGATGCGAACGTGTGATTCGGGGATCGATAGCTGTCGCATCGTCTGGATGTGGTGTTCCGCGCGCATGTGCTGGGGACGGTTGCGCAGCAACTCGAGTGAACCGCCTTTGGCAAAGTCGCAGTCGATACCCATCAGCGCCACCTGGCTGGCAACTTCGTCGACGGTCGTGACCATTGTCCGGCGAGCACAGACAGCCGCTTGGCGGCCGTGCTGTCTGGCGATCTTGTCCAGAGACATCGGCAACAAGGGGGAGCACCATCCACCGTTTCTGCCACTTGCGCCGAATCCGACGTGATGGGCTTCGATGATCACGACATCGAGTGTCGGATCAGCATCCAAGAGATACAGGGCGGTCCACAGTCCGGTGAATCCAGCACCAACGATCGCGACATCACACGAAAGTCCGTCGATATCGAGTGTCGATGGCTCGAGGCCTCGATGATCGTCGACTGACGTACGGAACTTCGGATCGTCACTCCACAGGCAGGCTGTGGGCACGTCCGTGTTCGAAGTCATGGGGTGATCATGATGCAGGATTCCGCGGGTAGCAACCCTCACGAGCCAGGAGCATCATTGGATCCAAGGACGACATTGTCGATCAGTCGCACACCGCCGACGACGGCAGCGATCAAAACGACATCGTCGGGGCCAGCCTCGGAGACGATGTCGAGACTGTACGGGTCGACGATGTGCACATAATCGACGTTCACGAGTGGTGACGATGAGACTTTTGCGATGACGACGTTCCTGAGAATGGCAGCGTCCGTTGTTCCTGTGGCGAAGACTTCACATGCAGCATGCAGACCGCGATGGAGCCCTCTTGCAGCAGATCGTGCTTCAGAGTCGAGCCGAACGTTTCGGCTGGACATCGCCAGGCCATCGTCTTCGCGTACGGTTGGAGCGACGATGATGCGGACGCGAAATCCGAGATCGCTCACCATGCGACGAATGACCGCAACTTGTTGAAAATCCTTGGCACCGAAGACTGCGATGTCGGGATCCGCAGCGGTCAACAACTTGGTGACCACTGTCGCCACTCCGTCGAAATGACCGGGGCGCGATGCACCTTCGAGAATGTCCGATAATCCCGCGACGTGAACGGTCGTCGAGAAACCTGACGGATACATCACTTCTGGTGTCGGACGGTAGAGAACGTGAACACCGTTCGCCTGGCACATCTCTTCGTCTGCTGATTGGGTGAGAGGGTAGAGATCGAAATCCCGGCGATTCTCGAATTGCAGTGGATTGACGAAGGTACTGACGATCACGATGTCGGCGTGTCGACGAGCGATATCGATGAGGGACAGGTGACCTCGATGCAGCGCGCCCATGGTGGGCACGAGACCAACCGTGTTTCCGTGTCGCCGCTGGTCGAGAACGAAGGTCTGGAGGACGTCGGGAGAGGTGATCAGATCCACGTGGACACGTTTCGAGGGCTGGAAGCGGTCAGTGGAAGGAGTGCTCGTCGTCGGGCCAAACGCCAGCACGCACTTCATCGATGTAGGTCGCTGTTGCTTGGACTGCTGGGGAGCGAAGATCGGCGTACTGCTTCACGAATCGGTACTTCGAGTCACTGAGTCCGAGGACGTCGTGCAGGACGAGTACTTGTCCGTCACAAAAGCGGCCAGCACCAATGCCGATGGTGGGAATGCTGACTTTGTCGGTGATCTCAGCGGCAAGTTCGGCCGGGACACCTTCAATCACAACAGCGCATGCGCCAGCTTGTTCCACCGCATGGGCGTCCTCGAGAATGCGCTCACGGCCACCGGCTTCGAAACCCTCTTGACGACCTTGAATTCGGAAACCACCCATACGGTGATAACTCTGCGGCGTGAGGCCGATATGCGCCACCACTGGAATGTCGACACGGGTGATGGCGGCGATGGCTGAAGCCATGGGTGTTCCACCCTCGAGCTTCACGCATTCGGCTCCTGCTTTCATCAGCACGATGGAGGACTGGACGGCTTGTTCGGGACTGACCTGATACGAGCCGAAGGGGAGGTCGCCGACGACGAGGGCCTTGGTGTGGGCACGGGCAACGTTGCGGACGTGGTACGCCATCTCCTCGAGTTCGACCGGGATCGTGTTCGCGGTGCCCTGTACGACCATGCCAACGGAGTCACCGACGAGGATCATGTCGATACCAGCCTGATCGACAAGTCGCGCAAATGTCACGTCGTAGGCGGTGATCATCGCGATTTTGCGTCTCTCGGCTTTCCACTTCGCGAGATCGGGAACCGTGACCTTCTTGCGCTGGACAACGTCAGCGCTGTTCGAGTTCGGAGGTGGAGCAGACATGGGAACCTCGGAGGGACGAACCCCGCAGGGAGCGGACGAGAAACAAACGTGACACATTGTCCGCACTGATCAGTGCTGACACAGGAGAACCTAGCCACAAGGGTCGAGAAACCCTGAAGGTTGGATGAAGTTTCGTGTGATTTCGGACATCCTGCCCCGTCCCGATTTCCGACCCGTACCAATCGGTAATCTCGCCACGTGGACGATCGACCCGCACTCGAAGCCCAACCCATGTCGCGGTGGCGTTCTTGGCGTACTCGCCGACTCTCGAATGTCGTGCACCGACTGTGGGAGATTGCTCGCGAAGCTGGAGCAATCGGCCCTGACACCCGGCAAGGTCGCAAGTTTGGAACTTTTGGCTCGAACAGCGTCATCTGCTTTCCGCCGAACACTCTTTTCAATGAGAAATACATTCACATCGGACGAAACACGATGATTGGTCCGGAGTGCACACTGTCGGCGGGCATGGTGCCCGGCCAAATGTGTCTCACCGATCGAGTCGTGGAAATCGGGGATCGCTGCCTGATTGGCAAGGGCAGTGGCATCGTGGGTCACTTCTCGATTGTGATCGGAAATGACGTGTGGACAGGACACGATGTGTACATCACCGATCAGAACCATGGCTATGTGGACGTCGAGCAGCCGATCTCGGCGCAGACGATGCCTGAACGCCAGGTATCTATTGGCTCTGGATCATGGATCGGTCATGGGTCGGTCGTTCTTCCAGGAGCACGGATCGGCGAGCACGTCGTGATCGGAGCCAACAGCGTGGTGACTGGAGAGATCCCGTCGTACTCGGTTGCAGTCGGTGCTCCTGCACGTGTGATCAAGCGCTACGAAGATGGGGCATGGATCGACGTCCCGTGAAAAAATCTGGCTAGACCGCGAGATCGGTCGGTGCCGAACACGGTTTCATCCGATTGGCAACTGTGAAATCGTTGATGTACTCCGAAATCGGTGAACCTTCGACCATGGCTTCGCCAAAGGGCGGGTTGTCACCTCGGCGCAGTACGACGGTGTACACGCGCCTGTCCGATATCCAATCTCGGTAGTACCCCGCCCACGATTCGATGAGTGCAACATCCGTGGGATCACTTGGGAGAACGGACGTGACGTCAGTGAGCATCTGTTCGATGATGTCAGTGGCTCGGTCGATGAGATCCGCGCGCTGAGAAAGAGCTCCAGGTCCCACCTCGTCGATCCGGCGTAGGTCGGAAAGTTTGTCGCGGTCGATGTTCGCAGTTCGGCAAATCTGTTCGGCACGTACAGTCCACGACTCATCGTCGATTTTTGCAACCGATTGTTTCGTTTGAGGGAAGAACAGCGCCCACACCCAGAATGCTGCAATACCGAGAGAAATCACTCCGAGAAGAACGCGAATGGCAATCGTTCGCGAGGAGGTCGAAGTGGATGAGGTTTCTGGGACCATGATCAGGTTGCTTGCGAGGAACGGGAACCAGGACGGTAGGACACCGCCAGTTGCACTCCTGCAGAGCTAATACCCACTATGCCGGCTATCAGAGTCGAAGTCCAACCACTCGGAGAGATGTCGATCACATGGTCGACGGACCACGCACCGGGTCCGATCATGGCAATGACCCAAGCGCTGACAGCAATTGTTGCGCAATACTCCCAACCCTGACCCGGAAGGAAGACGAAGAATCCCACTTTCCAGTGAGCCACGACGATGGCCACGATCATGATTCCGATGATCCCCGCCGATGCGAGAGGAGTCCCAAAACCAGCGGCGAGCAAAATTCCTGCACCAACCTCTGTTGTAGCGGCGATACGTGCTTGGGCCGCAGGCCATTTGAAACCCATGCTGGCAAACCATGCTGCCGTGCCGGAGAGACCGTTGGATCCAAAAATCTTGTTGTAGCCGTGGTAGGCGAGAAAGAGCCCGAGGCAGAGACGCATCAGGAGTATTCCGGCGTTCGCTGGATCTCCCCAAACTTCGATGGGAGTTTCGAGCGAGCCAGATCCGAACATGCCGTCAGATTAACGATGCCCATGGCGTGGGATTTCAATTCACCTGAAGTTGCCTCGATCAGCAGGGATGAGACCAGCCACGTAGCTCGGACAGTGATAGGAAAGTCGGGTGTCGTTGTCGAAGTCAGAGGTGAGCCAGCGACCCAAGGCACTCACATTGATCAGGGAACTTGTTTCCTACCACCCAGTGCTGTTCACCATCTCGATGGCTGGAGCAGCGGTCTTTGCCGTGTGCACTGTGGCCTCATCCTGGGCTCTCAGATGGGTGATCGATGAGGCAATTCTTCCCCGGTTCGAAGAGGCCTCGAGCGACCAGCGCAACGTCGTTGTCGGTGTTGCCATACTCGTGGCGATTGCCCTCACTCGCGCGGGCGGTGTCATCATTCGCAGAACCTGGGCCGGCAAGACTCAATGGCGTACGGCGGAGTCCATGACGGGGGAGGTCGTGGACAGGTTGGTCCGGCAACCTGCTTCGTGGCACAGGCGGCAGCGCACGGGAGATCTGATCACGCGAGCTGGGGTCGATGTCGAAGCTGCTGTTGCCGTTCTGGCGCCCCTTCCATATGCGAGCAGTGTGTTTCTGATGATGATCGTTGCCGCAATTGGTCTGATCGTGCTCGATGGCCTGTTGGGTGTGCTCGCAGTCGCAGTATTTCCATTGCTGATCATTGCAAACGTGCAATATCAGCGACGCGTCGATACGTGGTTCGCCCTTGCCCAGGCCGAACTCGGTTCTCTCTCGAGTGCCACCCACGAGAGCTTCGAAGCGATCACTGTGGTGAAGGCGTTCGGTGCCGAGAGGGCAGAGACAGATCGACTCGCCGAAATCGCCGGTCGGGTGCGAGCCGCGCGCGTGCGGGCCATTTCTTTGCGCAGCACCTTTGAGACCCTGCTCGACATTCTTCCCAACATCACGAATGTGGTGATGATTTTGGTCGGTGTTCATCGCGTCAATGCCGGCCATTTGAGCGTCGGCGGTTTGGCGAGTTTCATCTACCTCTTCGCGCTCTTGGTTTTTCCCCTGCGACTGGTCGGATACGCGCTGTCCGAGTTGCCACGCTCTCAAGCTGGCCGAGGGCGTATCCGATCTTTCATGGATCAGCCGATCCTTGGAGATCCGCGTGCGGGCATCATCGACTCATCGATCAAGAATGTTGCCGGGAGCACATTGTCCGGGAATGTATGCGTGTCGATGTCAGCAGTCACCGCGCGACACATCGAACCCGAAGACGAGCCTGTCGTCGAAACGCCACTCACGGAATCGTCCATGCCGGTCGACGAGGACCATGAGACAGCCGATCTACAAGGAATCGATCTCGAAGTTTCCTGGGGGTCGACCGTGGCGATCGTGGGTCCCACTGGTTGTGGCAAGACGACGCTGCTCGAGGTGATCGCTGGTGTCCTGCCCATTGTTTCTGGTCGGATCATGGCACCGACAGCTTCGATGGCAGTCGTTTTTCAAGAACCGTTCCTGTTGGGAGCAACGATCGCGGACAACGTCTTGATGGGACGTGACGCAGATTCTGATGCCGTGCAATGGGCGCTTCGAACGGCTGAAGCCTCTTTCGTCGAGGAATTGCCCAACGGGATCGAGACCATCGTCGGGGAGCGTGGAGTGAGCCTGTCAGGAGGGCAGAGGCAACGAGTTGCATTGGCTCGGGCGATCCTTGGTCGACCAAGGCTGCTGCTCCTCGATGACACGACGAGTGCCCTCGATCCGGTCACAGAACGCAAGGTGATCGAGAACCTTCGTCGGGTTCTACCCGACACGACGCTCATCAGCGTTGCCTCTCGTCCGAGTTTGATCCGCATTGCGGATTCCGTTGTCTACATGGAGTCAGGACGGATCGTCGCTCAGGGACACCACGAACGTCTGCTGGCATCATCGGAGAAATATCGCGAACTGATTTCGGCATTCGAGAAGGATCGCAGTGACAATGTCGACTGACGTGACATTCCAGAGTTCTGCTGCAGAGTCCGCAGACGAGTCCGTTCTGGCGACGGTTCGAGCAGGTCTACGAGCCGCTCCGG
>JAULYE010000174.1:0-41924 GCA_032118015.1 Ilumatobacteraceae bacterium | reverse complement strand
GAGCGACATCTTGACGAAGAAAGCTTTCGAGAACGCGATTGCGCTCACCAACGCTCTTGGTGGCAGCACGAACGCGGTGCTGCATTTGCTGGCAATTGCCAATGAAGCTGGAGTTGCACTCGAGCTCGACGACTTCAACCGCATTGCAGCCCGAGTACCTCACATCGCCGATATGAAGCCGGGGGGCAAGTACCACATGACCGATCTCGATCGAATTGGTGGTGTGCCGGTGGTGCTCAAACACCTGCTCGATGCCGGTCTGATCCACGGCGATGTGATGACCTGCACGGGACTGACAATGGCAGAGAATCTCGCGGCCATCGACCCTCCCGGTCCTGATGGGGACGTCGTTCACCCGCTCACTGCACCCATCAATGCCGAAGGGGGTGTCGTCGTGTTGAGCGGATCTCTTGCGCCTCGGGGAAGCGTCGTCAAGGTTGCAGGTCTCACCCCTGAGCAGCGCATTTTCGAAGGGTCGGCGCGTGTCTTCGACGGTGAAGATGGAGCGATGGCAGCAATCATGGCCGGGGAGATCCAACCTCAGACGGTTCTTGTGATTCGCTATGAAGGACCCAAGGGTGGACCGGGCATGCGTGAGATGCTCGCCATCACCGGGGCATTGAAGGGTGCGGGCCGTGGTCACGATTGTGCGCTCATCACCGATGGCCGCTTCAGTGGCGGGACATGGGGTTTTTGCATCGGACACGTGGCACCGGAGGCTGTCGACGGCGGTCCAATTGCTTTCGTACGTGACGGTGATCGAATTCGCATCGACGTATCGGCATTGTCTCTGGATCTTCTCGTCGATGAGCAGGAAATCGCCCAGCGTCGAGTGGGATGGACTCCGAACCCACCCCGGTACACGAGTGGCGTGCTCGGCAAGTATGCCCGGTTGGCTCAGGGTGCCGAAAAGGGCGCGATCACGAATCTGCTCTGAATCGCGCGTAGGTTCGCCACCCGTTGATGAACACGCCGAGAAAGACGGATGCCACGATCACGAACGCCGTGGCCGTGCCATCGTCGAACACGAATCGGCGGAGAGCCATGCCGACAGAGACGGTACCGATCCAGATGACTGCTCCGGCGGTCCTACTCGAAGGATTGCGCCATGCCCGGGCGATGAGCCACGACACAGCAAGAGCGATGACGAATGGTGCAACTGAACGCACGAAACCAGGCAAGGACACGTCTTCATCGTGGTTGCGTCGGCCAATCGCAATGAATGCGATGACGATTGTCGAGTCGACAGCCATTGCGAATGCGATCTGGCGCCGTGACGGCGCGGTTCTGATGGCCTTGTCACTCATGAGTCGACTCCTCGGTTCGCGCGTGCTGTGATGATGAGCGTGTTCGAGTTTCATTGTCGGCATCGGTGACGCGCTCAATGGTCACGATCGCGTTGTAGTCAGGGATTCGACTGGCGTCCTCATTGAGACCAGCATCGATGAGAACGTTGCCCTCGGGCCAATGGACCTGCACAGAAGAGCGGGCCAGGCGAACGAGGTGGGCGGTGCCGAGCATCGTGCCAGTGGCACTCGTCAATCTGATCCGGTCGCCATCAGCGATTCCGAGACCTTCTGCATCGAGTGTGTCGATGTAGACAGCATCACGACGAGCGCCAGTCAAAGGATCGATCTCGGCGAAGACCATCGAATTGAACTGCTTTCCTCTTCGGGTGCTGAGAAGGAACTGCTCCGGGGGCAAGGATGGTGGAGATACGTCGACAACAGTGAAGTGACCGCGTCCATCCGCTGTGGGGAAGTTGCCATCGCCGCACAGATGTCGCCCTCCGTATTGCACGGCATCGTGAACCTTTTCAAGGTCTTCGATGCCTTGATACATGGGTACGACTCGGGCGATTTCGGTACGCAACGAACGGTTGTCGGGCCAATCGAAAGCCCAGGTGAGTTCCGGAGCGACTCGGCAGGCGAGGTCAGCAAAGATCCGCCATTCACTGCGAGCTTCACCAGGTGGATCCACGATCTGGGGGCTGAAGGCAATTCGGCGTTCCGTCGTGGTGCTCGTGCCACCACCTTCTTGTTCATAGCGGGTCGCTGCAGGCAGCAAGATGACGTCGTCACCTTCGACGAACATCTGACTCGTGAGAACCACGTCTTGATGTACTCGTAACGGCACGTTTTCCAGGGCCTTTGCAACCCGAGCCGGGTCAGGCATGATGTCCAGCAGATTGGATCCATCGAGATACATCACGTCGAGGAGTCCGTTCTCTGCGGCCAGGACCATCTCCGGAGCAGTGATCCCTGGGGTATCAGGAATTGGAAATCCCCACGTTTCGGACATGGCGCGTACGGAGTCGGCATCGATCGTCACGCCACCGGGAAGTGCCGTTGCATACGCACCCATTTCGGCTCCGCCTTGAACACCTGAATGACCGCGAATCGGCATCAGGCCTGTGCCGTCGCGCCCGATGTTGCCGCGAGCGAGGGCAGTGTTGACGATGGCTTGGACACCTTCGACACCGTGGCGATGCTGCGTGATGCCCATACTCCATACGAAAATGGCGCTCGATGACTGGGCGTACATCTCGACGAAGGCATCGAATGTCTGTCGGTCGATACCTGCTTCGACAAGCAACTCATCGAGTGATCGCCCCGCAAGGAACGTGACGAGTGAATCCCAGTCCGATGTGTGAGCGGCGATGAAGTCGGTGTCGATACGACCCGTTTCAGCGAGGACCTTGACGAGAGCGTTGGACAGAGCCACGTCGCCTTCCGGACGCACGGGAACGTGCAGGTCACAGATCTTCGTCCCGAACAGGAAGGACTCCGGCTTCGATGGCACCCAATAGCGATCGAGACCGGGCTCGAGGTAGGGGTTGACCACCACAACTCGTGCCCCGTTACGTTTGGCCTCGTAGAGGTACTTCGTGAAGACCGGCTGATTGTTCGCAACGTTGGTTCCCCAGAGAACGATCAGATCCGTCTCGAGGACGTCTTGAAGACTGCACGTGCTCGCAGCCACACCGATCGTGCTCTTGAGACCGATCGTGGAGGGAGCGTGGCAGGTGCGCGCCGCAGAGTCGATGTTCGCGATTCCCATTGCTCGAAACGCCTTGGCGGCGCTGTAATAGACCTCGTTCGTGAGTCCTCGACTCGTCAGATAGACAGCGATGCGTTCGCGGTCTGCTCGAGACATCCCCTGGGCGATCGCTTCGAGTGCCTCGTCCCAGGAGACTCTCCGGAAACCTTTGTCACCGCGACGTCGTCGCATGGGAAATGCGAGGCGCCCCATCTCGCGCAACTCGGTTCCCGTTCGCTCTTTGAGTTGAGAGACATCGTGGAGTTCGGAGTGGTCGAACGCTTTGGCGCAATTCAGTTCGAGGAGTTTGAGTCTGGTCGTGCACAAGTGGATGCCGTCGAGGGTCCAGTCGTGCAGACCCGCAACGCCGAGTGCGCATCCGTCACAGACGCCCTGCGTCAGAATTTTCCACGCTCGTCGAGGCTGACGCCGCACGTTGACAGCGACACGGGTCATCTCCGCAAGATGGTTCGGCTTGACGTGACCGACCCCGTTGGGGGCCAAACTGACCCAGGATCGGGGGTTCCAGCGTTTGAGCGTCACGTCGATTCGAGTCCGTGTCTGTGTCCGTGTCTGTGCCCGGGGCCGTGTCTGTGCCCGGGGCCTTTGTCGGGACTCAGATCTCCTCGTAGTAGTCGCGACCGAGATGTGTGATCACGTCTTCGCCCATCATCCAGCGCAGAGTGTTCTTCAGTTTCGTCAACTGAATGAACAAGTCGTGCTCCGGGTAGAGGCCGGGTGCAACCTGCGGGCTCTTGTAATAGAAGCTGAGCCATTCCTGAATACCTCCCATGCCGGCACGTTGCGCCAAATCGCTGAAGAGGATCAGGTCGAGGGCCAAGGGGGCAGCGAGAATCGAGTCGCGGCACAAGAAGTTGACCTTGATCTGCATCGGATACCCGAGCCATCCCGTGATGTCGATGTTGTCCCATCCCTCCTTGGCATCGCCACGAGGGGGGTAATAGTTGATCGACACCTTGTGGAAGACATTGCCGTAGAGATCTGGGTACTTCGAGGGCTGCAAGATGTCCTCGAGAACTCCGAGCTTGGATTCTTCTTTGGTCTTGAAGTTCTCTGGAGCGTCCAGTACTTCGCCGTCGCGATTTCCCAGGATGTTGGTGCTGTACCAACCCTGCAGCCCGAGCATGCGGGCCTTGAGCATCGGAGCCAGGACGGTCTTCATCAGGGTCTGGCCGGTCTTGAAGTCCTTGCCACTGATGGCAACGTTGTGATCCGTTGCGTACTGGCGAAGAACTGGTGCATCGACGGAGAGGTTCGGGGCGCCGTTGCTGAAGGGGACGCCTTCGAGCAGAGCCGCGTAGGCGTAGAGCTGGCTCGGTGCGATCGTTTCGTCATTGGCATCGATCCCTTTTTCGAACGACTCGATGTCCATGTGGACGGGGCCGGGTTCAATGAAGATTTCGGTGCTCGCACACCAGATCATCACCAGTCGCTCGCACTTGTTGTCCTCTTTGAAGCGATTGATGTCCTCGCGGATCGAGTTCAGCATTGCCCGTTTCGACGTGGTGGGTTTGATGTGCTCGCCATCGAGGTTGCGTGCGTACTTGCGCTCGAATGCAGCCTGCATCGGTCGAATCTCGCGCAGTGCATCGCTGATGGACTCGATGTGCTTGCCGCTTTCGAGAACTCCAGCACGGCTGGCGGCCACATATGCATCATCTGGGAACACGTCCCATGCCCCCCAGACGATGTCTTCGAGTGCTGTCAGGGGCACGAAGTCCTTGATCAGCGGAGTGCGATCTTCGGTGCGCTTGCCAAGGCGGATGGTGCCCATCTGAGTGAGCGAGCCAAGGGGAAGTCCCAACCCCCTCTTGGTGAGTTCCACGCCTGCGATGAGGGTGGAGGCAACGGCGCCGAGTCCGACTGTCAGGACTCCGAGGCGACCGGTCGCCGGAGCAACGGACGGTGTCGGGGGTTGAGTCATGCAGTCAGGCTAGGGGCTGGCAGCCCGCCGTAGCATCTCTGCCATGACAAGTGACCTGACGAGTGAGCCGGCGAGTGAGCCGGTCTCGAGTTTCGCTGGTTCTGATGGGTTCCAGCGAACGCCTGGCGGCGCAACGATCATGGACGGCAATCGCCTGAGGGATGAGATCGTGGCCGGTCTGGCACAGATGATCGAGGCTGCCGGCTCACCGTCCATCTGCCTCGCCACAGTTCTGGTCGGTGATGACGGCCCGAGCCAGAGATATGTCCGCAACAAGCACGCCCAGGCAGCCAAGGCCGGACTCGTGAGCCGCAATGAGGTTCTCGACGCCGATGTCGGACAGGCCGCAGTCGAGGCAACGGTGAGAGCCTTGGCAGCTGATCCTTCGGTTCATGGGATCCTTGTCCAGAGTCCGCTTCCTCCCGGTTATGACGAAGAGGCCATTGTCGATCTCATTCCGGTGAACAAAGACGTGGACGGGCTGACAACGGCATCGATGGGTCGCCTGGTGCGCGGATTGCCCGGTCTCGTCGGTTGCACACCGCTGGGCGTCATGAGGCTGCTCGAGCGATATGGAGTGGTCACCAGTGGGCGTCGGGCAGTCGTCATCGGACGCTCAATGCTCGTGGGAATACCGCTGTCATTGCTCTTGGCCCGCAAGGGAGTGGATGCGACCGTGACCATTGCTCACAGCCGAACCTCGGATCTGGCACAGGTGTGTCGGGAGGCCGACATCGTGATCGCTGCTGCTGGGCAACCCGGAATGATCACGGCTGACCATGTGAAGCCGGGGGCGGCGGTCATAGACGTCGGTATCTCGCGTACCGATGCTGGGATCGTGGGAGATGTGGACTTCCAGGCGGTGCAATCGATCGCTTCGGCGATCACTCCGATGCCAGGTGGGACCGGTCCGATGACCATTGCATGTCTGTTGGAGAACACGGTTTCAGCTGCACGATTGCAGGGTGTGCGGATTTGAACGAATCCGTCGACGAAACTGGCTGTGGCCGAACTTCGGGTGCGGGTTGTGAGTGGTCTTGGCACCCTGGCAGAATCTCAGGGATGATCGTTTCAGATGCTCTCTCCTCGGCCTCGGCCCGGGTTGGATCGTCCTTTGGCGTTCTCGTAGTACTCAACTGACGCGTTCGGGTCTCCGAATGCGTCGTGCGGCCTCCCAAAGTTGGGGGGCCATTTCGTTTTCGGGGATCCGTCGCCTGACAGCCCAGCAACTCACGCATAGTTACCGACTTCACAGGCACCACCACAGGGGATACTCATGACAGAAAAGATCACCGGAGCTCAGGCACTGATCCGAGCCCTCGAGTTGGAGCAGGTCGACACGATTTTCGGCCTTCCCGGAGGCTGCATTCTGCCGGCATACGATCCGCTCCTCGACAGTTCGATCCGCCACATCCTCGTGCGTCACGAACAGGGCGCTGGCCACATGGCCGAAGGGTACGCACATGTGACGGGTCGTCCCGGTGTGGCCATGGTGACGTCTGGTCCGGCAGCGACCAACATGGTGACTCCCTTGTGCGATGCCTACATGGACTCGATTCCGATGGTGTGCATCACCGGCCAGGTATCCACGTCAGCAATCGGCACCGATGCATTCCAGGAATGCGACACGGTCGGCATCACGCGCAGTGTCACCAAGCACAACGAGCTGATCATGTCGGGCGACGACATCCCCTTGATGGTTCGTCAGGCATTTCACATCGCAACGACGGGGCGCCCCGGCCCGGTGCTCTTGGATGTCCCCAAAGACGTTCTCCAGAACCTGATGACGTGGCATTGGCCCACCGACGAAGAAGTGCTCGACAGTCTTCCGGGATATCGACCCACCCTCAAAGGTCATCCGCGCATGATCAAGGAGGCGGCACGCTTGATCCTCGAGGCCCGTCAACCGATTCTGTACGTGGGAGGAGGAGTCCTCAAAGCGCGTGCGGCTGATGCGCTGCGCGAGTTGGCCGAGCTGATCGATACACCCGTTGTGACGACGTTGATGGCGCGCGGCGCATTCCCCGATGACCATCCGTTGTGTTTGGGTATGCCCGGTATGCATGGCAATGCCACCGCGGTCAACGCAATGCAAAAGAGTGACCTGCTGATCACTCTCGGGGCTCGGTTCGACGACCGCATCACGGGCAAGGTGTCAGCATTCGCGCCTGATGCCAAAATCATTCACGTCGACATCGATCCTGCCGAACAGGGCAAAGTGCGTCGACCAGATGTGCCGATCGTGGGTGACTGCCGTTTGGTGATCGAAGAGATCATCAAGGCGATCAAGGACATGCTTGCTGCAGGTGAGGTGCAGGCGGACATTTCGACATGGAAGAGCCGAGTCAGCGGGTGGCGTGAGCAGTTTCCGCTCTACTACCCCGAGAGCGCCCCGGGCGATTCGCTCAAGCCGCAGTACTGCCTCGAGCAACTGCGCGACCTGTCCCCGAAAGGCACGATCCTGTGCTCAGGCGTCGGTCAACATCAGATGTGGTCGTCGCAGTACTGGAACTTCACCGAGCCGTATACATGGGTGAATTCCGGTGGGCTCGGAACCATGGGCTTTTCGATCCCTGCTGCGATCGGCGCCAAGGTCGGTCGACCCGATCGAACGGTATGGGCCGTGGACGGAGATGGCTGCTTCCAGATGACCGCTCAAGAGTTGGTCACCGCGAGCGTCGAGCGCATTCCGATCAAGGTCGCAGTTCTCAACAACTCGTACCTGGGAATGGTCCGCCAGTGGCAGGAGATGTTCTACGAGGAGCGATACAGCGAGGTGTATCTCTCGCCGGAACTGCCCGATTTCGTGAAGTGGGCCGAGGCGATGGGCTGCGTGGGCATTCGCGTCGAAAGCCCCGAAGAAGTTCAGCCAGCAATCGAGAAGGCGAATTCGATCAACGATCGTTCGGTCGTGGTCGAATTCCGCGTCGACGCGGGCGAGAAGGTCTTCCCGATGGTTCCGGCAGGATGCAGCAATGACGATCTGCTGCTGCACCCCGATCAGAACTCACGACGAGATTTCCTGAAATGAGCATGCCGATGTCGAATCCTGTCGTTCCCGTCTCGCATCACATCTTGTCGGTTCTCGTCCAGAACCGTCCCGGCGTGCTGGCTCGCGTCTCGGGTCTCTTTGCGCGACGCGGGTACAACATCTTCAGCCTCGCTGTGGCCCCCACCGAAGACGAGAACCTGTCCCGGATCACGATTGCAGTCGATGTGGAATCGTCGCCACTCGAGCAAATCGTCAAACAACTGTTCAAACTCGTCGATGTGGTGAAGATCAGCGAACTCGATCCTCGCCGATCTGTGGAACGTGAACTGCTGATGGCCACGGTACGCGTGCCAGCAGAACAGCGCGGACAGGTCATCGAATTGACCAATATTTTCGAGGGCAAAATCCTGGCGGTTGGCCTCGAAGCGATCACGGTGTCACTCGAGGGGCGACCCGACAAGATCGACGATTTCGAAGAACTTCTGCGAGGCTATGGCATCGTGGAACTTCAGCGAACGGGTCGCGTTGCGCTACCCAAACTCGAAAGGGAGGCGCGAGTGCGTCCTTCCAGAACCGGAAAGGCAAGCTGAGACATGGCAGCGAAAATGTATTACGACACCGACTGTGACGTGTCGATCATCAAGAACCGCAAGGTTGCGATCATCGGCTACGGATCCCAGGGGCACGCACATGCACTGAATCTCAAAGAGAGCGGGGTTCCCGTCGTCGTGGGTCTGCGTGAGGGATCTTCCTCGGCAGCCAAGGCTGCAGCCGCAGGCTTGGAGGTCAAGTCGATCGCCGATGCTGCGAAGTGGGCCGATGTCATCATGATGACGATGCCCGATACCGAGCAGAAGGCAACCTACGACGAGTCGATCAAGAAGCACATGAAGGCTGGCAAGGCTTTGGCTTTCGCTCACGGCTTCAACATTCGCTTCAAGCGCATTCGTCCTCCCAAGGGCGTAGACGTGATCATGATCGCTCCTAAGGGTCCGGGACACTTGGTGCGACGCACCTTCACTGAAGGCGGAGGAGTTCCCTGCTTGATCGCTGTCGAACAGGATTCATCGGGGGTGGCCAAGCAGGTCGCTCTGTCGTATGCGTCGGCGATCGGTGGCGGTCGCGCAGGAATCATCGAAACCACATTCGCCGAGGAGACCGAAACCGACCTCTTCGGTGAGCAGGTCGTTCTCTGTGGAGGACTGACGTCCCTCGTGCAGGCCGGCTTCGAGACTCTCGTCGAGGCGGGCTATCAGCCCGAAATGGCGTACTTCGAATGTCTGCACGAAGTGAAGTTGATCGTCGACTTGATGTACGAAGAGGGCATTGCAGGGATGCGCTACAGCATCAGTGACACGGCCGAGTACGGCGACGTCACACGCGGTCCTCGCGTCATCACGCCAGCAACGAAAAAGGTGATGCAGAAGATCCTGAAGGAGATCCAGTCGGGCAAGTTCGCCAAGGAGTGGATCGCCGAGAGCGAAAGCGGCCGTGGCAAGTTCAACGAACTGCGCCAGGCCGGTGCCTCGCATCAGATCGAAGACGTCGGTCGTCGTCTGCGGTCGATGATGCCATGGATCTCAGCTGGCAAGCAGAAGGTCTCCGAGGCTTCAGGCGGCTGAAAGAGCGATCGGTCGTCGACTCGACGCGCTTTGGCAACGAGTCGACGACCCTCGATGACGATCTCAAGATCGGCGGCATTGCGATCGACCGGGATCCTTGAAATCCGACTTGTTTGGTCGGCTTTCGGCTGGTATCGTGCCGGTCGTCCCATGAGGGGGCACTCGCGAGCAGTGAAAGGTGGCAGACATGTCCGGGCACGAGTGGGGTTTCGAGACCAGGCAGATCCATGTAGGCGGAGAGCCCGATCCGGCAACAGGAGCTCGCGCTGTGCCGATCTACCAGACCACGAGTTACGAATTTCGTAACGCAGAGCATGCAGCAAACTTGTTCGCTCTCGCCGAGGTCGGCAACATCTACACCCGGATCATGAATCCGACGCAGCTCGCGCTCGAGTCACGCGTCAACTCCCTCGAAGGCGGTGTGACGACGGCGATCGGTCTGCCGGGTACGTTGGCCGTGAGTTCGGGTCAAGCTGCTGAGACGCTGGCGATCCTGACATTGGCCGAGGTCGGCGATCACATCGTTGCTTCGCCGTCTCTGTATGGGGGCACCTACAACCTGCTCCACTACACGCTGCCCAAGATGGGGATTCAGGTGACCTTCGTGGACGATCCTCACGACCTCGCGCAGTGGAAGTCTGCGGCCCGTCCCAACACCAAGGCCTTCTACGGAGAAGTTCTGGCCAATCCGCGCAACGACATCTTCGACATCGAAGGAGTCTCGAAAGTCGCCCACGAGGTCGGCGTACCCCTCATCGTCGACAACACTGTTCCGAGCCCCTACGGTGTGCGTCCTTTGGAATGGGGAGCAGACATCGTCGTGCATTCTCTGACCAAGTTCATCGGTGGCCACGGAACGTCGATCGGGGGATCCATCACCGATGGCGGAAAGTTCGATTTCTCCGCGTCCGGACGTTTTCCGAACTTCACCGAACCCGATCCCAGCTATCACGGTCTCGCGTACTGGCCTGCGCTCGGGGCAGGTTCGTACATTTTGAAAGCACGCGTCCAGTTGCTGCGTGATCTCGGTATGGCAATCTCGCCATTCAACGCGTTCATGCTGTTGCAGGGTCTTGAAACCTTGTCGTTGCGAATGGAACGACATTGGAGCAATGCCCAGGTGGTGGCAGAGTATTTGGCCAAGCATTCACAAGTCGAAAGTGTCAACTACGCAGGGCTGAGTTCGAGCCCATGGCACGAACGAGCCAAGAAGTATTTCGACGGTCGTGGATTCGGCTCGGTTCTTGCATTCGACATCAAGGGTGGTCGGGAGGCAGGAGAGAAGTTTGTCGCCGGACTGAATCTGCACAGTCACGTCGCGAACATCGGCGATGTTCGCAGTCTCGTGATCCAGCCCTCGACGACGACACACAGCCAGTTGACAGCGGACGAACAACTGGCGTCTGGTGTGTCACCGAGCCTCATTCGTCTGAGTGTGGGCCTCGAGTCGATCGATGACATCATCGCCGATCTCGATGGCGGGTTCGCAGCAGCGAAATAACTGACCGACGGCTGAGACCGGCGTCTCAGGTGTCGGGACGGTTCTCGTCGAGATACCGCTCGAATTCAGCGGCCAAGTCGTCACCCGAGGGGATTGCTGCCTCAGCACGTCGATCGAATTCCAGCTCCAACATGCGCACGTAGTCGAGCGCGCGGTCGTCTTCGGAGACGGCATCGTCGTGCAAGGACTTCCAACGCTCGATGTCGTCATCCAATAAGGAGTGTCGTGTCGGGACGCCGAGCACATGTTCGAGATGGCGAAGTAGAGCTGCCGATGACTTCGGGTGCTGGGCATTGCCGAGGTAGTGAGGCACGCCGACACGCAATGAAATCGCAGGTAAGTCGTTCTTTTCGAATTCGGCCTGCAGCACGCCGACGACGCCGGTGATGCCCTGGTAGGACGGTCGCGACAATCCGAGAGTGCGGGCCAAGGCGGCATCGACGGTGCTGCCGACAACGGTTGGCACGCGGGTGTGAGGGATGGCGTCGGCTGCGGCGCCGACTGTCACGATTGCCTCACATTGAGTCCTGGTGTAGACCGCAATCAGGCATTGAACGTAGGTCCGCCAGCGCACATGTGGCTCGACACCGGCCAAAACGATCAGATCGTGGGCGGATTCCGGACAGCGAACGGCGAGGAAATCGTTGCTCGGCCACACGATGATGCGCTCACCGCTGTCATCGACACGTGCTTCAGGTCGAATCTGTGTGAAGTCGTAGAAGGGGTCGGGGTCGATCGACCCGATCAATTCCGAGTTGTGATGGGCGATGAGGTGTTCCAAAGCAGTGGTTGCCACCCCTGCGACATCGAACCAGCCCGTGAGCGTGACGACAAGAATTGGCCGCCGAAGGGGTTCATCTGGTCCTCTCCACGAGAGAACATCGGCGACTTCCATGGCCAGAGTCTCACCCGGCGAGTTCCCCGAACACAACGTCGATGCATGCTGTGAGCGCCCGAACGTCATCGGGATCGACGGCTGGGAACATGCCGATACGAAGCTGGTTGCGACCGAGTTTGCGATAGCTGTCGGTGTCGACGATGCCATTGGCGCGCAACACTGCGCAGATGTCGTTGGCATCGACTCCGCCGTCGGCAGGCAGAGAGACATCGATTGTCGCCACGACCTCGGAGCGCTGCTGGGGGTTCGAAACGAAGGGTGTCGTCCACGGGCGAGACTCTGCCCAGTCGTACACGATCGATGCGGACTCTCGACAGCGTGCGTTGCAGGCGGTGAGACCTCCAAGAGAGTTCATCCATCGGATCTGTGATTCGAGCAGTGAGATCGTTGCCAATGCCGGTGTGTTGTAGGTCTGATCCGCGCGTGAGTTGTCTAGGGCGATCTTCAGATCGAGAGAAGCGGGAACCCAGCGTCCAGACGATGAAATCCGTTCGATTCGTTCGACAGCACGCGGTGAACAGGCAGCAATCCACAATCCTCCATCCGAGGCGAAGCATTTCTGAGGAGCGAAGTAATAGACATCCACTTGTTCGGGATCCCATAAGAGACCCCCGGCAGCAGAGGTTGCATCGACGATCACGATCGAATTGGCATCGACATCGGACCCCTCTGGTCGCTGCAAGGACATCATCACTCCAGTGGACGTCTCGTTGTGAGTGAACGCATAGGTGTCGACATCGAGCTGAGGAAGCACGCCCGGGTGTGTTCCCGTTGCGCTCTCGATGACCGATGGTGTCCCGAGGTGTGGGGCCGCGGCCGCAGCCTGGGCGAACTTCGAGGAGAACTCACCGAATACGAGATGTTGGCTGGTGTTGTCGATGAGACCGAAAGTGGCGACGTCCCAGAAGATGGTGGATCCACCGTTGCCGAGAACGATCTCCCAGCCATCGGGGAGTCCGAACAACTCGTGTAAACCGCTGCGCACCGAGCGAACGAGTCCCTTCACCGGGGCTTGGCGATGGGAGGTTCCCAACACAGTGGTTCCTGCAGCCATGAGATCGGCGAGCTGCTCTGGGCGGATTTTGGAGGGTCCGCAACCGAAGCGTCCGTCCTTGGGCAAAAGTTCGCTGGAGATGCGGATTTGTCGGGGGTCCTTTGTGTTCACTGTGTAAGCATGGCAGGCATGAGTTCTTCCCCCCAACGGAATACCGCAACTTCTCGTCGCACATCTTCCCGTTTGGCCTCGATTGCCGAGTCGGCGACACTGGCAGTCGATGCCAAAGCAAAGGCATTGAAGGCTGCTGGAGAAAATGTCATTGGCTTCGGCGCAGGCGAGCCCGACTTTCCGACGCCGGAGCACATCGTCGAGGCAGCGGTGCGTGCTTGTCGGGATCCGAGATACCACCGCTACACACCGGCAGCCGGTCTGCCGGAGTTACGTGAGGCAATCGCTGCCAAGACATTGCGCGACAGTGGGTTCACGACGTCGGCGAACAATGTTCTCGTGACCAATGGTGGAAAGCACGCAGTGTTCACTGCCCTTGCGGCTCTGTGTGATCCGGGCGACGAGGTCATCGTGCCGGCACCGTATTGGACGACGTATCCCGAGGCCGTGACATTGGCTGGCGGAGTCCCAGTTGTCATCGGAACCGATGAGAGCAACGGTTTTCGCGTCACGGTGGATCAGCTCGAAGCAGCGCTCACGCCGCGCACCAAAGCGCTCCTGTTCGTGTCACCGGACAATCCATCCGGCGGGGTCTATACCCCGTCCGAGGTCGAAGCGATCGGACGGTGGGCAGTGGAGCGTGGAGTGTGGGTCATGACCGACGAGATCTACGAACACCTCACCTATGGTGACAGCGTCTTCAGCAGTATGCCGACCCTTGTTCCGGAGATCGCAGACCAGTGCATCATCGTCAACGGTGTCGCCAAGACGTATGCGATGACAGGTTGGCGAGTGGGCTGGATGATCGGTCCGAGCGATGTCATGAAGGCATCGATCAATTTTCAGAGCCATGCGACGTCCAATGTCAACAACGTGGCTCAGGTCGCAGCTCTGGCCGCCGTGTCGGGTGACCTGAGCGCAGTCGTCGACATGCGAACCGCGTTCGAGCGTCGTGGCAAGACGATGCATCGCATGTTGAACGACATACCCGGTATCACGTGTCGCGCTCCCGAAGGGGCCTTCTACTGCTATCCGAATGTGAGTGGACTCCTGGGACGATCGATTGGCGGGCAGGTTGCCTCGACGAGTATGGAGTTGGCCGACATCGTGTTGTCCGAAGTCAAGGTAGCCATCGTTCCCGGTGAAGCATTCGGCACTCCGGGCTATGCGCGCTTTTCGTTCGCCCTTGGCGATGCAGATCTCGAAGAGGGAATCAATCGGATAGCTGACCTCGTGGCACGTTCCTGATCGACGGGTGTTCACGACGGGTCTTCGTACCTGTGTGTTAGGGTCTGCCCGCCGGCGATAGTCGGTACGTGTGGAAAGCAGCGAAGTCGGTGAGATTCCGACACTGTCCCGCAACGGTGGTTCGTGGGTGACATCGTCCGTCACCTCACGACAAGTCCGGTCGCCTGCTCCATATGCGAAAACCAACCCTCGAGGCAAGGGCGGATCGCGCAGGATGAACAGTCCTGGCACTCCTCTTGCCTCCTCAGAGCATGAGGAGGCTCCCATGAAGCGTTTATTGATCGGTTCTTCAGTCGTGCGCACCCTGGTTTTGGGCGTGGCTGTCACCACTGTCGCGGTGGCATGCAGCTCGGGTGATTCGTCGCCGAGTTCACCTGCCCCGACAGAGGCATCTGCTCCGATCGAGGATCAGACCGGTGCTCCCGAGCGCATCGTGAGCCTGTCGCCAACCCACACCGAAATCATCTTCGAGATCGGTGGAGGCGAACAGGTCGTCGCTGTCGATGCCATGTCGAATCATCCACCTGAGGCTGCTGATGTCCTGACTGCATTGTCCGGATTCGAACCCAACGTCGAGTCGATCGTGGCCTACGAACCAGATCTGGTCGTGATCGGAGACGATTACAACGGCTTGGCCGAACGACTGGCATCTGTGGGCATCGAGTCCTGGACCAGTCCGGCACCGCAAAGTCTCGACGAGGTGCTCGAGCAGATCGAAGATCTCGGTGATCGCATCGGCCGATCCGAAGGCGCTTCAGAGCTCACTGCCTCGATGCGGGCAGATATCGACTCGATCGTCGAGTCCAGTCCGACATTGTCCGAGCCTTTGACCTACTACCACGAACTCGATGACAGCTATTTCAGCGTCACCTCGAACACGTTCATCGGTTCTTTCTACGCGCTCTTCGGTTTGCGCAACATCGCAGACGCCGCCGAGGCGAATTCGGATTACCCACAACTGTCGGCTGAGTTCATCATCAGCCAAAATCCCGACTTGGTGTTTTTGGCCGACACCAAGTGCTGTGCTGTCACCGCCGAGTCTGTTTCGTCTCGTCCGGGTTGGGATTCACTGACTGCGGTGCAGAATCAGCGAGTCATCGCTCTCGACGACGACGTTGCCTCGAGGTGGGGCCCACGTATCGTCGACTTCGTCCGTGCCATCTCCGAGGCCATTGCTGATCTCGTTGCACAGGCGAACTGAGTCGAGGGAATCGTCACTGAGATGGGTGCACGATCGGAAGCTGATCCTGTCGATTCCGTGTTCGCCGGTGCAGCATTGGTGAACACAAGTGTGGCGAACACGCAATCGGTGGGAACGGCCAGCACGCGATCCATCACGAAATGGTGGATCGCTGGTGCGACGTTGTGTCTGATGGTGTCGTTTCTTCTCGGTGCGATGATCGGGCCGGCGGGTCCGACGTGGTGGCGCGTACCCCTCGAACTACTCGATCGCCTTCCATTGATCACGATCGACTCGGGATCGAGTGAACTCGAAAGTGCTGTCTTGTGGCAGGTGCGCATGCCCCGAGTGGTTCTCGCCGGCATCGTCGGTGCGATGCTTTCCCTTGCTGGAGCCTCGTACCAGGGAGTGTTTCGAAATCCGCTCGTCGACCCCTATCTGCTCGGTGTCGCAGCCGGCGCAGGGCTGGGAGCAACGATGGTGATCATCGTCAATCGCTCTGCGACGACATCTTGGGTGATCGACCCGCTTCCATTGTCAGCTTTTGCTGGAGGACTGATAGCTGTTCTCGTCACGTATGCCGTGGGAGCAACCTTTGGCGCGACGCGATCATCGGCCACGCTCGTACTGGCAGGAGTAGCTGTGTCTTCGCTGGCGACCGCTGTTCAGACCTTCTTGCTGCAGAGAAACTCCGACGTCGTGAGGCAGGTGTACAGCTGGATTCTCGGTCGTTTGTCGACTGCCACATGGCACGATGTGCGACTCGTTCTTCCATACGTCATCGTCAGTGGTTTCGTGCTCCTGTGGCACCGACGGCTTCTCGACGTGATCAGAGTGGGTGATGAAGAGGCACGAACCTTGGGCACGCGTGTCGATCGAGTTCGGCTCATCGTCGTCATTGCAGCCACCCTCGGAACATCGGCTGTGGTCAGCGTCAGTGGATTGATCGGTTTCGTAGGGATCGTCGTACCCCACCTCATCCGCTTGCTTGCCGGTTCCAGCTATCGGCTGCTCTTGCCCTTGACAGTCCTTCTCGGTGCAAGTTTTTTGATCTTCGCCGATATTCCAGGACGCGTCCTTGCCGATCCTGCTGAAACACCGATCGGTGTCGTGACAGCGTTCCTTGGAGCACCGTTCTTCATTTTGGTTCTTCGTTCTCGTCAGGGGGTCACGCAATGAAATCGATGAACTCGAGATCTGCACATTCGGGTGTGTCTGGTGACGATATTTCGTCAGCTGTTTCACCCGGCATCGGGACACCAACGGTTTCGATCGCACAGTCGAGACAATCAACCGGGGCAGCGCTCTCGTCCGGTCACGCACTCACATTTCGTAACGTCTCTGTCCATTACGGAGCATCATGTGCCGTCTCTGATTTTTCCGACACCGTCGAATCTGGGGAATGGCTCTGCCTGATCGGTCCCAACGGGGCGGGAAAGTCGTCACTGCTGCGATCTGCTGCGGGCCTCACGAAACATGCTGGCGACATCCTGGTCGACGGAACCCCATTGCATGCGCGCCCACCTCGCCAGCGCGCAGCTCTCGTTGCGCACATTCCCCAGTCACCTTCATGGCCCGATGGTATGACCGTGTTCGAATATGTCCTTTTGGGAAGGAACCCATACGTTGCGTACTTCGGCAGTGAATCACGCAACGATCGCGAAATGGTTGCACGAGTTCTCGAGAGATTGGATCTGGTTTCGTTCACTCAGCGTCGTCTGTCGACTCTGTCCGGAGGTGAGCGGCAGCGCGTGATCATCGGTCGGGCTCTCGTTCAAGAGGCACCGATCATGTTGCTCGACGAACCGACGAGCGCTCTCGACATCGGACATCAGCAATACGCACTCGAGCTCGTGGACCAGCTCCGACGACAGCACGGCCTCACGGTTGTATCTGCGATGCACGATCTGACGTTGGCTGGGCTGTACAGCGATCGACTCGCGCTATTGCATCATGGCCATTGCGTCGCATCGGGCCCGGCTGATGAGGTTCTCAAAGCGGAGACTCTCTCTGAGTTCTATGGAGTCACGGTGTCCGTACATCGCGACGATGACGGCACCGTTGTTGTGGTGCCGCGTCGTACGATGCCTCTTGCATGATCGATGATGATGTCGCCGGAGTAGCCCATGCCCACCAAAGGCTGTTGGCACGTCTCGATCCAGATGACGATGGCGGGCTGTCCACCATCGACACAACTCGTCCGTCGCACCTTCCAGGTTGGTCGGTCGGCCACGTCTTGGCTCATCTCACCCACCATGCCTGGAGTCTGGTACGCCTTTTCGAAGGTGCCGATGAGGGTGCCATCGGCAAGCAGTACCCAGGGGGTCCCGATGAGCGCGCCCTGCACATCGAACGTGATGCGGATGTTCCTGCGAACGAACACGTGTCTCGCCTGCGAGAGGCGATCTATGCGCTCGAAGGAACCTGGTCGCGTGCCACGAGAGCCTGGGAGGGTCGAGCAGAGATGGTCTCGGGGGCCATCGTGCCGATAGCCGACCTTCCGTTGCGTCGCTGGCGCGAGGTGGAGGTCCACATGGGAGATCTCGGGATCGTCGAACTAGGGTTCGATGGTCCACAGTGCTGGTCCGATGCGTATGTCCGTCGAGATGTGCGTGTGTTGACGATGCAATGGACCGCTCGAGGATCGATGGGAATGAACACCTTGCCTACTGCCGTAGCACGACTCGAGGATCGATGGAGACTGGCATGGTTACTCGGTCGTTTCGATGTGAGTGGGGTAGGCCAGGCGGAGATTCTGTGAGAGGTTCGCGTTCACTTCTTGCACTGGCGTGTGCGGTTCCCGTCCTCTGGTTCGCGTCCGCTGCATCGGCTCATGCCAACCTCGAGTCGTCGTCGCCTTCTCCCTCGGCGACTCTCGAAAGTGCCCCCCGCTCGATCGTGCTCGACTTCAGTGAGCCTGTCGGTCTCGTGGAGCGCTCGGTGGAGTTGTTCGACGAGCGTCGGGAGCGCGTGGCGATCGAGGCCCCACAGGTGCTTGGGAACGACCGCGTCGAAGTGAACGACTTGCCGCCTTTGGATTTCGGTCTCTATTTGGTGGCGTGGCGCGTGCAGTCTCAGGATGGACACATCGCCGAGGGGGCGTACACATTTCAGATCGGTACCGATGCGCGTGCGGTGACTCCTGGTGACTTGCTCGCAGGAGTCGATGCGTCGAGGTCTGGGCCTGGAGGACTCGATGCTGTGCGTGCGATGTCTCGGGCTCTGGTGTATCTGGGTTTGACAGGTGCGCTCGGCACACTTGCCTTTGCAGCGTCGGCAGGTATGGCTGGATCGAGACGATGCCGAGGAGTCATCGGTATCGGATGGATTGCCGCGTCCTTGGGCACCGTGGGTCAGTTCCTCGTTCAGGGGGTGTACCTCTCTGGAGGTACATGGTCGAACCTCGTTGATTCGAGCGCTTGGCAGGACGTGTGGTCGACACGTTCGGGTCAAGGTCTCATTGCTCGCCTTGTGTTGCTCGTTTGTCTCAGTGGGTTGGTGCTCGTGTCGACCAGACGCAATGCCGTGTTGAAAACGACATGGTGGCGGTCATCGAGCGCTCTCATCGGCGGGGGAATCGTGGTTTCCTTTGCCGCCACAGGGCATCCGAGCGCTTCGTCTCCGGCGGCGGTGGCCTCAGCCATCGTTGCCGTGCATTTGGCTTCGGTTCTCCTTTGGATCGGAGGTCTGCTGGCGATCATCTTCGGAGAGCGCACAGATGAGGTCGTACGGTCCTTCTCCCGCAGTGCATCGTTCGCCATTCCGATTGCATTGATCACTGGGCTCTGGCAAGCGTGGCATCTCGTCGAGGATCCGGCTGACATCACATCCACTGATTGGGGTCGAGCACTCGTTGTCAAGGTTGTGTTCGTCCTCGTGGTCATTTCGTTCGGCATGTTCGCGCGTCTCGTACTCTTGGCCGATCGTGGTGCCGCTGGCCTTGTGTCTGTTCGACGACTGGTTGCCGTCGAAGTGATCGTCGCAGTGCTCGTTCTCGCTGCCACGTCGATCATGGTCTCGTCACCACCGAGAGTCGGCAGTGAACCCGCAGTCATCGCGGCAACACTTGCTCAAGACGACATCATTGTGAATGCAACTGTGACCCCTGGAATGATCGGAGCCAACGAAATCCACATCACAGTGGTCACTCCTGGTGGTTCGCTCGATCCCGTCGACGGACTGGAAATGAGGATGACCTATGAAGATGGAGATCTTCCACCCGTCACCGTGGACGTCGATCCTCTTGGCCCAAATCATTTTCTCGGAACCATTTCCATCCTCGAGTCGGGGGTCTGGGATCTCGAGATCATCGTTCAGGTGTCACCCTCGCGTGTTGTTCGCCTCGCGATGGACGTCGATGTCTGACCGAAACGAGCATGCACTGTTCTGAGGTTCTCTCTGAATGCGTTCACCGATTTCTTGTCAGTCGAGCGAGTGACTGCCCTCGGCCTGCAGCATTGTCGATCGATTGATAGGTGTATCGCAATTCGTCGATCATGTCTTGGGTGATCATCTGCCGTGGCTCCACGGGACGCGAGGCATCCCGCCTCGACCGCGCAAGGCTCGCGGCCATCACAGTGATGACTGCAATCGAAGCAAGGACTTCTCGCTGCTCCAATGATTCGAGAATGGCTGTATCGATTCGCGCGTCGGATGTGTCGAAGTGTTCTCCAACCCATTGGGCTCCGGCATCCAGCAGGATCGATATCGGCCATGGCCCGTCGATTGCGAGCGTTCCGAGGACGTTACGCAAGGTGTCCAAGCCCGAATCGGATCGGGCGCGGTCGACGTCGGACATTTGGTGCACCTCGATGGATGTTCCAATCGCTTGGGCTACAGCATCGATACGAGCCCTGCGGGATTCAGGGTCCTCGGGGAGTCGAGCCAAGGAGTGCTGGAGGGCTCCAGCCAAACCATTGACGAGGATGTCAGATGTGGATTCGAGCTCTGAGATTTGATGCAGCCTTCGAGTTCCGGTGGTAGCAGTCCATCCCCAGTCAGGTCGACTGGTCATGTCGACTTGCCAGGGGGCAATGATGCGTGCCGTGAGATTGCGTAATTCGATTTCTCGCCGTGAACGCTCGACAGGATCGATCGATCCTGCAGCGATGCCTCTTTCCCACGGTCGTTCATCGAAAATGACGCAAAGGAGTCGGCGGATGCGCCGACCGGCGACGGCTGATGGTGTCGTGGATGGGTCTGTGGCGAGTGTCCAGATGGATTCGACAGTGGAGAGATCTGCAGTGCCCAGGACGAAGAGTTCGAGATCGGGTAATGCATCGATGAGTTCGCCTGCGGTCTCATGGGACAATGAGCGGAGAATGTCATCGCTGCGAGTTGTGATATTCGTGGTGGCTTGAGTCCACCAATGGGGTGTTCGATCCGCCCAGTCTCGATACTGCGCGATCAGGTCCTCCACATGAACTGGACGAGTTGACGAATCCGGCGCAACGCTGGGTGGAAGGGATGGGGGCAGGAGGAACCCCGCTGGAATTCGTGTATCGATTTCACGTAAGGATGAGTCGACGCGTGATATCTGCAACTCGACAAGGCCACTCGCGCGCTTGATCAGATCTTCGATCCCAGCGTTGGTCTCGTGGCGACCCCATCTATCGATCGTCAGGGAGATGTCGCTGAGTGCCTGTCGTAACATGCGCAGTCGTTCGGGGTCGAATGTCAAGAACAAAGGAGACCTCAGAAGCGACCAGGTCCACTGTTCGATACCAGTGCGTGGGGAGAAGCATGAACTGCGATGCTCTGAATCTCCACGAGAAGGCGGTGAATGCTCCGCAGATCCTCTTGGACATCATCGGCCCGGGGACCTTTCCAAGTTGCGTCACCCGCGAGAGCTGATACCGCTGGAAATTGGATATCGAGAAGGTTTCGGAGCAATGAAAGCGCGTCACCCACATCTGAATGAGTGCCCACGCGCGCCTTCAGTGGCGAATACTTACACCCTGCGACGTACTCGATGGTGAGGTAGACCAGTCACCGATTCGATGAAGCCGTCTCCGACGATTTCGAAGCCGTGCCTTTCGTAGAAATGCAAGGCTGAATCGCGGGCATTGGCCCAGACCCAATCGATCGCTCGTCGACGAAGGTGGACAAGCCCGGCTTCGATCAAGATCCCGCCGAGACCCGAACCTTGCAGACCATGACGAGTTGCCATTCCGCGGAGTTGTGCAGCTCGGAGGTGCGGATCTTCGGACATGGCACGCTCCATCCACGAGCTCACCGCAACGATCTCGTCATTGGCGTCCTTTGCAGCGAGGTGGATGGTCTCATGGTCGTCATCACCGTCGAAATCGACAGTCGCTTCTGGCATGCCGACTCGGAGTACTTCTCTTCGCAGCGGACGTACGTCTGCCACTGCCACAATCATGATCCTCGGCTCGGCGAAATCGACCATCAGAAAACGAGACGCTATCGGTCAGGGCGATTCGGGAACTGGGTCGTGGACGCAGGCACGGAGCTGTTCGACTCGATCGGCCAGATACTTGGCTTCGGCGACATCGTGAGTGACGAGAACAGTGGTGGTTCCGGTTTTTTCAAGAATGCGCCCGAGGTCGTGCATCAATCGATCGTGCAACTCCCGATCGAGACCTGTCAGAGGCTCATCAAGGAGGAGAACCGACGGGGCAGGGGCGAGAGCTCGCGCAAGTGCGACTCGCTTTGCTTCACCACCGGAGAGACTTCCGGTGTCCCGATCTTCGAAGCCAGATAGTCCGACGAGATCGAGCATCTCCGTGACACGATCTTTGCGCTCCTTGGACCATTCACGGCGCACACGTCGTGAAGAGACCAGACGCATCATCAGTGGTCTCGTCACGTCGAGGCCGAAAGCGATGTTGTGTGAGACATCGAGATGGGGAAAGAGTTGATCATTTTGGAACACCATGGCAACTGTGCGCTCATGGACGGGAAGTGAAGAAATGTCGACGCCATCGATCGAGATCGAACCTGAAGTGGGTTCGATGATCCCAGCAATGACTCGCAATAGGGTCGATTTTCCGACTCCGGACGGACCGACGACAGCGACGGTTGATCCAGTCGGTACGTCCAAGGAAACACTGTCGAGAATCGTGACACCGTCGATTTCGACGCAGATGGATTCGACGTGAAGGCTCATGGTTTCTTGGTACCTCCGTCGTTCATCATGTTCTCAGTGACGAGTCGAAGGTGACAACGATGAGAGCTGTGAGCAGCATCAGGCCGGTCGAGGCAGCCATTGCAGTTGTGAACGCAGTCTCGCCCGCTCGACCCAGGAGTTGATCGATCACGATTGGCAGTGTTTGACTGTCTCGCCGCGTCAGGAAACTGGTGGCCCCGAACTCTCCGAGCGAGAGAGCCATCGACAACCCGAGTCCCGTGGCGAATGCCGGATGGAGGAGAGGTGCATCGATCGTCCACCATCGGCGCAGTGGCGTCGCCCCGAGGACTGCAGCGGCATCGCGAAGTCCCTGGGGAATTGACTGGACGACGGGAAGTGCGGTCCGCACGACGAACGGAAGAGCGACGACTGCGTGGATCATCGGAATCAGCCACCACGCAGATCTGATATCGAAAGGTGTCGTGTCATATGTGATCAGGATTCCAAATCCGACGACGACTGCTGAAGTCGCCACTGGAATGTTCAAGATTGCTCGTACCAGCGGTCCTGAACGCTGAGCCAGACCGATTGCGGCCGCGATGCCGATGGGGACAGCGATCGCCGCGGCGATGAGCGCGAACCCTGCGGATCGGATGATCACGCTGGGCATGTCGATATTCGACATCAAGGGACTGGGGGATCCGACAAGGTTGGACCATCCTGAAGTGGTGACACGCCCGTCGACGTACATCGAGCGCAGCGACATCGCGACCAAAGGGGCCAGAACCAAAACGACGACGAAAGACACAGTCCCGAGTGCCCATCGCGGAGCGGGTCGCCTTTGGGCGCCAAGGCGGTGCAACTCTCGAGTGGGTCTTCGAGTGATGAAGGCAATGACAGAGATGACAGCGAGAGTTTGGGCGATGGCCAACGCCGCTGCTCCAGACACATCCCCAAAAAGGACAGCACGTCGATATATCTCGACCTCGACCGTGTTCAGTCCAGGTCCACCGAGAATACGAACGATGCCGTAGGACGTGAACGTCATCACGAATACCAATGATCCCGCAACAGTGACAGCCGGCCTGGCCACAGGCAAAAGGAGTCGCGTCACGATCTGCATCGGTGATGCGCCCAGAGTTCGCGCCGCTGCCATGAGGTCCGGGTCGACGACCGACCACAAAGGCGTGACGAGACGGATGACCACAGAGATGTTGAAGAACACATGTGCGAGAAGGATCGACGTGAAGCTGCGCTCGATAGCGGCTGGGAGGAGCGCCAGAAAAGCACTGGCGACAACGACAGTGGGTAGGACGAATGGGACTGTCACGATCACCGCAGCAAATCGTCGACCGCGGAATTCGTATCTCGCCAAAATCCAGGCCATCACAGTCCCAATGAAAAGAGTGGCAACTGTGGAGCACAATGCCTGCCAAACGGAGAAGCGGATTGCATCGACGACTGAGGAACGAGTCAGAGCGCTGCGCAGAGCACCTGGCTCGACGACTTCGAAAGCCAGGACGCAGACAGGAATGAGGACTGTGAACGTGATGACGACAAGGGCAGGCAACGACCAGAGTCGTGACCTCGTTCGCCCATGACCGTGTCGTGAGCGGTGCGCAATCGAAACAGTCATGAGCCAGTGATGCGCGCCCACTCCTCCAATACGCCGACACGCTGGCTGGCAATGTCCTCGGGCGTCATCCTCCATGGGTCGAGCACCGATTTTGTGTACCTCATGAAGGACTCAGGGAGCACTGCTTCGGAGTTGGCTGGATAGACGAAGAGGTTCTCCGGGAGGAGTTCTTGGAACGGCCGACTGATCAGGTAGTCGACCAACAGACGTGCGGCTTCCGGCCGGTCGGTGCCGCGCATGACACCAGCGAATTCGATTTGTTCGAAGCATGTCTCAGCGGCGACACCCGTCGGTGCTGGTGCACCCTGCTCGAGTGGCGGGTCTGCGAAGAGGACTTCGGCCGGGGGACTGGTGCTGTAGCTCACGACAAGTGGGCGATCTCCACCGTGACGAGAAAAACGCGTGTAGTACGCGTCGGTCCAGCCATCAGAGAGGGCGAGATCATTGTCCACGAGTTGCTGCCAATATTGCTGCCAGTCCTGGCCAAAGGCCACTGTTGTGGCCAGCACGAAGGCCAAACCCGGCGATGATGTCATTGCATTGGGGACAACGAGCATGCCTCGATACTCGGGACGAATCAGGTCCTCGAGTGTGGAGGGTGGTGCGACCCCGAGTCGTTGCAGTGTTTCGATGTCGTAATTCACGCAGACGTATCCGTAGTCCACCGGCGTGACAGTTCCCTGCGCCGCCTCGATCAAAGATGGGACAATTGGGGCTGCAGTCGACACGTACGGATCGAAGACGTCCGCTTCGGTCAATCGGGACAACAATGAGTTGTCCACCCCCCAGAGCACGTCACCTTCCGGATTGCCTGAAGTCAGAGATGCTTTGGCAGCGAGCTCGCCCGCATCCCCGCTGAGAGCGATATCGACGCTGATTCCCGTGGACTCGGTGAACGCGCTGAATGCATCTTCGGGAAGGATGAACGAGTCGTAAGCGACAAGAGTGATCCGGGTGGCGTCGACAGACGATGATGAACACGACGCTGCGACAAGGGAACAGATCATCATCGCCAGTCCGACAGCGGGACGTGAGTAGTTGCGGCGCGACATCGTCATTTCTCTCCTGGGGTACTCACTGCACAAGTTCGTCGGGTGTGAATGGTGAGCAGACCTGGAGTGACGACAGCGGTGACGCCGTCGTCGGAGCGAATCGAACAGGGAGTGTCCACGACAACATTGCTGAGCCCGCGTGCGGAATCGGCGGACAACTGGGAACCGTTGAGTTCCCACTGCAATCCGCGTGTTGTGACGACTGCTTGTCGAGACCCAATCGGAATCAGGCTGAGAACAGTTCGAGGTTCGTGGTCGATGATCAGTTCGCTACCCGAGTGGACGATGTCGATACGGTCCTCAGCGACCCAAGCTCTGAGTCCATCCAAGTGAGCGAGGCTTGGATGAGCGAGCGCTGCAATGACACCGAGTACATGGTCGATACGATCGCCGCCGCCCCACAGGAGAGTGACATGCCGGTGACCCAGCGCGACAGCGTGGGCGAGTGCGAGTTCGGTATCGGTGGCATCTTTGTAGGGAGGGTGTTCGATGATCGAGCACCCCGCCGCATGAGCAGTTGCGAGGCTGAGTCGATCGACGGAGTCCATGTCACCGATCACAGTCGTCGGAACGAGGCCGAGACGAAGCGCATGGTCGAGGCCAGAGTCTGCGCAGATCACTTCTCGTGTGAGGGGCAGTTCCCCCAGCACTCTGGGGTCGGGAGGATGACCTCCGATGATCACGATGGCATGTTCGTCGGGCATGTGTTCATGAAGAGCATGCTCGGATGCGGGTGTACCCATATTTCCCTCCGCTGGCATTACCCAGATCAGGTTCTCGGGTCGGCATCGGCAGACGCCCTCTCAGCCCACTGTCCCGTGAGCTCCCCGTTTTCAACACTCTAGAGTTCGCGATCCTGAATCGTGCTCGTGACGATGCGTGTTCGGAAATGCCCACGGGTAAAGATTTCTTTTGACGATGCAGCCTGTTGCGATGTCGTGCGGGAAGCTCGATTCCAGAGGACGAGTATTGGGTGAGAGGTAGGGAAAGAACATGGAAAGTACCCACGGAGGTGCATTGGCTGGTCGCGTTGCGCTCGTCTCTGGCGGAGGTCGGGGGATCGGCAGGGCGATCAGTGAGCTGCTCGCCGAGAACGGAGCCCGGGTTGCAATCAACTACCGACGGGATCGAGAGGCAGCTGAAACGACAGTCGAGGCAATCTGCGCTGCCGGCGGTGACGCTCGGGCCTACGAAGGCACAGTCGACGATCCTGATTCCGTGGCTCGAATGGTTGCAGCAGTCGAAAGCGACTTCGGTTTCATCGACATCCTGGTGTGCAACGCAGGTGTTGCATCGAAGGGGCGACCGGTAGCCGAGACAGAACCCGAAGAGGTCATTGGCTTGATCACGACTCATGCGATCGGACCTCACTACTTGGCGAAATGTGTGCTGCCATCGATGCGATCTCAGTCACGTGGTGACATCGTCATGGTGTCATCGGTCGCCACCACCCACATGGGAGCCAATGGTGCGCCGTACAACATGGGCAAAGCTGCGATGGAAGCCCTGGCTCTGACTCTGGCCAAAGAGGAACGGCAGTACGGAATCCATGTCAACATCGTGGCCCCCGGACTCGTCGAGACTGACATGGGTCTTCGTCTGGCTCGGGCGATGACGGGCGACAGGGCCATGGAGGATCTGCGTAGTCTCGACGCCGCCTCTCCTTTCGGGCGAGTGTGCCAGCCGCGAGATGTCGCCGATGTCGTTCTCTGGCTCGTCGGAGAAGGGGCGGGGTATGTCACAGGCCAGCGCATCGAATGCGATGGTGGAGGCTCTCGCTGACCGATGTGTCAGGAGGGCACGAAAGCATGTCGGATTTCGCAGAGCACGACGAACCTTCGATGAAGGGCTAGCGGTATCTTGATCTCCATGAGTCCTCTGGCACCTGAAAATACCTCGACTGCGACGATCATCACGATCACCGAAGCTGCTCTCGAAGAGTTGCTCAAGTTGCGCGATGCCGAAGAAGATGCGGCCTCTCTGGGTTTGCGATTGGAGATCGTGAGCGGACCCGGTGAGGATTTCCGCTACGACTTGGCTCTGGACGAGTTCCGCAAGGCTGCGTTCACCGACGAAGTCAGGACCCATTCGGGTCTGAAGGTGATCATCCCCGCCAAAGACATCGAACTCCTCGAGGGAGCAATTCTCGACTTCTCGTCGAGTGCCGGTCTTGTCATTCGCAACCAGAACAAACCGCTTACCCCAGTCGTAGAGGGCCTCATATCTGGAGACGAGATTTCAGCAGAAGTCGAATCCGTCATCGCAGTCGACGTGAATCCTGCTCTCGCCGCCCATGGTGGCTTCGTCACCTATGTGGGACACGATGAAGAGGGGACTGCGTATTTGACCATGGGAGGCGGCTGTCATGGATGCTCCATGAGTCGGATGACCATGCTCGAAGGTGTCCAAACCACGCTGGTGGAAAAGGTCCCGGGCATTCAGCGAGTCCGGGACCTGACCGATCACGCCACTGGCGAGAATCCATTCTTCAACTGAGTCGGTCCCAACCGGGTCGAGAGGTCTGTCACTTTTGTGGGCCACGAACGAGTCGGCCCGGTAGCTCTCCTGTGAACTCGTCGTCGTCGACTGTTTGCACGCCGGCGACGAACGTGGCCTCGTACCCTCGGGCCTTTTGTACGAGCCTGCGAGCATTGCCGGGAAGATCGAACACCATGCGAGGTGTTTCGAAACCGAGCCCATCGAAATCGATGATGTTCAGGTCTGCGCGCATACCAGGCGCAACGAGACCGCGGTCGTGCAGTCCGTAGAATTCCGCAGTCTGACGTGTCTGCCTGTGCACCATGAATTCGAGATCGAAACGCGGTCCGCGTGTTCGATCACGAACCCAGTGGGTGAGCATGAACGTCGGCATGCCTCCGTCGCAGATCGCCCCGCAGTGAGCTCCAGCATCGGACAGTCCGAGTCGTGTGAACGGATGCCGATGGGATTCATAGGTCATCGAAAGGTCGCCATAGGAGTAATTGAAGAATGGTGCGTAGATCAGACCCTGGCCGTTGTCGCGTAGCAGGTGATCGAGGATGACTTCCATGATCGGAGTGCCTGTGCGGTCTGCACGAGCACCGATCGAGTCTTCACGATGCGGTTCGTAATCGATTGAAGCTCCTTCGACGAGCCACATGCCGTCAGCCTTGTCGAGAACGATTCGCTGGAACAGCCCGCCGTCGTCGGGAATCTGGCTGATGATCCGATTCCGCCGGACAGGTTCTGCCAAAGCGCTGATCTGTTCGGGCATCGCCAGGTGAGCAATCTCGAGATACGCCGGATGGAACAAGAGCGGGTGCACGCTTCCGTGAAGTCCGTACAAGATGCCGATCGATCGTCCTGCAACCTGTGAGTAGATGGGTAAGCCATCGGCTTGAGCTTGGGAGATCTGGGACAGCACCGTGCGCCAGAGGTCTGGTGACTGATCCGTTTGGTTGAGATTGACACTGACCGGCCGACCGGACCGTCGGGCGAGTTCGCGCATCCATGGCCATTCTTCGACGGGTACACGCACATGTTCGGGAGAGAACTGGAAGTTGCCGTGGCCGACAGATGCAAGGGCCTGTGCAATCGCGAAGAGTTCGCTTGCATCGGCATTCGTTCCGGGAACGAGGTCGCCGCTCTTGGAGCGGTGGAGCGGGGTGCGACTCGTGGAAAAGCCGAGGGCCCCACAGGTCAGTGCTTCGGCCACGAGATCGGCCATCGCCCGACAGTCTTCATCGGTAGCAGGTTCGTTGTCGGCGCCTCTTTGTCCCATGACGTACGCGCGCAGTGGTCCGTGTGCGATCTGAGTTCCGATGTCGATCACATAGCGACGACTGTCAACTGCATCGAGGTATTCGGGGAAACTTTCCCACTGCCAATCGATGCCATCAGTCATGGCTGAACCAGGTATGTCTTCGACACCTTCCATGAGTTCGATCAGCCACTCGTGTCGCTCGGGATGGGCCGGAGCGAACCCGACGCCGCAATTGCCCATGACTGCTGTCGTGACGCCATGCCAGGAACTCGGAGTGAGGTAGGCATCCCAGGAGACCTGCGCGTCGTAGTGAGTGTGGATGTCTACGAATCCGGGGGTCACGAGACGTCCATCTGCATTCACCACACGGCCAGCAGCAGTCGAAGCAGATCCGGGTTCGCCGACCTCGATGATCCGCCCATTGTCGACGACGATGTCAGCGTGACGTGCGGGGGCGCCTGAACCATCGACGAGATGAGCATGCCGGATGACGAGATCGACCACGTGTCCAGAATACTGTTCACGTCGTCGGCGAAATGGATCGCCCGTTCGGTGACAGCTCTCAGTGCGTGAAATCCGGGCGAAAACGGATCTTCAGGAGCGAGACGGAGCAGTGGTGCTGCCGATTGCAGCGATCACGCGGTCATGCAGTTTGCCATTGGACGAAATTGCTGAATTCTGGGTGTAATCCCGATGGCCGAAGCGATCGGTGTGTCGCCCACCGGCTTCTTCGACGATGGCTTGGATTGCAGCGTTGTCGTAGGGGGCAAGCCCGATGGCATCGACTGCGATATCGATCGCCCCTTCTGCCACCAACATGTGTTGCCAAAAATCGCCGAAGCCTCGGGACCGGTAGCACTGACGCTGAAGAGCCATGAGTGCTTCCGTCGAACCGAGATCGTCCCAACCTCGATTGAACGTGATGCTGATTTGGGCCTCGGACAACGATGCCGTCTCGGATGCGGTGATCGACCGGCCGTTGACGAAGGCGCCCGTTCCTCGGCTAGCCCACCATCGACGGTGGAGGGCTGGAGCCGATACCACTCCGAGAATCGGACCATGGGTGAGATCCACGAGAGCGATCAATGTTGCCCACACGGGAACGCCGCGCGTGAAGTTGGATGTCCCGTCGATGGGATCGACGACCCACGTCAGCGACGACCCGACAACTCCGGCTTCACCGTATTCCTCACCGTAGAACCCATGATGTGGACGCTGCTCCACGATTAGGGCCTGAAGAGCGTTCTCGGTCTCTTGATCGGCTTGCGTCACCTCGGTCAGATCGGCTTTGCGCGACGACGTGAAGTTGCGTCGATCGAAATAGGCACTCGTGATCTCGTCTGCGACGTCTGCGAGGTGCAGTGCGAGTTCGAGGTCGTTCGGATCAACGTTCATGGTTCATCAGCGACGTTCCCAGGCGCGCACAATACCGTCCGCGTCGAGACCGATGTGAGCCAGAACCCGGTCCGGTTTCGCGTGGGGAATGAACTTGGTCGGCACGCCGAGCACATCGACACAACATTGAGGGTCGATGGCATGGATCTCCGCTGCCATCGACGACCCGACCCCACCATCTGCGATTCCGTCCTCGACCGTAATGATTCGCTGATGGCGAACTGCGTCGCGGATCATCTCCTGGTCGAGAGGTGCGCATGACCGAACATCCCAAACGGTGGCATCGACACCACGTTCGGCGAGACGTTCAGCAGCCGCCAACGCAGCAGCGACCATCTTGCCCACGGCCAGAATCGCGAGTTGCGTACCCCCGGTTCGCAGTTTGCGAGCGGCGAGACCTGATCCGACATCATCGGCATCGACTTGGCGAGCGGCACCTTTCGGATAACGAATGGCGATCGGCCCACTCTCGACAATGGTCACCGCATCGGCCAGCATCTGCTGCAGTTCTTGGGCGCTCGAAGGTGCAAGGACGCGCATACCGGGGACTTTGGTGAGCAATGCCATGTCGTAGACACCGTGATGACTCGGCCCGTCATCGCCTGTGATGCCCGCTCTGTCGAGACAAAAGATCACCGGCAGCCGATGCAATGCCACGTCGTACACGACTTGATCCCAGGCTCGAGACATGAATGTCGAATACAACGCCACGATCGGACGCAGACCACCCATCGCCATTCCTGCCGCACCGGTCACAGCATGCTGCTCAGCGATTCCGACGTCGAAGAATCGATTGGGGAAGCGATCTTGGAAGGGCAGCAATCCGGTCGGTCCTGGCATGGCAGCAGTGATGGCAACGATGCGCTCGTTTTCTTCGGCCAACTTGACGACGGTGTCTGCAAAAGCTTGGGTGTACCCGGTGGGTACGGCTTTGGGCGGCCCGACAGCAGGATCGAAGACGGGTGTATCGTGGAGATGTTTTTCGTCATCGTCCTCGGCTGGTGAGTATCCCTTGCCCTTTTGTGTCAGGACGTGAACGACGATCGGGCCTTCTGATGACAACTCCTCGGCATTGCGCAGAGCGGATTCGAGCTCGTGAATGTCATGGCCGTCGACAGGACCGACATAGCGCACACCGAGTGCTTCGAAGAACGATGGCGGCTGCAAGAACTCACGAACAGCAGCTTTGACCGCATCCATGCCCTTTTCGGCCTGTTGGCCTACGACGGGGAGGTTCTGCAGCCAGGATTCGATCTTGCGCTGACGCTGAACGTACAGCGGATTCATTCGGATACGGGTCAACCCGATCGAAAGCTTCTCGGTGATGCGGTCCGGAAGGGGAGTTCGCTGGTCGAGCACCGCAGAGGACGACTGTGTGAGATTGGAAATCGTCGGGGCGTAACTGCGTCCATTGTCATTGAGGACAACGACCACTCGTTGCCGGCTATGGCCGAGATTGTTCAGTGCTTCATAGGCCATCCCACCCGTCATCGATCCATCTCCGATGATGGCAACGATGTGACGGTGATCGTTCGCCCCTTGGTCTCGGGCAACTGCAAGACCGTAGGCATACGACAGAACTGTCGAGGCATGACTGTTCTCGATGAAGTCGTGCTTGCTCTCTTCGCGGCTCGGGTATCCCGACAGACCGTCAGCCTGTCTCAGACGCTGGAATCCCTCGGCACGGCCCGTGACGATCTTGTGGACGTATGCCTGATGTCCGGTGTCCCACAAGATGGCGTCTGTCGGGGATTCGAAGACTCGATGAATCGCAAGAGTGAGCTCGACTGCTCCGAGGTTGGAGCCGAGATGTCCACTGTTGGATGCGACGGCTTGGACGATGAAGTCTCTGATCTCACCGGCGAGGTCGTCCAGTTCTTGATACGAGAGGCCACGAAGGTCGTCAGGGTTGCGGATCGACTCGAGGTTCATGACGTCCTCAACGCTACAGGTGGCCTCACCTGCGGCTGATGCTGGTCGGCCGGACCTTGCCAGGTGGCGTTTGACACGAAGTGCTGGTGCCACAACGTCACGGCACGTGGCTCAGCTTGTTCTCAGTGTTGCGTCGGGATGTCGGCGTAGGAAACGCCTGTCGAGTCTCCGCTGGTTCTGGCGGTGGATCTCCCACCCGAAGTAGGCACCGATGGCAAGCGCCAGTTGGCCCCCGAGCCCATCGATCCAGTAGTGGTTGCCGGTCACGACAATGCAGAACAATGTCAAGGCCGGATACAGAAGTGCTGCTGCTTTCGTCCATCTGCGTTTCAGGAGCGGCCATACAGCGAAGGCACACCAGCTGCTCCACCCGATGTGCATACTCGGCATCGCCGCGTACTGATTGGAGATCGACTTCATGGCCTCTGAATCGAAAGTCCACAACCCCGCCCCGTACTCGGGCAGTGTGTCGACGAAACCGAACGATCGGTCGTCTTCCGTGCCGCGAATGCCGTCGGGTCCGGCATTGCGCAATTCGCTCGGGATGCATGCCCCGCCGTAACTTCCGAGTTCTTGTGCAGGGCACGGAGCGTCGAGAAGTCGCGGCGGCATGACGGGAAACAGTGAGAAACCGACGATGCCCAGTGCTGTCGTGATCGCAAGGGTGTTTCGCCACTGAGGAAAGACGTTCTTGCGCTTGACGAACAAGATCCAAAAGACTCCAAGGGTGACGGCGAAATGTGCCGTGCCGTAGAACGTGTTCCAGAACTGGATGAAACCGCGATACGGCAAGAACCAGTCCTGAATCGATTCCTCGTGAAACAAGCCGAGAGCCTTTTGGATGCGAATGAGTTTTTCGGCGTTGTGGAAGGCCTGCTCAGGCACTCCATCAGAGGCAAGTTGCGCTGAGCCGAACATGTTGCGGCTCCACGAATACACGACGTAGAAGATCCCCATGATCAGGGCTTCCTTCCACCAGTACGTCCGGTGGACTCGTCGAATGGATCCGGACGGACTTTGGAACACGCGTGTCGGATCGACGCCTCGTTGTTCGGTCGGTGTGTGGTCGTCGACCGCCGATGGATCGGCGACAACAGGCGAGGCAGACGGGAGAGAACCCGCTGTAGCGTCGCCGTCAACCCCACTCGTCACGCCTTCAATCTATGGTCCTCGTCAAGACACTCACCCGTCAGGATTCACATCCCAGGTTCGGCAGTGTGTGTCGTTCACCAAGTCTCGTCAAGGCCCCGGGAGTGCCTCTGTAGGCTGACGGGGTGATTGATCGCGACATTCTCGAACGGGTTCTGTCCACAGCTCTCAAGACCGGCGCTGACTTCGCCGAGATCTTCGCTTCCGATTGGCGGGGAACCGGAGTGGGGCTCGATGACGGTCGGATCGAGCAGATGTCCACCTCCCGAAGCAAAGGGGCGGGCATTCGGGTGATCAAGGGTGAGACGACTGGCTTCGCCCATACGGCAGATCTTTCCGAGGCAGGACTCTTGGCAGCGGCTCGCGCCGCAGCCGAGGCCGCTAGCCACGGCTCAGGAGGAGTCCGCGCGGTGTCCCTCGAAGCCCAGCCACGGCGTGTCGTCAGCCCGGTGGACATCGACCCATCGACCATTGCCAAGACCGCCAAGGTCGATTTGCTTCGGCGCGTCGACGACGCTGCACGATCCACCGGAGGCGCGATCACCCAGGTGTCAGCTGGATACTCCGACGGTCGCTCCACCATCCTCATTGCCAACAGCGACGGACTGCTCGCTCAGGACGAACGCGTGCGCACCTTGTTGCGCGTCAGCGCCGTTGCCAATGGCGACACCGGAATGCAGACGGGCTTCGACTCACTCGGGCACACGATGGGTTTCGAATTGTTCGACAAGGTTCTTGTGGAAGATGTGGCGCGGACCGCCGCGCAGCGTGCACTCACGAAGTTGAAGGCGCGGCCTGCGCCGTCGGGTTCGATGCCAGTCGTGATCAAAGCCGGAAGTGGGGGCGTGTTGTTTCACGAGGCGTGCGGACACGGCCTCGAAGCCGATCTCGTAGCCAAGGGCGCCAGTGTGTACCAGGGCAAGGTAGGAGAGCAGGTGGCATCACCCCTCGTTACTTTGGTCGATGATGGCACGATGGCCCACGAGTGGGGAGCGATTGCAATCGACGACGAAGGTCACCCTTCGCAGTACAACGTTCTCATTCAAGACGGTGTTCTGACCGACTACATGTGGGACTACTTGCGATCGCACAAAGAAGGCCGACGCCCGAGCGGCAATGGTCGACGCCAGTCGTATCAGCACCTCCCGATGGTGCGCATGACAAATACGTATGTTCTGAACGGGCAAGAAGATCCGCAGGACATCATTCGCGACACTCAGTCCGGGGTGTATGTGGCCCACCTCGGTGGTGGCAGCGTCAACACGGCAACGGGAGACTTCGTTTTCGGTATGACCGAGGCATATCTGATCGAGAACGGCGAGATCACCGAACCTTTGCGAGAAGGAAACTTGATCGGTAATGGACCACAGGTTTTGCGCGATATCGATCGTTTGGGTAACGACTTCGCCATGGGCAATCCGGGAACCTGCGGCAAGGATGGCCAGGGCGTACCAGTGGGTGATGGTCAGCCCACGTTGCGGGTGAAAGCCCTCACCGTCGGCGGAACTGCTTCATGACAGACCTGGATCGCAGTCACGAGCTCCTCACCATCGCCGATCGAGTCGTCGCGTTGGCTCGCCCGGGCGAGCAGGTCGAGGCCTATGTGGGTCGAGATCTCTCTACGGACGTTCGGGTCTATGCCGGTGAGGTCGAACATTTCGTTTCGGCTCAGAGCGAAGGAATCGGTATCCGCGTCATCCGTGACGGTCGCACTGGAACGTCGTCATGCGGATCGCTCGATGCGGCCGAGATCGCCGAGGTTCTCGAAGAGGCGCGCGACAATCTCGCATACGGTGAACCCGATGAGTGGGCCGGGCTCGCCGAGCCCGACGGGGTTTCGATCGTGCCCCAGCACCTGTGGAACGAGGCTCTTGCAGCTACCAGTACGTCACGCAAGATCGACCTTGCCAAGGAGCTCGAACGTTTGACACTCGCGGGCGACAAACGCATCCGAGTCGATGACGCCAACTATTCCGATTCTTTCTCCGAAGCCGCAGTTGCCACGACGACAGGAATTCGCGTCGCAGGGCGAGAGAACGGCTGTTACGTCAGTGTTGGAACCATGGCTGATGATGGCGATGAGACTCAGACGGGATTCGGATTCGCAGTGGGGCGCGATGCCGATGCACTCGATCTCGCCAAGGCCGCACGCGAGGCAGTGGACCGAGCGACCCGCCTTCTCGGAGCAACCAAACCGTCGAGCCGGCGCACAACAGTGGTCCTCGACCCGTATGTCACCGCCCAGTTCCTCGGGATCATCGGTGGAACGCTCAACGGGGACAGTGTCGTCAAAGGTCGAAGTCTGTTCGCCCAGCGAGCTGGGGAACAGGTCGCAACTCCGCTACTCACTCTCGTCGACGACCCGACGAATCCTTTGGCGTTCACGGCCACCGATATCGACGGTGAAGGTCTAGCTGCTCGTCGCAATACTCTGATCGAAGGCGGTGTTCTCAAGACCTTCGTTCAATCCTCGTATTCGGCGCGACGGATGGGAGTGTCGACGACAGGCAACGGTATTCGTGGCGGTTTCGGAAGTGTTCCGAGCGCAGGATGCCTTGCACTTCAGATCCTTCCCGGTGAGCGTGCGCAGAACGAGATCATCTCTGGTATCGACGATGGAATTCTGATTCAGCAGGTTCAGGGTCTGCACTCAGGTGTCAATCCGGTGTCGGGGGATTTCAGTACCGGTGCAGCCGGGCTGGTGATTCGCAATGGACAGGTGGCTGAGCCGGTGCGGGAGTTCACGATCGCTTCGACATTGCAGCGCATGTTGTTGGACATCGCCGAGGTCGGTGGAGATCTGGAGTGGCTGCCGATGCGGGCGACTGGTGTTTCGCTCGTCATCTACGACGTCACGGTGAGCGGCACATGACGACTTGTCGTCGTCGAGAATTCGATCCGAAACGATGGCCTGAACGGACGGTTGGAACATGGACCTACTCCATGCGCTGATCCTGGGCATTGTGCAGGGTCTGACCGAATTTCTACCGATCTCTTCGAGTGGGCACTTGCTCATCGTGCCGTGGATCTTCGACTGGGACCATTTCGATGACACGTCTGTGAAGAAGGCGTTCGACGTCGCCCTGCACGCTGGCACCCTGGTGGCGGTGATCGGGTACTTCCGACGCGACATCGTCATCTACGTTCGCGCTGGCATCGATTCGGTTGTCGAACGAAAGAAGCCATTGACGACGCAAGCTCGTATTGCGTGGTTCATCGTCTGGTCGAGTGTGCCAGCAGCTCTTGCGGGGGCGCTCTTCGAATCGTGGATCGGCGATGCCCTCGGGACCCCCGTCATCATTGCCATCACGCTCATCGTCTTCGCGGTCGTGCTGTGGATCGCTGATCGACGGGACGGCCAGCGTTCGCTCGAGGATCTGACGTGGAAGCAAGCAACGGCTATCGGGTTGGCGCAAGTGCTTGCGCTGAATCCAGGAACGTCACGGTCCGGGATCACGATCTCTGCGGGTCGCTTCCTTGGTTTGGATCGTTGGTCTGCGGCACGGTTCTCATTCTTGATGAGTCTTCCGATCACTGCGGGAGCAGTGGTCTTCGAAGTCGGGGGACTCGTGTCCGATGGCGTGCCCGACGGATTCCTCGGGCCGATGCTCGTTGGAGTGACTGCTTCTGCAGTCTCGGGATGGATCGCAGTTGCTGGCCTGCTGCGACTGGTGCGTTCCCGCACCTTCAGCGGATTTGTCGTGTACCGAGTCGCACTCGGCGTGGCGATTCTTGCCGTTTCTGCCTCGGCGTTCCGGTGAGAACCCGTGAGCGAGATCAGCTAGATGTTGAGCCACCCGTCGGTGTCGATGCACTCGACGATCCCGCTGAAGATCCACCTGATGATTCTGATGTTCCCGTCGAGGTTCCTGTCGATGTTCCTGTCGAGGTCGATGAATCACTCGATGGTGTACCTGAGGGTGTGCTCGAGGGTGTCGTTGACGAGGAGCCACCGCGGCTGTCGGTCTTGTAGAAACCCCCGCCTTTGAATGTGACTCCCACGGGTTGGAACACTTTCTTCACAGGCCGCACACTGCCGTCATCGGGATGCGGGTATTCGGTGAGTGCATCGTCGGTGAAGGCTTGCTGAACCTCGATGGTCTCGCCGGTATCGATGAATTTGTAGACGTAGGTAGGCATGGGGTCGTTCTCCGAGGAGGGAAGTCTAGAGTCGTTCCATGAGCACAGACGGCTCGCATCGGCTCGATTCTTTGCAACGTGTTCGAACAGCGGTGATTCCAGCAGCAGGCCAAGGGACACGAATGCTGCCTGCAACCAAGGCCGTCCCCAAAGAGTTGCTTCCGCTGGGAGAAAAGCCCGCCCTCCAATACATCGTCGAAGAGGCCATCGGAGCCGGTGTCGAGCATGTGGTGGTGATCTCCTCGCCGAGCAAACCGGCGATCGCCGAGTATCTTGCGGCTTCCCCTGAAGTGGAAGAGATTCTCCGTCAGCTCGGACGCGATGATCTCGCGCGTGAGCAACACCGGTACCGCGGTGATGTCACCGTCACGATCGTCATCCAGGATCAGCCAAGGGGACTGGGACATGCGGTGGCTTGTGCTCGTGAAGCTGTTGGAGATGAGCCCTTCTTCGTTCTCCTCCCCGATGAGCTAATGGAGAGTTCGGATCTTCTGCGAGAGATGGTCGAGGTGCACGCTGAACTCGAGACCAGCGTCATCGCCGTCAAGCGGATGCCCTCGGAGGACATTTCTCGCTACGGCGTAGTGGCCCCTGTCTTGTCCGACGCGCCTGCACAACTCGACCGTTCGATGCGCTGGCAGAGTCGGGTCGTGATGTTCGACAGGGTGGTGGAAAAACCCGAACCGGAAAATGCTCCGAGCGATCTTGCAATCATCGGCCGATACTTGTTGACTCCGGACATTTTCGATGATCTCGACAACATCTCACCTGGCGCAAATGGCGAATTGCAGCTCACAGATGCTCTCGAGATACAGGCCATGCGTCGCACATCATCAGCGCTCATTTCGTCGATCAGTCGCCGAGACATCGGAAACCCTCTCGGATGGGTTCAGGCAGTCATCGACGAAGCTCTGCATCATCCGCGTTATGGCTCGGCTGTACGCGCCTGGCTGTTGGAGGAGTTACGCGACGACAGTCGATCGACGTGAGCCGAGCACTCATCGCGTGCGCGTGAAGGTGCCTGGAATGTCGAGAGGGAGACCGAATTCATCGGTGTCGAATCGATGTGCCGGGAGGTCGTCATCGCGCTCCACCAGCCATGACCGCCGTGCGAGTCGGGTGTAGGTCAACTGAGCCTGGGAAATCGCCAGCGAGTCGGGATCGATGACAACTGTTCGGACAAGACGACTCTCTCCCACGTCGAGGACGAGTCGTCGGATCGCCAGAGTCCGTGTGAAGGCGCTGCAGCGGACATCGATGTCTTCGCACCTTGTGAGCTCACGCCGCTCGGAGCCGTTGACCTCCCCCCATCGCCCCTTGCCGTCGTTGGCGAGCCAGAGGTCGGGTTCTTCGAGGTCGCGAAAGAGAAGCATCTGCTGCACTTTCCACAGGGCCGTCAGTCGGATGACATAGTGAATGTCGATTCCAGAAACGATCCCCTGGACGGTCCACGCCTCGTTTTCGTATCCGATCGAAAGTTCTTCACGGTCCGTCGGATCTCCTGATTGCGCGACGAATGTCCATGACGCGTCGAGACCCGTGAGAGGGAGGCGTGAGAGCTGATCCGCCGGTCCCTCATTGCTCGAAGTCATCGGACTCGACGGTACCGTGTCTGCGATGACGGGTGAGTCACTGATTCCGATTCTCCGGGCCCAACAGGTCGTTCTCGACGCGTGTCCGGTCTTGCCGACGTGCGCGAGGCCCCTCGAATCCGCAGTCGACCATGTCTGCGCACAAGATGTGCGAGCGTCTGAGGACATCCCACCATTCGCCAATTCCGCCGTGGATGGATACGCAGTCCAAGCTCGGGATACCGTCGGCGCTCACGCTCAAAGGCCCCAGACATTGGACGTGATCGGCGAGGTTGCCGCAGGTGCGTCGTTCGGGGGAGTAGTGGGGCCGGGTCGGGCTGTTCGAATCATGACGGGAGCTCCGATTCCCACTGGAGCTGATGCTGTCGTCATGGTCGAGGACACGCGCATGATCGGATCCGAGCGCATCGGACAAGTGGACGTATTCGCCGAGGTCGTTTCGGGTGCGGCGATACGTGACTGCGGTGACGATGTGCGCAGTGGGGACCTCGTGTTTTCGGCAGGGACGCTGATATCGCCGATGGTGGCTGGCGTTCTTTCGTCTCTCAACTGCCGATCCCCATTGGTCCATCCGAAACCTCGTGTGGCTGTGCTGTCAACTGGAGACGAATTGGTCGATGACGGATCACCTCTCGCCCCGGGACAGATTCGAGAGAGCAATCGCACGATGCTGCTGGGGCTCGTCGATCGGGCAGGGGCAGTGGGTGTCGACTACGGCATCGTGCGCGACGACGAATCGGTGCTCGAGGGCGTGTTGAGGCGGGCGGCATCTGAGTGCGACGCAATCATCACGAGCGGGGGCGTCAGTATGGGCGACTACGACGTGGTGAAAACAGTCCTGGGCAGCATTGCCGACATGAAATGGATGCAGATTGCCATCAAGCCAGCCAAGCCGTTCGCATTCGGAATCCTGCGTGACAGCGAGCGCACTGTGCCGGTCTTTGGTCTGCCCGGTAACCCTGTGAGTTCGATGGTGAGTTTCGAGCTGCTCGCTCGCCCCGCTCTTCGCAAGATGGCAGGGTTCGGGGTGGACCGGCTGCATCGGGACATCGTGCGTGCCGTTGCCGATGAGAGCCTTCGGCGCGCCCCCGATGGCAAGGTCCACTACCAGCGGGTCAATGCCCGGTTCGAGGCCGATGGTCGAGTACATGTGATCCCGGTGCGGTCCCAGGGCAGTCACCAACTGGCTGTCAGTGCTTTGGCCAATGCTCTGGCAGTTCTTCCCGATGGAGATGGAATCGGGTCCGGCCAGGACGTCGACGTCTTTCTCCTCCTATCCTGAGGACATGTCGGCGGCGGGTTTCGATCACTCCCAGGATCTGGTCGATCCTTTCGGTCGCACGATTCGCGATCTACGGATCTCGGTGACCGATCGCTGTAATTTTCGCTGCACGTATTGCATGCCCGAAGAGGGAATGGTCTGGCTCGATCGCTCTGAAGTATTGAGCTTCGAAGAGATCGAGCGCCTGGCGGGAATCTTCGTGGGACGATACGGCGTGGACGGCATTCGGCTCACCGGAGGTGAGCCCACGGTACGAGCCCGTTTGCCCATCCTGGTGGAGAAGTTGGCAGCCTTGCGCGTCCCGGCGGACTCGTCATCGCCGCTCGCGGGGGAGCCGATCGATCTTGCGATCACGACCAACGGCGCCACTCTCGAACGTATGGCGCACGAACTGCGGACTGCCGGGATACGGCGCATCAACATCAGCCTCGATTCACTCATCAGGGAGAAGTTCGAGCGGATGACCCGCCGGGACGAGTTGGACAACGTTTTGCGCGGCATCGATGCGGCCATCGATGCCGGTTTTGAGGGTGTGAAGATCAATGCAGTCGTCGAACGCGGTGTCAACGACGATGAGATTCTCGACTTGGCAGCATTCGCAAGAGACAAGGGTGTCGAGGTCCGGTTCATCGAATTCATGCCGCTCGATGCGCAAAGTCATTGGATGAACGACAAAGTGGTCAGCCAGGACGAGATCGTGTCCAAGATTTCCGCTGTGTACCCCATGGACCAGGTTCCCGCACGTGGAGCTGCTCCAGCCGATCGCTGGCGGTACAGAGATGGCAAGGGTTTGGTGGGCGTGATCCCGAGCGTGACCAAGCCGTTCTGTGCCGACTGTGACCGTGTGCGACTCACAGCCGATGGTCAGTTCAGAACGTGCCTATTTGCCACTGACGAGTTCGATCTCAAGACCTTGCTCAGATCGGGAGCCGACAACGACGCACTGGCTGCGGAGATCGAGCGTGCAGTCGGCACCAAATGGGCGGGTCACCAGATCAATCAGGTGAATTTCATCAGGCCGAATCGGTCCATGAGTCAGATCGGCGGCTGAGCCGCGCAGCAATCTTGCAGTGGTGACCGTTTGGCGCCTGTTCGTGATCTGTGACCGTCAGCGGCTGATTGGGGGGCGGATGCGCTCGAGTGAGTACACCGTCGTCGAGACGCCAGGGCTGTAGAGAAGAATCGGATCGCCTTCGGGTCGGGGAAGACCCGCGGACTGGACGAGGTCGTCATCGAGGTCCAGCAGGGTTGCTGAGTGCAGGGACCATGGCTCATGGTCGACGGCGCCGAACCAGGTTGGGGGTTTCTTCACAGGAGATGTGGT
>JAULYE010000173.1:0-9284 GCA_032118015.1 Ilumatobacteraceae bacterium | reverse complement strand
CCGCGCAGCGGCAATTGGAGACATGGGAGCAGTCCACTGCAGACGCGTCGGCCCCCGAGGCCCCCGAACTATTGGATGATGTGCGCGCTTGCCTGGATGATGATCTGGACACCCCCGGCGCTATCAGCGTGATCGACGCCGCAGTGGCTCGAGGTCTCTCGGTACGCAATGCTGCGGCTCTCCTCGGGTTCGTCATCTGAGACAACTCGTGCCATTGCGTTCGTTCGAGGCAATCGTGACTTCGTGTGCTCAATGTCCTCTCCGACATGAGAATCAACTGTTTGGCGAGTAACATCCGGGCTTCGAGGTTCATCTGGCAGGCCGGAACTGGGGATCCATGAAGAATCAGGGTGCAGGCAAAGCACAGGCTCGAGCCCGTGCACTGTTGCGCCCTGTTTCTCGAGCCTTGTGGAACATCGAGGTCAATGGTCTCGACCGTCTTCCGACGAACGGCCCTGCGATTCTGTGTCCGAATCACGTCAGCTTTCTCGATTCGGCGTTCCTCATGCTGACGCTTCCGCGCAATGTCTCGTTCGTCGGTAAAGCCGAGTACATGGATTCGTGGAAGACGAAATTTCTCTTTCCGATGATGGGCATGATCCCCATCGATCGTTCAGGCGGCGAGAAAAGTCTTGCAGCCCTCGACGCTGCATTGTCGGTGCTCCAACGCGGTGAGATCTTCGGAATCTTCCCGGAAGGCACGCGTAGCCGAGACGGCTGTCTGTACAAAGGTCGAACGGGTGCCGCTCGACTGGCGACAACGATCGGATGTCCGATCTACCCAGTTGGTATCGTCGGAACTGACAAGATCCAACCGCCTGATGCCAAGGCTCCCAAGTTGCTGAAGTCGTGTTCGATCACGATCGGACGCCCAGTCGACCCCAAGCGCTACACGGAGATCGGTGAACCCCATCGTGGGTGGCGGGCGATGATCGATGAGGTGATGTTCGAGATCCGTGAGATGACGGGGCAGGTCTACAAGAACGTCTATGCCGGAAAGTCCGCTGATGGCGAGGCGGTGACTGCATCCAGGGTCGGGAGCATCAACGATCCGGTGATGCCCGACGGCGGTTTCGGTGATCAGTCCGATCGCCACGAACGTCAGGGTGTCTCACACATGTCGCAAACCTCCTCTGCTGGAGCAGACGCCTGACCCTAAACTGATTGGGTCATGTCGGACATCACCATCTCTCTTCCTGACGGTTCGAAAAGGGCTGTCCCTTCAGCATCGTCTGCTCTGGATCTCGCAACGGCGATCAGTCGGAATCTGGCCAAGGTCGCTGTTGCTGCTCGAGTGGACGGGGAATTGACGGATCTCGGCACTCCTTTGTCGGATGGTGTGTCTGTGGAAATCGTGACGTCGGATTCCGATGCTGGGCGCCACGTGCTCCGGCACTCGACCGCTCATGTTCTCGCTCAGGCAGTGACGCAGTTGTACCCGGCTGCCAAGTACACGATCGGCCCGGCCATCGAAAACGGTTTCTACTACGACTTCGACCTTGGCGGGCATGCGTTCACCGAAGCGGATCTCGAGGCTGTGGAGAACAAGATGCGCGAGATCATCGCTGCGGATCAACCCTTTGAGCGCTCGAGCTTGGAAATCGATGCGGCACTGCGTCTGTTCGAGAGCCAGCCGTACAAGTGCGAGATCATCGAACGTGTGCGAAGCGGTGGAGCCGATGGTGCCGATAACGGAGAAGTCGGAGCCAGTGGTGACACGGTCAGCGTCTATCGCAACTCCGATGAATTCGTAGATCTCTGTCTCGGGCCGCATGTGCCGAGCACGGGGCGACTCGGCAGCTTCAAACTGCAGAGAGTGTCATCGGCATACTGGCGCGGGAACGAAAAAGGTCCTTCTTTGCAGCGCATCTACGGAACTGCATGGGAGAGCAAGGGTGCGCTCGGCGATTATTTGACGCAGCTCGCCGAGGCCGAACGCAGAGACCATCGCAAACTCAGCGTCGAGCTCGATCTGCTGTCGTTTCCATCCGAACTCGGCGGGGGACTCGCGGTGTGGCACCCCAAGGGTGCGATCGTGCGCAAGCTGATGGAGGACTACAGCCGACTACGACACCAAGAAGGTGGCTATCAGTTCGTCTTCACTCCGCATCTGTCGAATGCGACACTGTTTCAGACATCGGGTCACTTGGATTTCTATGCCGATGGCATGTACCCGCCGATGGAAATGGACAATGGGACGTATTACCCCAAGCCGATGAACTGTCCGATGCACTGTCTGATCTTCAAAGGTCGACAGCGCAGTTACCGCGAACTCCCGCTTCGTCTCTTCGAGTTGGGCACCGTGTACCGATACGAAAGAGCCGGCACCTTGCACGGTTTGTTGCGCATCCGCGGTTTCACACAGGACGACAGCCACATTTACTGCACCGAGGAGCAGTTGCAGGGCGAGATCATTTCGCTGTTGGACTTCGTGATCAGCGTTCTCAAGGCGTTCGGTTTCGAAGACTTCTCGTTCCATCTCTCGACGAAGGATCCTGCAAAATACGTCGGTAGCGATGCCATCTGGGAGACGGCCACGAATGCGCTGGCTACAGCGCTCGACACCCATGGTGTCGAGTACACGGTCAAGCCGGAAGATGCCGCTTTCTACGGACCCAAGATCGACATCCATGTTCGAGATGCGATCGGCCGCACGTGGCAGTTGTCGACGATCCAATGCGATTTCAACCTGCCGGAACGCTTCGGATTGGAGTACGTCTCGACGGAGGGAACACGCAAGCGTCCGATCATGCTCCATCGTGCGCTGTTCGGCTCGGTCGAGCGATTTTTTGGTGTGCTCGTGGAGCATTACGCGGGGGCTTTCCCAGTGTGGTTGAGCCCCGTGCAAGTTCGAGTCCTTCCAGTGGCCGAGACTCATGACGACTATGCGCGTTCCGTGGTCGATGAGCTCCGCAAGGCAGGTGCGCGGGTCGATGTGGTCGAAGCGTCGGATCCCCTGGGAAAGAGAATTCGCTCCGCGAAATTGGAGAAGATTCCCTACGTTCTCGTGGTCGGGGACGACGACATCGAGCATCGATCAGTAGGAGTGAACACTCGTGATGGTGAAGTCGACAGAGGCGTATCAGTGGCGACGTTCATCGATGACATCCGAGGTCAGCTCACCATGTCACTTCCAGGTGTTGCGGACCGGTCATGAGATGGCGGTGGCCGTTGTCGAGCGGGTCATCAGCGGCTCTGGCCACAACCTGATCCAGGGAACTGCATGATCGACAACATCTGGTCCGGTTGGCGTTCGGAATACCTGAACAACCTCGATCTGCCCACGACGGAAGCGGTGGACGACCATGACCATCGGAGCATCTTCACCAGGATTCTTGAATCAGGTCTTCCCGATGCTGAAACGTTCATCGTTCACCGCGGTCGCACTGTTTTCACCATCATGAACTCCTTTCCCTACTCGGTGGGCCATGTGCTCGTTCTGCCGTATCGCCAAATTGCCGAACTTGGTGATCTCTCACCAGAGGAAACGACGGAGATCTGGTCGGAGGTCGAAAGAGGTGTGCGAGTTCTACGCCAAGTTCTGGCACCGGACGGATTCAACATCGGTCTCAACCTCGGGGCCGCATCTGGCGGAAGTGTGAGTGAACATCTCCACGTGCACGTCGTCCCGCGCCGTTTCGGTGATTCCAACTTCACTGTTGCGACGGCTTCGATGAAAACGATCTCAGAAGCGCTCGATGTCACTGCTGACAGGCTTCGCAGCGCGTGGAAAATCGGGGAGAATGACTCCTCGACGGACAAACCAGGGAGACCCGATCGTGACCAGTGACAAGTCGAACACAGATTCTGAACGCTCGGGGGAATTTCGAGATCGTCTCCCCGATGAACTTGTCGCGATCACTCATTCCGATGAGTATTCCTTTCCGGACAACAGCCGTCGTCGGATACCGGGTGTGATCTATGTGTCGCTCGGAGTGTGTTGTGCAGCACTTGCGCTGTGGAGGGGACATGATGGGCCCTTCGTGAACAGCGGACTTCTCGCTGGTTCGGTCTTGCTGATGGCAATAGGAGTGTTCTCGATCACATCTGGGTGGCGGATGCGAGTCGATGAACAGCAGGCGCTTGCAGCAGCTGGTGGAGCGGTGGGGTTTGTCGTCGGTCACGCTTCGGCCCAGCAAGTCTGGCGAGGTGTGCGCAGTCGACCCACATGGAGAGTTCTGTGCTATTCGAGTGAGGATCCTCCTCGCCAGCGAGGTCTCGTTCTCGTGGATGCCGTTTCTGGCGTGGTGTTGGAGCACATGACGCAAGAGAACGTCGAGGATTGGCCCCAATCGTGATATCCCAGTCGTGATATCCCAGTCGTGATAACCCAGGCGTGAGAACCCAGCAGTTGGCATCGCGATACCTAGACTGTCCCGATGTTCGACGGTCATCTCAGAAGTTCGGTCGACAAGGCCGTCAAACCCCTCGGGGATTCACTTCGTAAGACGAAAATCTCTCCGGATCACCTGACCATTGCTGGTCTCGTCATCGCCTGTGGCGCAGCGGTTGCCATTGCTATGGGGCATCTCGCCCTCGGCCTGCTTCTCGTGATTCTTGCGGCGCTCCCTGACCTGCTCGATGGCGCCCTCGCCAAGGCATCCAACACGGCGAGTCAGCGCGGTGCCTTTTTCGACTCGGTCATCGATCGAGTAACCGACTCACTCTTGCTCGGTGGTGTCGCCTGGTATCTCGCTGGCGAAGAGTCCGCGTACGTCGCGATTCTTCCTTTCGCCGTTGCTGCAGCAAGTTCGGTTATCTCGTATGAACGGGCCAAAGCCGAGTCGCTCGGTCTGAGCGCCAAGGGTGGTTTGATGGAACGTGCCGAGCGCATCATCATGTTGTGCCTCGGCCTGTTGTTCCCTGTTCTCCTTGTTCCCATTTTGTGGGTGATGCTCGTCCTGACAACGGCAACAGCGCTGCAGCGCTTCGTCAAAGTCTGGAATCAAGCAGCAGTGGCTCCGGTGACGGCCGAGCGCATCGAATTGCGTCGCTCTCGACGTCAGAGTCGTCGCTCGTCACGTCAGAGTCGCCGGATCGTCGCACGCCGTCAGCGTCGAGTCTGAACCCGGTCCTGTGAGCGAGCCCGCCTCATCGGACTCAGTGTTGCGAGGGTTGGCCGATTCGGTCACGGTGTCGGGATACAAACTCGGATCCCTGCTGTCGAAGACGGTTCCCAGTGCTTTCACTGGTCCGCTCGGGTCGGTACTCGGTCTTCCTGCGGCCGTATCAATGAGATCGCGGCGGGCAACGGTGGAGCGGCACATGCGTCGATTGCATCCTCGAGCGAGTTCCTGGGAGATTCGTCGTCTCACCCAGGGTGTCTTCGACAGTTACGCCCGGTACTACGTGGAGAGTTTTCGACTTCCCGCTCTCTCGAAACGGCAAGTTGAAGCCTCGTTCTCCATCGAGGGCTTCGATGAGCACATCGTTTCCTCTCTCGACCGAGGCAATGGAGCAGTTGTCGCGCTTCCACATTTGGGCGGCTGGGAATGGGCGGGCAGATGGGCGGCTGATCGCGGACATCGCTTATCTGTCGTCGTCGAACCCTTGGAACCGGTCGAATTGTTCGAGTGGTTTGCGGACCTGCGTCGCCAGTTCGGAATGAAGGTGATTCCGCTTGGACCTGATGCCGGAACACAATGCCTGCGGGCATTGCGGAACAACGAGATTCTGTGTCTTCTCAGCGATCGTGACCTCACAGGAACTGGCATTCCCGTCGACTTCTTCGGCGAGCGAACCACTCTGCCAGGAGGTCCGGCAACGTTGGCTTTGAGGTGCGGATCGGCATTGGTGCCCACTGCGGTGTACTTTTCGAATCGCACGTCAGGTCATCACGGGATCGCTCGACCTCCGATCGAATGCAACAGACAGGGCGGTCTGAGAGAAGATGTCCAACGGATCACACAGGCTCTTGCCGGTGAACTCGAATGGTTGATTCGACAGGCCCCGGAGCAGTGGCACCTCCTTCAGCCGAATTGGCCATCGGACCCAGGGTATGCAGGATTCACTCGACGCAATGCCGAGCGATTCCGCTAGGACGAAGCCTGTTGGACCGTTTCCCTTCGCATCAACGGAATCGATGGACCACACGCGTCGACTGTTCGCCGAATCCACGTCATGGAGCGAACGCGTCGAAGAGTTCTCCGATTGCCTTGATCTGGCCACCTGACGTACTCGACATGACGGCGATGGGTTCGATGCCGAGATCCCTCCACCGCTGGAAACCTTCGCGTACTTCTGCCGCTGAGCCGAACAGAGTGCAGTCGGCAAGCCATCGGTCCGACATGAACTGCGCATGGTCCGTCGTGTTGCCCGCAGCGATGGCCTGCTCGATCGCTTCCATTTCCTCGGTGTATCCAGCTGCTTTCCAATAATTTCGGTAGTTCGGCAAACGCACATACGTGGACATCGTCTTGCGATTCACGGCCGCAGCAGCTTCGCGATCGGCACTGATCACCGTCGGAATCATGTTCGCGAGATAAAAGCCTGATTCGCGCTCGGACTGTGCCACTCGATGGACCTGCTCTGTGGTGTGGGCGTAGCTGGCATTTGCCCATAGGGCACCATCGGCGATCTCGACTGCGAGATCGAGCATCTTGTTGCGCAGTGCCGCAACATAGATAGGTGGCAGTTGGCCTGCGTACTTTTCACTGGCGTGCAAGGACGTGACGAAATCCCGCATGTCCTGGAGGGGAGGTCCCATTGTCACACCCAAGCGGCGCACCATCGGTTCATGGCTGACTCCAAGACCTAGTCCGAATCTGCCTGCGGATACTTCGTGGACATGGCTGGCAAGCGAGCCGATTTCACCGATCGAATTTCCGTAGATGCCTTGAATGGCCGTGTAGAAGTGGATACGGGAGGTGACATGGGCGAGGCTGACGCACAATCCGAGTGCGCTGCCCAGAGTCGGACAGGCGATTCCGGAAAAACCCCGTTCCTCGGCCTCGACGGCCAAGTCGAGGATCTGGCGCCTCTTCGAGGGTGATGCCACGAAAGAAACTGCAGGGTGTGTAGCGGACCGAACATCATCCAAAGAGCGAGCAGGAACCACAGTCATGTCGACGACGGTACCCGACGGTTACCGGTGGATCGGGTTTCGCGACGACGTCCGGGACGACCATCGGTAGTTTGGAAGGACCATGGTGAGACCGACAGCTGAGGGAGACGGAACTCGACATCACGAGTCGGATCGTGATGTTCCCATTGATGGATCGCCAGTTGTGGTCAGTGGAGCACCTCGGCTGAGGATCGGACTGCTGTGTCCGTACAGTCTGACGACCCCCGGCGGTGTGCAGGGCCAAGTCATGGGTTTGGCGCGTGCATTGCGCCGGATGGGCCATGAGGTACGTGTCCTGGGTCCATGTGATGGGGCGCCTCCCGACTCGTTCGTCACAACGGTGGGAGAGTCGTTACCAACAGTTGCCAATGGATCGATCGCGCCCCTCGCTCCAGATCCCTCGGCAGCCCTGCGCACTATTCGTGTCCTACGCGACGAGGGCTTCGACGTTCTCCACCTGCACGAACCTTTGACACCCGGACCGAATCTCACGGCTTTGGTCATGAGGACGGCTCCCATCGTGGGAACGTTCCACGCTGCCGGCGACAGTCTCAGTTACAAATACCTGAATGGACCCCTCAAGGGATTCGCAAGTGCGATCGATGTTCGCATCGCTGTATCCAAAGACGCAGTTGCCCTCGCACAGCGATATCTCGGTGGCGACTACGTCATCCTTCCAAATGCTGTCGAGATCGACCAGTACAGAACCGATGACGCTTTGCACGATGCACCCGTTGGGCGAGGCGATCGACCCAAGATGATCTTCTTTTGCGGACGTCACGAGCCACGCAAGGGATTGGAAGTCCTGTTGAAAGCGCATGCTTTGCTCGCAGGTGATGTGGAACTCGTCATCGCATCCGAAGGGCCCGACACGGAGCGTCTGCAACAGCAATTCAGAGACAGCGCACGAGTTCGATGGTTGGGCCGAATCTCCGAGAGAAAAAAAGCCGAACTTCTGCGCGCCGCATCGGTGTTCTGTGCCCCATCGCTCGGTGGAGAAAGTTTCGGAGTCGTCCTGATCGAGGCGATGGCTGCGCGAACCCCGGTGGTTGCCAGCGCTCTCGATGGCTATATGAACGTTGCCACTCACGGTGTGGACTCGATCCTGGTGGAACCCGGAGATGTCGAATCGTTACGAGCAGCACTGCACAGAGTGCTTTCGGAACCTGAGTTGGCCCGATCCCTGGTCGAGGCAGGGAGTCGACGGGCAGATGATTTCTCGATGTCGGCGCTTGCATCGGCATACGTCGAGGTCTATAAACGAGCCATCGGTCAGCATGGCGAGATCGAACGGCGTTGGGGCTCAGCTGCGGCATTCGGGCGCTCTTTGGGCGGGAGTTTCCCGTCGGAAATCGGTGACATTTCCGAGTTCGCACGCAGACTTCGGGCAACAATGGGGTCGGTTCTTGGTTCGACACTTGGTCGTGAGGTGTCGCTGCGCAGATGGTTCGACACCAGGGTTGCGCCTTTCTTGAGTCGGTTGCGTCGTATGCTGGGTAGGTGACTGCAACCATCATCGTGCTCGTCGTCGTTGCCGTTCTCGTCATATACGGCATCGTTGCCTACAACGGTCTCGTTCGGCAGAGAAACCAGGTGGACAATGCCTGGGCACAGGTCGATGTCCAGTTGAAGAGGCGGCTCGATCTCATCCCGAACCTGGTGGAGTCCGTCAAGGGTTATGCCAGCCACGAAAAAGCTACGTTCCAAGCAGTGATCGAGGCTCGCCAGGCTGCTCTGTCGGCCCCTGCCCAGCCTGGGCCTCAAGCTCAGGCGGATTCTGTTGTCACAGGAGCTCTGCGGCAGCTATTCGCTCTGTCCGAGGCGTATCCGGACCTGAAGGCGAACCAGAACTTCCTCAGCCTTCAAGAGGAGTTGACTTCGACGGAAAGTCGAGTCGCCTATGCGCGACAGTTCTACAACGATTCGGTGCTGGGCTATCACAACAAGTTGGACACGTTCCCAACATTGTTGATCGCCAAACTCGGAACATTCAGCCGCCGTGAATTCTTCGAGGCGGAACTCGACGCTCGAACTGCACCTACTGTCGAGTTCTGAAGCGATGTTCGAACAGATCAGGTCGAACAAGAGAAGGAGCGCGCTCCTGGTGACGGGGTTCGCCGTGTTCGTGGCACTCGTCGGTGCAGCCGTTGGCTATCTCGTGGGTGGGGGGCCGACATCGACGATCGTCGCTCTGGTGATCGCTGGAGCTTTGGCCTTTGGC
>JAULYE010000172.1:0-13657 GCA_032118015.1 Ilumatobacteraceae bacterium | reverse complement strand
GGGATGGAGCACGAAGTCCTCGCCGAAGTCGATGGTGTGTCCTTGAAGGGGTACATCGACCGCTTCGTCTTCGATGCCGATGGTCGGGTGGTGATCGGCGATTACAAGACAGGGGCGATTCCCAATCAGCGCTTCAAGAGCGAAGACGACAAGTTCTTCCAGTTGCTCACGTACGCGCTGATGCTGCAAGAAGCAGACCAGGAAGAGACGTCGAAACTGCAACTGTTCTATTTGAAGCACAGTGCAGTGCACGAAGTCGCTGTCACACCCGTCAAGTTGAACATCGCCAAAGGTGTCATTGTCGAAACCAAAGAGGCAGTCGACGCTTCGTGTGCCACGGGCGAGTTCGTGTGCAACGTCACCAAGTTGTGCGATTGGTGCCATTACAAGCCGATCTGCCCCGCACACCAGTGAGATAGTTCCCACCCGCTTGTGAGGTTTCCGCCTCTGCGAATCGCGTAGCCTGTCGGCTCGTGAGTTGTCACGAATCAAGGACATATGTCGCGGGTCTAACCGACGATCGCAACTCTGCCACACCCCTTGGCCATGGTTCATCCATGAAGTCGGTGAGTGAGTCGTTGTCGGCTGTGGCCGGGTGGCCGGTGTTTCGTGACGTGGACTCGTTGACGCTCCCGGAGTTGCGGGTCGAGCTTGCTGACGTGAAACGCATGCGTTCGGTGTTGGATGGGCGCGTGGTGGACATTGTTCGTCGAATCGACGCATCGACTCGCGCGGTCAGGCACACATGAGCGAGGTATTCCGGAAGTCGAGTTGGTCGCTCATGGTGGGATGACTCGTCGTGAGGCTGGTGAGGTAGTGCGCCGCGCTCATGTGGTCGAAGATGTACCGGCTGTTGGTGAGGCGTTGGCGGCTGGAGAGGTGTCGGCTGGGCATGTGGATGCGATCGCCCGCGGCATGAAGATCGCTGGTGACGCACGGGATGCGTTCGTCGAGCTGCTGCCTGGGCTGGTGGAGGTCGCCTGCGAGATGTCAGTACCCGCGTTTGCGGATGCTGTGCACAGAGCCGCAAAAGGTGTCGTCACCGACGGCGGGTTGAGCCTGTTCGAAGACCAGCGCCGGTCGACGTATCTGAAGATCTGGAACGATGCTGCAGGCGTGGTGCAGATGCGCGGCGCGTTGGACCCGGAGATCGGAGCGGTGTTGCAGTCTCGGCTGCACGCCCACGTGGAGACCATGTTCCATACGGGTGATCGAGATGTGCCAGTAGCGCATCATCCGTGGGTGGAACCCAATGATTTCCGGCGAGCGCACGCGTTGGTCGCACTCGTCGCTGATGATCATGCCGGCGATAGTGCTGACGATCTCGATGGTTGCTCCCGGCCCGGCGGACGCACGAAAGCAGGCGATGGAGTTGTTGGTGCAGGACGCATCGCAGTATCACGATCTGGCACATCGCGCTCAGGTGGGCCGTGTCGATCGGATGTGGTCGCGCACATCGACCTCGAGACACTCACATCCGGACTGTCAGCATCCTCGACACATCGCACAACTTTCGGAGCCGATCTTCCGGTCGAAACGATCCGTCGCATCGCCTGCGATGCGAACATCATCCCGTTGGTACTGAACGGTGCCGGGATGCCCCTCGACATCGGCCGATCCCAACGACTCGCCTCAGCCGCACAACGGCGAGCGCTCGAAGCCTCACATGACACGTGTGCGTTCGATGGCTGCGTGGTTGCGTTCCACGCCTGCCAGATCCACCACATCGACTACTGGGAAACCGGCGGACCGACCGACCTTGCAAACATGGTTCCGCTGTGTTCGCGGCATCACCACGCCGCCCACGAAGGCGGCTGGACACTGAAACTCAGAGCCGGCACCCGACACCTCGACGCCCGACCACCGAATATGTTCACGCGTCTTGTAGCGAAAAGTGAGGGCGAATCGTCGTAGGTCAAGGGCTTCAATCTTTGAGTGTCGCCCTCACCGTCACGATGCTGCATGTACGAGAGCGTCGAACAGGCCCTGCTGTTGAGGGTCGGTGTCGGCGGAGTCCTCCGGATGCCACTGCACGCCGACGATCCACTCGGGTCCGGTCCATTCAATGGCTTCGATGACACCGTCATCGCTACGACCGGTCACGACCAGTCCGTCACCGAGGTGATCGATGGCCTGATGATGGAACGAAAAGCACGATTCGGGACGATCGGTTCCCATCGCCTGTGCTGTGCGTGAACCCGACACGAGCTCGACCGGATGGAAGTTCTCGCGATGGGTGGGGCGATCGAGATGTTGGATCAGCGTCCCGCCGCAGGCGACATCGAGCATTTGCAGTCCACGACAAATGGCGAGCATTGGCCGACCCTGCTCGAGCACCGCGCGCACGACTGCACGTTCGACAGCGTCATGGGCGCCGTGGAGGCCGTAGAGATGCTCTGTCGTGGGCGCTTGCCCGTACAGCGTCGGGTCGATGTCGCCGCCCCCGTGCAACACGACGGCATCGCACCTGGACACGAGATCAGGAATGTCATCGACGAGATCGACGATCGGGGGAACGATGATCGGCGTCGCTCTGGCGCGGACCAATGACGTCTGATAGCGGTCTCCGGCCCCGAATCCCGAGGTGCGCAGACCGCGCGTCTCGGTGATTTCACGGCCAACGATGAGAACGAGCGGTGTACGCACCGAGACATCCTGTCACGGCACCGGTGTTCTGTCGGCAATCTCGTCTTTCGACTCGCAATCATCCAGGCTCGGATCCAGGCTCGGATCCAGTCGCGTCCGTGAGTGTCTACCGATCACCTGAACCGGCGTATCCGATCGATTGGGTCGACGTCGACGCCCGCGACCATGCTGGAGCGATGGTCAGCCTTTTCGACTCGCTCTCGTTCGCTCACGGTCCTTCGATGCCCAACAGATTCATGTTGGCTCCTCTCACCAACACCCAGAGTCATGCCGACGGCACACTGTCGGATGCCGAGCGACATTGGCTGACGATGCGTTCGGCAGGTGGCTTTGGAATGACCATGACATGCGCCGCGTCGGTGAGCATGCACGGGCTCGGTTTCAGTGGACAGCTCGGAGCCCATGACGACCGTCATCTCGACGGCTTGCGTCGACTCGCTTCGGAGATCAAGTCCAATGGCAGCTTGGCGATCGTGCAATTGCATCACGCGGGAATGCGCTCACCGGCAGATTTGATCGGGATGGCTCCGCTGTGTCCCTCCGACGACGACAAGACCGGTGCACGTGCGATGACCACAGCTGAGGTCGAGTCCACGATCGAGGACTTCATCATCGCGGCGGAACGCTGTGATCGAGCCGGTTTCGATGGTGTCGAGTTGCACGGTGCTCATGGGTATCTGCTGGGGCAGTTCCTGTCGCCGCAGATCAACCGGCGCACGGACATCTATGGCGGATCGCTCGAGAATCGCGCTCGGCTGATCCTGGACGTCATCGCCGGTATTCGTTCTCGATGCCGACCAGATTTCAACGTCTCGATCAGGCTGTCACCGGAGCGATTCGATCTTGCTACGTCCGATGTCGTCACCGTCTTTGGATGGTTGGCCAGCGCCGGTACGTTGGATTTCATCGACATGTCGCTGTGGGACATCCGCAAACAAGGAGTCGACGGCGAGTTCGCCGATCGCGATCTGATCGAGGTGTTCAGCCGGATCGAACGCGGTTCGACCCGACTTGCCGTTGCCGGAAAGATCTACAGCGCTGATGATGCGCGATGGGCACTCGATCACGGGGCCGACATGGTCATCATCGGTCGCGGGGCGATCCTGCACCACGATTTTCCTCAGCAGGTGAAAGCCGATCCGCATTTCGTCGTTCGACCGCTTCCGGTGAGCAAGGCAGTTCTGCGGGACGAGGGGCTGTCCGAGCCCTTCGTCACCTACATGGGCAACTGGCCCGGCTTCGTCGCTGCGGACTGAGAGACACTCACATTTGGGTCGAGTCCCCGAAGACGTCACGTGACCGGGACGGTGGGACTCAGGTGAGTTCTCTCAGTCGAACTCGTAACCAGCCGCGAGCACTGCAGTTCGGACTCGGTCGGCATGTTCGGCGCTGCGCACTTCGAGGACTGCATGAACACCCGTTTCGCGCACGTGCAGGTCGACACCTTCCCGGACGTGTTCGATGTCGATGACGCTTGCGCCGGCCTCGGCAAAGATCGCCAGTAGTCGAGCCAAGCCACCGGGTCGATCGCTGATCTTCACGAACAGGATCAGACGACGCCCTGATTGTGTTTCGTGACGGCCGATCAGACCGGGAACGACACCGAGATCGACGTTGCCACCCGAGAGAACGACACACGTGGTCCCTGACGAGGCGGCACGCACTGCACCGGTGAGTAGGGCAGACACACCGACCGCACCGGCTCCTTCGACGAACAGCTTGGAGCGTTCCATCAGCAGCATCATGGCGTCGGCAACGGCATCTTCGGGCACGGTGGTGATGTCATCGAGCCAATGCTCGATCAGCGGACGCGTGATCGAGCCGGGCGCCTTGACGGCTATGCCATCGGCAAGAGTCAACACGGGACCAGTCGGTGTGATGCCGGTGACGTATGGGGCACATGACTCGATCTGGACGCCGATGACTCGAATGGTTGGATCGTGCATTTTCACTGCGATCGCAACACCCGAAGCAAGACCACCTCCACCGAGTGGAATGATCACCGTACGCAGGTCATCGATGTCTTCGATGAGTTCAAGTCCGAGAGTTGCCTGCCCGGCCACAACCATCGGATCGTCATAGGGATGACAGAACTGCATGCCGGCTTCGAGGGCGCGTGCGCGTGCTGAAGCGACCGCATCTTCGAGTGAATCACCGGCCTCGACAACGGACGCGCCGTAGGCGATACATGCCGCCATCTTGGCAATGGGAGCATTCGTCGGGACGAAGATCTCACACGGCACTCCGAACGACCTTGCGGCGAACGCCAATGCCTGGGCGTGGTTACCGGCACTCCCAGCCGTGACGCCTGTTCGAGCAGAAGCACCCAGAGATGCGACCTTGTTCATCGCCCCGCGGATCTTGAAGCTGCCGGTGCGCTGCAAGTTTTCGGCCTTGAGCACCACATTGCCGTCGACGAGCTCGCTCAGCGCAGCAGATTCGGTGACAGGGGTGTGTTTGACGACCCGCCGACCCGACGCTCGGGCTGCGTTCATCGCTGCACGGGTGATGCCCTGATCGACCATTCGCGACCTACCGTACCGCTGATTGTGAACCCTACGATGGAACGGTGCGCTGTCTCGTCGTCGCAAATGACCATGATGCCGATCCAGGCTTCGTCGGTGATCGCTTGCGCCATCACGGTTTTGCCCTCACCTCGGCGGCAAGGGAGCATCCCCGGGATTGGCCGGCCCTGGGGGAGATGGATCTCGTTCTCCTTCTCGGCTCGGAGTGGAGTGTGTACTGGGACGACGTAGCGACCTCGGTTGCAGCCGAATGTGCACTTGTGCGCGAGGCGTCGGACACGGGGGTGCCAGTTCTCGGTATCTGCTTCGGAGCTCAGGTGGTGTCGCACACATTCGGGGGTTCGGTTGCCAGAGCGAGTCGACCGGAAGTCGGTTGGTACGACATCGAATCGGACCTGCCCGACGTCATCGCTCCTGGGCCGTGGTTGCAGTGGCACTACGACACTTTTACGGTCCCTGCGGGCTTCGAGTGTGTGGCCCGCAACGATGTTGGACCTCAGGCAATACGTCGTGACCGCATTTTGTGTACTCAGTTCCACCCCGAGGCCACAGAGGCGATCGTTGCTCAGTGGAGTAGCGGGAGTGGGGTCGAAGAATTGGCCCGGTTCGACACCACCAGCGACATCTTGATGGAGGCGACCCGTCGTCACATCGGTCACAGCCGAGGTCACAGTGACCGGCTTGTGGATTGGTTCTTGGCCGACGTGGCTCGTCTTTGAGTTCTGACGCGGAGCGAAGTTAGGAGCGCTTCGTGGACCCGTAGTAGGTTTGCACCGATGTCGGATTTTCTGAGGTCCTACCTCGTCGTGTTCTGGTTCGGGCTGGTCGCCTTGTTGTTGGCGTCTTTGCTCTTGGGAGTCGCAGTTCTCTTGCGACCCTCGAACCCGACTCGAGAGAAACTTCTCACCTACGAAAGCGGAGTCGATCCGGTTGGCGAGGGCTGGTCACAGAGCCAGATTCGCTACTACGTGTTCGCACTGCTGTTCGTGATCTTCGATGTCGAGGCGGTGTTCATCTTCCCGTGGGCGACGCAGTTGGAACGGTACGGAGTGTTCGGACTGGTCGAAATGGGTGTCTTCGTCGGAGTGCTGTTGTTGGGTCTCGTCTACGCCTGGCGCAAGGGCGTCTTGCGCTGGGTCTAATGGACAAGGAGTCACATGGGTCTCGTTGATCGAGGTCGTCTTCCCAAACCACTGAATTCGCTGCTCAATCTTGGGCGGTCGTACAGCTTGTGGGTGTATCAATGGGGTCTTGCATGTTGCGCTATCGAAATGGGCGCTGCATTCGGATCCCCGCGCTATGACGTCATGCGTCTCGGCGTCATTCCTCTACCGGCGAGTCCGCGTCAGGCCGATCTCGTGGTCATCTCCGGAACGGTGACCGACAAGATGGCTCCTGCGATCAAGCGTTTGTACGAGCAGATGCCTGAGCCGAAGTACGTGATCTCCATGGGTTCGTGCGCCAATTGTGGCGGACCGTATTGGGACAGCTATTCGGTGACCAAAGGTGTCGACCAGATCATTCCGGTCGATGTCTACGTGCCTGGATGCCCTCCGCGTCCTGAAGCTCTTCTCGAAGGCATCGTTCTCCTGCAGCAGCGCATTCGCCACGAGGACATGGGTGCACGCTGGCGCGGTGAGGGATACAAGCCGATTGTCGTGGGCGGCGGCGAACGAGGTGAGTTGAATGACGTCGCCTGATTCTTCGACCATCGCCGAGATCCCAGGAGACACGCTGCGTGAGCGCATCGTCGACGATCTCCGCTCCAAGATCGGCACAGACCTTCTCGACAGCCTGGTCAAACCGGGCAACGACGTGTGGGTACGCGTGGCCACGTCGGCGTGGAAGACCACGGGTCAGGCCTTGCGCGAACTCGGTTTCGACTACTTCTGTTTCTTGTCAGCGATCGACTGGATGCCTTCGCCCTACGGCAAGGGTGAAGACGACCCGACAGCGCCCCCGCCCGAGCGCGATGACACCATCCGCCAGGGCTATGCCGGTGGGTCGACGCGGATTCAAATGCTGGCCCGATTGGTGCATCCGACTCTCCACGTCGGGGTGAACATCAAATGCGATGTTCCCGATGAAGATGCGACAGTCGATTCGTGGGTGTCGGTCTTTGCCGGCGCGAACTGGCACGAGAGGGAGACCCACGAGATGTTCGGCATCTCGTTCAGCGGTCATCCCGATCTGCGCAACATGTATCTCCCGACAGAATTCGAAGGTCACCCGTTGCGCAAGGACTTTCCTTTGCTTGCGCGCATGGTCAAGCCGTGGCCAGGAATTGTGGACGTGGAACCGCTGCCCGGTGGGGGCGATGATGAGGAAGGTGACGAGTCATGACTTCGACGGAATCTCTTCTCGATCGTAAGCAGATGGCCTACATAGCGTCCCAGGCCGCAGATGCTCGTCTGAACGTCGAACTCGAGACCGAGGGAATGACTCTCAATATCGGGCCACAGCATCCCGCAACCCACGGGACGTTGCGCATCATCGCTCGTCTCGACGGCGAGCAGGTCATCTGGGCTGAGCCGTCGTGTGGTTACATGCACCGCGGCTACGAAAAGCTCACCGAAGTGCGTACCTATCCGCAGGTGACGGCCCTCGTCAATCGCATCGACTGGCTGGGATCTTTCGCCAACGAGGTGCCGTTCATCCTTGCTGCCGAGAAGTTGATGGAAGTCGAGGCTCCGCCCCGCGCTCAGTGGATTCGTACGATCCTGTTCGAGTTGTCGCGAATCGCCAACGTCTCGTTGTTCCTTGGTGACCTCGGTGTGCAGATGGGTGCCATCACACCCGTCTTCATGGCGTTTCGTGATCGCGAATATGTGCTGAACCTCATCGAGGGAGCCACGGGCGGTCGCTTCCATCCCAACTTCGACCGCATCGGCGGACTCAAGGATGATCTGCCCGAAGGTTTCATCGACGAGACACGTGCAGTGATGAAGAAGTTGCGGAACTTCTGCGATGAGATCGAAAACTTGCTGTTCGGCAATGAGATCTTCCAGAGCCGAACCCGCGGGATCGGCATCATTCCCAGGGACGTCGCCATGCAGTACGGACTCTCGGGAGCCAACTTGCGCGCAAGTGGCGTCGATTGGGATCTGCGGCGTGATCAGTCCTTGCCGATGGCGTGGGACAAGGTCGATTGGAACGTGTGGACCCACCCCGATGGCGACAGTTTTGCCCGTTGCTGGGTTCGACTTCAGGAGGTGCGCGAGTCGACGAGGATCGTCGATCAACTTCTCGAGGGCATTCCGTCGGGGCCCGTCATGGCCAAGGTGCCGCGCATCATCAAGGTTCCTGAAGGTGAAGCCTGGGTGTCGACGGAGAATCCCCTCGGTGAGATGGGCTACTACGTCGTCAGCAAAGGCGACCTCGGTCCGTTCCGCACCAAGATCCGCTCGGCGAGTTTCAACAACATCTCGATCGTTCCGTGGTTGCTCAAGGGTGTGTACGTACCCGACATCATCACGATCCTCGCCTCGTTGTACTTCATTCTCGGAGACATCGACAGATGAATGCACTCATTGCAACCGATCTGCCGTATTGGGCTCAGACCCTGCTGCGCGTTCTCGGCGGAATCGTCGCCGTGCTTTTACCGGCAGGAACGATCGTCTATTTGTTCTTGTTCAAGATGATGTCGTTCATGCAGAGCCGACTCGGTCCGATGGAAGCGGGACCGTACGGCTCGATGCAGCTCTTCGCCGAGGTCGGAAAGTGGCTGCAAAAAGAGGACATCACCCCAGAGCGCGCGGATCGTACGATCTTCAAGATCGCTCCACTTGTCGTGCTGGTGAGCACTTTTCTTCTCGTGGCCGTCGTTCCATTCGGCCCCGATGCCTGGTTCACCGACTTCGAAGCGGGTGTGTTCTACATGCTCGCAGTGTCCTCTGTGAGCGTTCTTGGCATCCTCATGGCTGGTTGGTCGAGTGCGAACAAGTACTCGCTGCTCGGTGGTCTGCGCGCTGCCGGTCAGTTGATCGCATACGAACTCCCGATGGTTCTCGCCGTGGTCGGTGTCGTCATCCAAGCCGGCACCATGAATCTGCAGGGAATCGTCCAGGCTCAGAATGCAGGAGAAATGTTTGGCTGGGACGGTCTTGGCAATCCCTATCTGCTGACGCAAATCGTCGGTTTCGTGATTTTCATGATCGCTGTTCAGGCCGAACTCACCCAGGCCCCCTTCGACATGCCGATCGCTGAGTCCGAGCTGGTGTCGGGATACATGACTGAGTACTCAGGATTTCGCTTCCTGACATTCTTCATCGCCGAATTTGCGACGGCAGGTGTCTTCGCGCTCATCGCTTCAGTGCTGTTCCTCGGTGGATGGGGAGTGCCGTTCGCTTGGTTCGGCTGGGAGACCATCGACGATGTCGACAACTGGATGAACGTGGTCGGGCCGCTGATCATGGTCACCAAGATGCTGCTGTTGGCGTTCATCATCATGTGGGTGCGTTTCAGCTACCCGCGATTCCGTGAAGATCAACTCCAGCGTTTCGCCTGGAAGGTTCTCGTCCCCGTTTCTCTGATCAACATCATGGTGACGGCGATCCTCAAGGTGGCATTCTGATGTCCACTGATTTCAGACAGACTCGCCCAGCCCAAATTCTTCATGATTGCCCGAAGGTTGTGAACTGATGCCCAAGGTTCCCGGACTCGTCAAAGGACTCGGTGTCACGTTCAACACCTTGGTGCGCACTGTCACCAAGGGTTCGAACACCGTTCAGTATCCCAAGGAGAAGGAAGCTCCGCCGTTGCGTGCCCGCGGTGTCATTGCATTGCGTGAGGACAACTGCACGTCGTGCATGCTGTGTGCTCGTTCGTGTCCGGACTGGTGCATCTACATCGAAGGCCACAAGGAACTTGCTCCGCCGCGGCGTGCCGGAGGTAAGCCCCGTCAGGTCAACAAGCTCGATCGTTTCGACATCGACTACGCCCTGTGTATGTACTGCGGTATCTGCGTGGATGTGTGTCCGTTCGATGCCTTGTTCTGGAGCCCGGAATACGAGTACTCAGAGCCGCGGATCGCCGATCTTCTCCACGACAAGGTGAAACTCGGCGAGTGGATGGAGACCGTTCCTGAAGCACCCGGACTCGAAGTCGGCGCGGAGAAGAAGGGGAAGAAGTAGTGCTCGCCACCGATCTTCTCGTTGCCCAGAACATCGGCTTCGGAATCATCTCACTGATGATGATTTTCGGCGCCCTGCGTGTGGTGACCGTGAGCAACGTCGTGCACGCAGCGTTGTGGCTGGTCGTCGTTCTCTCCGGGGCCGCCGCGCAATACCTGCTGCTTTCGGCCGAGTTCGTTGCCGTGACGCAGGTGTTGGTCTACGTCGGAGCAGTGATGGTGCTGTTCCTGTTCGGAACGATGCTCACTCGAGCACGTATCGGAGCAGAAGGAGACCTGAACAACAAGAACTGGGCCTTGGGAATCCCGGTGGCGCTTTTGATGTTCGGTGTCATGGCTTGGGTGATCATCGACGGTTTCGGCGACGAGAAGTTGATCGATGATCCGGGCTCGATGAGCCAAGTACCCATCCAGGCCATCAGTGACGACATCTTCGGCCCGTACCTGTTGCCGTTCTGGGCGCTGTCGTTCCTTCTTCTGGCTGCCGTCATCGGCGCAATCGTTCTGGCGCGGAAGGATTGAAAGAGATCTCATGTTGACCGCCCAATTCCTCCTTCTCGGCGCAGTGCTGTTCTGCATCGGTGTCTACGGAGTGCTCGCTCGCAAGAACGCCGTCATGGTCCTGATGTCGATCGAATTGATCCTCAATTCCGTCAACCTCAACCTGCTTGCATTTTCCGTTCGCAACGGATCCGTCGACGGAAACACGTTCGCCCTGTACGTCATCGCTGTCGCGGCGGCCGAAGTTGGTGTCGGTCTGGCGATGGTGCTGCTGATCTATCGCAACCGTCGCACGATCGCGCTCGACGACCTCTCTGAGATGAAGGGCTGATCGTCATGTTTGGAGAAGACATGGTTCAGGCTGCCACTGAGAATCTCGTGCTTTCCTCGGGATGGTTTCTCGAGAACGCCTGGCTGATTCCGGTCGTCCCGGCCATCGCATTCGTTCTCATCATCTTCTTCGGCAAGCAATTGCCGAAGAAGGGAAGTGAACTGGGCGTTCTGTCGATGCTCGGTTCGCTCGTGCTGTCGGTCGGAGCTGCGTGGCAGTGGATCCAACGGGTGAACGGCGCCAATGATGCAGCACACTCGGCAGTGGAATCCGCCGCCGAGGGAGTCAAGCATGGCTCACCGTTCGTCGAGCCGGTCATCCGTGAGTGGACGTGGTGGCAAAGTGGCGGATTCGAGTTCGGAATCGGACAGCACATCGACGGCCTCGCGCTCACCTTGTTGGTCGTGGTTGCGTTCATCTCCAGTCTGGTGCAGATCTATTCACTCGAGTACCTGCGTGGCGACCGCCGCTACACGCACTTTTTTGCAGCCCTGACGCTTTTCTCAGCCGGCATGTTGTCGATGGTGCTTGCGCCGAACATGGTCCAACTGATTCTCGGCTGGGAGATCATGGGTCTGTGTTCATTCATGCTCATCGGACACTGGTGGGAAGAAGAGGCCAACGCTCGCGCCGCCCTGAAAGCATTTCTCACCGTGCGTGTGGGTGACGTCGGACTTCTGATCGGAACTGGAATCCTGTTCTTCTCGGCCAACAATTGGACGCAGGAGAATCTCGGTGTCAGTGGCTTCAACATCAGCGGACTGTCGGCATGGGCACTGTCAGGCGAGGCCAGTTCGAGTGCACTGACTTGGGCTGCAGTTGCGTTGTTCGTGGCCTGTATCGGCAAGAGTGGCCAGTTCCCACTTCACACGTGGCTCCCCGACGCAATGGCCGGACCGACGCCGGTCAGTTCGCTGCTCCACTCGAGCACGATGGTCGTCGCCGGTGTCTTCTTGGTCGCCCGTGTGTACCCGGTCTTTTGGGAGGGTCTGTCGATCGGCGACACGAATCTCAACTTCATCGTTCTGATTGGTGCGATCACGATCGTCATTGCTGCACTGCTGGCATTCGTTCAGAACGACATCAAAAAGGTGCTCGCCTATTCGACGGTGTCTCAGCTCGGCTACATGATGCTCGGCCTCGGTGCCGGTGCATGGCTGCCGGCCGTGTTCCATATCTTCACTCACGCGTTCTTCAAGGCCTGTTTGTTCCTGGCAGCGGGTTCGGTCAGCCATTCCGGATCTCATCACTCCTTCGACATGAAAAAGGACATGGGTGGGTTGGCCAAGAAGATGCCGATCACGGCGACGACGTGGATCATCTCGACTCTTGCGCTGGCTGGAGTGTTCCCACTTGCGGGCTTCTTCTCCAAGGACGAGATCATCGACAATGTCGGCCACAACGGCTACGACGCTTTCATGATCGTCGGTCTCGCCGGCGCATTCCTGACAGCGGCATATATGACGCGCGCGACGTATCTGACGTTTTTCGGAGAAGCACGCGGTGCAGCAGCGGGCGAACATCATGACGAATCACATGCCAGTGATCACGGACACGATGTTCACGGAAACGATGTTCACGGACACGGCGATCATGCAGATCACACAGATCATGCAGTTCACACAGATCACAGCGCCCATGACTCCCACGGTGATCACGGGCCCCACGAGAGCGGCAAGTTGATCACTGTTCCGTTGATGGTCCTTGCGTCTTTGGCTCTGGTTGCTGGTTTCGCCAATGCAACGCCGTTCGGGTCGAGTTGGGAACGTTTCAAGAAGTACGTGGAGCCGAGCGGAGAAGCCGTCGTCGTGGACGCGGTCGTCCCCAGCGGTCCGGGTGAGGCGATCGTGCTCAATCCTGCACTCGACCGAACACCCCAGGCCGAAGAGAAAGCCACGGAGGGGTGTGCCATCACGACACCTGCGCCGGGCACGGTGTGCTACTTCCCGACCGTGGATCACGCCAAGTTCAAATGGTCCAAGGCAGCGATCTCGCTTGCCGTCGTGGCAGCCGGTCTCGTCTCGAGCTGGTTCGTCAGTGTTCAGCTCTACACGCGCCGCAGGGGTTTCCTCGTCGGTCTGACGCAGCGCAATGTACTTCTCCGCGGTGGGTATGCGCTGTTGTGGAACAAGTACTATCTGGATGCTCTGTACGAAAAAGTCATCGTGCGTGCCATCGCTCATCCGATAGCGCGCAGCGTCTACTGGTTCAACCAGACCGTGATCGACGGCATCGTCAACATCATGGGAACAGCGTCTCGCCGAGTGGCGGGTTGGGTGTATCGCAACATCGACCAGCGTGTCGTGGACGGAGCGGTGAATGCATCTGGTGCAAGTGCCCGTGGTGCCGGAGGAGCGTTGCGTCCGGTGCAGTCCGGAAAGATCAATCAATACGGTGCTCTGTTGTTCGCTGCGGCGGCCATCGGGGCCCTGATACTCGTCATCATCAATACCTGAGGGGAAATACGGCATGGACGTACTCCGTGATCAAAATTGGGTGCTCAGCGTGGGCACGTTCCTGCCG
>JAULYE010000171.1:0-4594 GCA_032118015.1 Ilumatobacteraceae bacterium | reverse complement strand
CCAAGTGAAGACCAATGAGCGTGACGGCTACGCCGCCTTGCAGGTCACCTATGGACACAAGGATTCATCGAAACTCAACAAGCCCGAGGCCGGTCACTTTGCCAAGGCTGGAGTTCAGCCGGGACGGCGTCTCGTGGAACTTCGCCTCGAGAACGTCGATGGCTTCGAAGTTGGCGGCGAGATCAGCGTCGACCAGTTCGAAAAGGGCCAGAAGGTGGACGTCACGGCCGTGAGCCGCGGTAAGGGATTTGCTGGCGGTATGAAGCGCCACAATTTCCGCGGTCAGGGCGCGAGCCACGGTAACCACAAGCACCACCGTGCCCCTGGTTCGATCGGTTCGGCGTCGTACCCGGGTCGAGTTCTCAAGGGTTTGAAGATGGCGGGCCACCTCGGACACGAGCAGGTCACCACACTCAATCTCGAAGTTGTCGAGGCAGACGCCGAGCGCGGCCTGCTTTTGGTGCGCGGTTCGGTACCTGGGCCCAATGGCGGTGTCGTCATCGTGCGCAATGCTGTGAAGGGAAAGTGATCTGATGCCTTCGATTTCCGTCAAGAACCAGACTGGCAAAGATGTCGGCTCGGTCACTCTCAGTGACGTCGACTTCGGCCGTCAGCCCAATGTGCCTGTGATGCACCAAGTCGTGACGGCTCAGCTCGCTCATCGTCGTTCGGGCACGCAGAGCACCAAGACCCGGGCCGAAGTGTCCGGAGGTGGCAAGAAGCCGTTCAAGCAAAAGGGAACAGGTAACGCCCGTCAGGGTTCGATCCGCGCTCCTCATTTCTCCGGTGGTGGCGTCGCTCACGGTCCCAAGCCCCGCAAGTACGGCCAGAAGACCCCGAAAAAGATGGTCAAGATTGCGTTGCAGTCGGCCCTGTCGGACCGAGCCAATGAGGGCAAAATCGTCGTCGTCGACTCCTGGAATTTCTCGACTCCCAAGACCTCAGAGGGCATCGCTGCTCTCGCAGCTCTCGGGATCTCGGGTCGTGTGCTGGTCGTGGTCCGCCGCGACGAGATCAACACGATTCGAAGTTTCCGCAATATTCCCCATGTGCAGTTGATCGAGGTGGGCGAGTTGAACGCCTACGACATCTTGTGCAACGACATGATCGTGTTCACCAAGGCCACGCTGCCTGATTCGAACGCGGTCAACACGAGTAAGGACGAGCAGTCATGAAGGATCCGCGCGACATCATCTTCGCTCCGGTCGTGTCGGAGAAGAGCTATGCGCTCATCGAAAACAATGTGTACACCTTCAACGTCCACCCCGATGCCACCAAACCCGAGATCCACGACGCGATCGAGGCCATCTGGGGTGTGAAGGTACTCAAGGTCAACACGCTCAACCGTGCGGGCAAGGTCCAGCGCACCCGGGGCACCAACCGCCCCGGTCGTCGCCCTGCTACCAAGCGCGCCATCGTCACGCTGGCAGCAGGCAATGAGATCCCGCTGTTCGAGAACAACTGAGGCATCACGTCATGGCAATTCGTAAACGCAAGCCCACATCGGCAGGTCGCCGTTTCCAGACCTCTTCGGACTTCTCCGACATCACGACGTCGACTCCGGAAAAGACGCTGCTCACGAGCAAGCCCAAGACCGGTGGACGAAACGCGTACGGCCGCAAGACGTCTCGTCACCGCGGTGGCGGGCACAAGCAGCAGTACCGCATCATCGACTTCAAACGCATCAAGGATGGTGTTGGAGCCAAGGTCGCCACGATCGAGTACGACCCGAACCGCACTTGTCGAATCGCTCTTTTGCACTATGAAGATGGTGAGAAGGCGTACATCCTTGCCCCCAAGGGACTCAATGTCGGCGACCGCATCTCGAGTGGACCCAAGGCTGACGTCAAGCCCGGCAATGCAATGCCGTTGCGCTACATGCCAGTGGGTACCGTGATTCACAACGTCGAGTTGCGTCCCGGCCAGGGTGGCAAGATGGCCCGCTCAGCTGGTGTGGGAGTTCAGTTGGTCGCCAAGGATGGGGATCATGCAACCCTGCGTCTTCCCTCGACAGAAATGCGCCGAGTCCTGCTCGATTGTCGAGCAACAGTTGGTGAAGTCGGTAACTCCGAGCACGAGCTGATCAAGATCGGCAAGGCGGGACGAAATCGCTGGAAGGGCGTACGCCCCCAGACTCGTGGAGTCGCCATGAACCCAGTGGACCACCCGCTCGGCGGCGGTGAGGGTAAGACGTCCGGAGGACGTCCTGCTGTGTCCCCGTGGGGTAAGCCCGAGGGCCGTACCCGCGACAAGAACAAGCCGTCTCAGCAATTGATCGTCCGTCGTCGTCGTTCCGGCAAGGGTCGCCGGTAGGGGTTTGGAGTAGCACATGTCGCGCAGTCTCAAAAAAGGTCCATTCGTGGACGACCATTTGGTCAAGAAGGTCGACGCGTTGAACGCGGCGAACGAAAAGAAGGTCATCAAGACCTGGAGTCGTCGTTCGACGATCATCCCCGACATGGTCGGTCACACCATTGCCGTGCACGACGGTCGCAAGCACGTCCCGGTGTACATCACCGAGTCGATGGTCGGTCACAAATTGGGTGAGTTCTCGCCCACACGGACCTTCAAGTACCACGCAGGTCAGGAAAAGAACGTGAAGGGTCGCAAGTAATGACTGGTCCCAAACTGAACGAACGTAATTTCGTCGTAGGCGAGCGCAGCGGCACCAAGGCAAGCACGCGTGGCACTCGCATGTCGGCGTCAAAGGCACGCGTCGTGCTCAACCTCGTCCGCGACCTCGATGTGGTCTCTGCCGATCAGGTTCTGCAGTTCACCGAGCGCGAAGCCGCTCGTGTCATACGCAAGGTGCTGGCCTCTGCTGTTGCCAACGCCGTGAACAACGACGGTCTCGACGCCGAGACACTCTTCGTCAAGGCATGTTTTGCCGATGAGGGTCCGACCATGCGTCGCTTCAAGCCGCGTGCACGTGGCCGTGCTTCGCGCATCAACAAGCGCACCTGTCACATCACCATCATTCTGGGAGTCCTGGACAGCAACAAACTGCAGATCGTTCAGGCCCGTCGCGAGCGTCTGGTCAGCGGTCGTGGCGCCGGACGTGCAGGCGGAGGCGTCGCTAGTCGCCGAGCACGTGTCGAGGCCAGCCGAACCAAGCGCACAGGTGAGGGCACGCAAACTGACGCAGATGAGTCACAGACCGACACATCGGCTCTCGAGGACAGCGTCACCGATGATGTTGTGACTCAGGATGAGCTGGCGACCCAAGAGGCTCCGGCAAAGAAGCCTGCTGCGAAGAAAGCCGCTGAGAAGAAGCCATCTGCGAAGAAAGCAGCCGCTGAGAAGAAGCCAGCTGAGAAGAAGCCAGCCGCGAAGAAAGCAGCCGCTGACACGGCAACTGGAGACGAGCCGGCACCTGACAACGACAGCGCTGCGGCCGATGAGAGCACCGCTACAGCCGAGGAGACCAACTGATGGGCCAGAAGATCAATCCCTACGGCTTCCGACTGGGAATCACCACCGACTGGAAGAGCCGCTGGTTCAGTGAGCGCAATTACAAGGAATACCTCACTGAGGACTGGAAGATTCGCGAACTGATCATGAACGCGCTTCCCGATGCAGCGATCTCGCGCATCGAAGTCGAACGCAAGCGCGGAGAGACCCTCAAGGTCGACATCCACACGGCGCGCCCTGGCATCGTCATCGGTCGCAAGGGAGCAAAGGCTGACGAACTGCGCACTGGTCTGACCAAGCTGACCGGAAACCACAAGGTGCAGTTGAACATCGTCGAGATCAAGTCTCCTGAACTCGACGCCGCTCTCATCGCACAAGGTGTGGCCGATCAGCTCGTCGGGCGTATCGCTTTTCGCCGTGCGATGAAGCGAGCTGTTCAGAACGCTCAAAAGGCTGGTGCCCTTGGTATCCGCGTGCAGTGCTCGGGTCGACTCGGTGGAGCCGAAATGAGCCGTACCGAGTGGTACCGCGAGGGTCGCGTTCCGTTGCACACACTTCGAGCTGATATCGACTACGGATTCCGCGAGGCTCGGACCTCGAGCGGACGTGTCGGTGTCAAGGTGTGGATCTACCGCGGTGACATCTTGCCCTACAAGCCCCAGACAGAGGACAAGATCGTGCGCGAAGCAGCCATGGCTGTGGGCGAGACGTCGGGCACTCCGGGCAACCGCAAGGTCGTGTCCTCGAGCGGTCGCCGCAAGGCAGAAGAAGCCGCTGAAGCAGCGGCCACACCGCTGGTCAAGGAAGCCGATCCCGAGCTCGAGAAGCTTCTCGACGAGGAAGAGGAGATCGCTCGTCGCACTCATGACGGGCATGAGACCCCGCACTTTCGGGGAATGGACTGATTGCCATGTTGATGCCTCGAAAAGTTGCCCATCGTAAACACCATCGCGGCCGCACCGGCGGTCTGACCAAGGGTGGGAGCGAACTTGCCTTCGGCCAGTACGGCATCCAGGCTCTCGAGCCATGCTGGTTGACCGCACGCCAGATCGAAGCCGCGCGTATTGCCATGACCCGTCACATCAAGCGTGGCGGCAAGGTGTGGATCAACGTGTTCCCTGACAAGCCGGTCACGAAAAAGCCCGCCGAAACCCGAATGGGTTCGGGTAAGGGCAACCCGGAA
>JAULYE010000170.1:0-4968 GCA_032118015.1 Ilumatobacteraceae bacterium | reverse complement strand
ATCAGAACGTGCTTGCGCATCGACTGCACGCCGATACTCAGCCGATTCACACCGACCGCTGCGTACTCCTTGCACATCTCGACAGTCAGATCATCAGGGTTGCATTCGATCGTGACCTCGGCATCGGCTGTGCGACGAACGCTGGCAATAACACTGGCAAGATCTCGGGCTGGCACTCGCGTCGGCGTGCCCCCTCCGACGAAGATCGATGTCGCAACGGGGAGATCATCGGCACGACAGATTTCGTCACCGAGTGCTGCCAGATAGTCCCCGATGATGTGGTCTTTGTCGGTGAACGTGGCGAATGCGCAGTAATCGCACCGATGTCGACAGAACGGAACGTGAATGTAGACGCCGAACAGCTCTTCGGTGGCACGCAGCAAGAGGTCCCTCATGTCGTCACGTTCGGGACCGACCATGAGCAAGAAGAACACCGGCTGCAATCGCTGCTGTCTCAGCGCGCAAGATGCCCCCTGGTAACGCGACCCGCCGCTCGAAGTGCTCCAGTTCGGAAGTGCTGAAGCCACCCTCGGGTCCGACGACGATTGCTGAGATCCCTTCGAGCGATGCCTCCCCGTCAGGATCGGCTGCCGCGACAGATTCGTGGTGCTGGGCGAACACGGAGCCCCGCACCAGAGTCTCGACACTCGCGACGACACGATCGACAACTGGCAGATGAACCTGGCGACTCTGCATCGCTGCTTCCTTGACGACTCGCCGAAATCGTTCGTGTTGCCGATCGATTTTGTCCTCATCCCAGCGGACCACGGAATGATCCATGAGCACCGGCACGATCCGATCGACACCGATCTCGGTCAGCTTTTGCACGACGGTCTCGGGCTTGTCTGCCTTCGTCACACCGAATGCAACTGTGATCGGGTGCTCAGCAGCCGCCACCGAGTGGACGTCATCCGAGACGGGCTCGAGGGTGTGCGCCGACGTCATCGTGCAGATTCTCCAAGAACCTCGGCCATCGCTCACGGTCACGGTCTCGCCTGCACGAAGCCGCAGGACACGCACAAGATGATGCGTGTCGACATCATCCAGGACCGGTTGCGCAATGTCCTCAACAAAGACATGCGCCGCAGCCGTACGGCGATCGTTCACGAGAATGCCGATTTGATCTTGGAGAAAAACCCCGTATCGGCGGGAGCCACCTCGTCTCCACGCGCAGCTGCGAACGCGCGCAGGAGTTCGGCTTCGTTGTCGGTCAACTTCGTTGGTACCTCGACGTTGATCACCACTTTGAGATCACCGCGCCCAGTCGACTGCAACCGCGGCACGCCACGGCGACGCAGCACGAAGACCCGGCCGGGCTGAGTCCCAGGAGGCACGACCAGGGTTTCGTCGCCATCGAGAGTTGCCAGATCGATGGTGGTGCCGAGTGCTGCTTGGGCGATCGAGACGTCGACACTCGTGAGCACATCGAATCCGTCGCGCACGTACCGCTCGTGGGCCTGCACACGCAGATGAACGAAGAGATCTCCCGGGCCTCCACCGCGCGGACCGACTGCTCCTCGTCCCGTCAGGCGCAACGTCGCGCCCGAGTCGACGCCAGCGGGGACATCCACCTGATACGACTTCTCGGTCACGGTCCGACCTTCGCCAGAACACGACGCACACGGAGTCACAACGACCTGGCCGTACCCGCGACAGCGCTGACATGCCTGTGATGTCACCATTTGTCCGAGCAGGCTCTGACGAACTCGCTGGACCTGGCCGCGACCGTCGCAGTCGACGCATGTCACGGGCTTCGTCCCTGCTCCAGCACCTGTGCCCTCACAGTCTTCGCACACCACTGCAGTGCGAATCTGGACCGGCACGGTTGCACCAAAAGCGGCCTGTTCGAATGTCAGATCCGCGACTACTTCGAGGTCTTGTCCTCGTGGTGGTCCTGCTGGGCCGCGTGCACCACCGAACGGGTTACCTCCGAAAAACGACTCGAAGATGTCCCCGAGGCCTCCACCGCCAAAGACGTCACCGCTTCCCGCACCGCCGACACCGGCTTCTCCGAAGCGGTCGTAGCGCGCCCGGCTCTCCGGATCAGACAGCACCTCGTAGGCCTGAGCGACCTGTTTGAACTTGTCCTCAGCTGACTCGTCTCCCGGATTCGCATCCGGATGCAACTGGCGCGCCAGGACGCGATATGCCTTCTTGATTTCGTCGGCAGATGCGCTGCGGTCGACGCCGAGAAGTTCGTAGTAATCGGCCACTGCGATCACCCCTCGCCGAGACGACGCCCCAGACGCTCGGACACGACTTCGACAGTCGCCAGCGCTTGGGGATAGTTCATCCGCGTCGGACCGAGAACTCCGACGGTGCCCATCTGCTCACCATCGACAACGACAGGAGCCACTACTACGGAGCAATTCGCCAGAGGCTCGATTCCGTGCTCGGCGCCGATCGACACACTGAGCCCGCGATCGAGAATGTCGCGCACCAGCGTCACCACCAGGTACTGCTGCTCTAGTGTTTGCAGAACCTGCCGCACGACATCGACTGCTTCGAATGCCGAGGCCATCGATGCTGCCCCACCGACGAACACGGGATCGTCTGCGTCGACTCGACGCAGAGTTGCTACGGCCTTCGTGCAGATGGCGTCCACGGACGCGTCACCACTCGACACGAGATCGATCTCATCTGCCAGGCTTCGCCCGATGAGGTATTTCTGCAGATGCATTCCTGCAGCTGTCAAACGTGTTTCGGGCACATCTGCCTCGAGCTCGAGGTGCTCGCTTTCGACTGCACCGTTGGACATCACGACGACCACCAGAGTGTGACGCGCAGAAAGACCGACGACTTGCACATTACGAACTTCGGCACGCTCCACTTTTGGTCCGAGCACCACCGAGGCATAGTTCGTCAGACCTGCGACGAGATGCGAGGTTCGAGCCAAGAGTTCCTCGAGGCGTCCATGTGCGCCGTCGAAGAACTGGCGAACTTGCGTGACCTTGACATCATCGAGACGACCGGGATGCGTCAGGTGATCGACGAAGAAGCGATATCCCTTGTCGGTCGGCACACGACCGGCAGATGTGTGGGGCTGGGCGAGGAAACCCTCTTGTTCGAGGACGGCCATTTCGTTGCGTACCGTCGCCGGCGAGACATTGATCTCAGGGGCATTGGCGATATGCGTCGAGCCGACTGGTTGGCCCGTGCCGATGTATTCCTGCACGACGGCTCGAAGGATGGCGGTCTTTCGATCATCAAGCATGACATCGGCAGGATATCTGGGAAAGGCGAGCGGTCAGTCCAGGGCCTTGTACCGGGCAAGCGCCACATCACGCTCGACGCTGTGATCCACGATCGGGGACACATATCCAAGAGGCACACCGGAACCTTTGCGCTTGGAATCGAAAGGGGCATGAATCGAGCCGGCGGGGAGGCCCGAGAGTTCCGGCACGAACCGGCGCACGTAGTCCCCATCGGGGTCGTAGCGCTCCCCCTGGAGTACCGGGTTGAAGACCCGAAAATACGGTGCGGCATCCGTCCCGGTTCCTGCCGTCCATTGCCAGCCGTGGGCATTGCTCGCGAGATCCCCATCCACCAGGTGCTGCATGAAGAACTTGGCACCCCACTGCCACGGCAGATGGAGGTCCTTGACGAGAAAACTGGCCACGATCATGCGCACGCGATTGTGCATCCAACCCGTGGAGAGCAATTCGCGCATGCCTGCGTCGACGATGGGATAACCGGTTTCACCGCGACACCAGGCAGCAAACTTCTCATCGGCTCCGGGTCCGGTATCGAACTCAATGCCATCCAATTTGCGATTGAGATTGCGCCAACTCGATTCGGGAACACGATGCAAGACGTCTGCGTAGAACTCGCGCCACGCAAGTTCACTGCGATACGAATCGTGCGACTTGCCCGACTGCAGATCGACAAGTAGTTGACGCGGGTGCACAAGACCCCACCGCAATGCAGTCGACAATCGGCTGGAGCCTGGAACACCGGGCAGATTGCGCCGCTCGGCATATCCGTCGAGTCCGTCGTCTCCCCGATCGCGAAATTCGGCCCACTGGTCGTGAACACCTCGTTCACTCGATGGCGGCAAATCGAACGGCAACTCGGGGATCGAGGGCACCGCATCACTTGACACGTGACCTCGTCCACACCACGACGGATTCGACGGCGCATCGATGGGTTGGCTCCAACCGCATTCGAGCCATCGCCGCGAAAAGGGCGTGAACACCGCATACGACGATCCGTCGTCTTTCATCACTGTTCCCGGATCGACGGCGTACGGAGAGCCGACAACGCGCATGGAACGACCTGCGGCTTCGAGTCGTGCACGCACAGATGCATCACGGCGCATGCCATAGGGAGCGAAGTCACCAGCCATGTACACACAATCGGCACTGACCTCTTCGCCAACTTGTGGAACAACCTCGAGAGGATCCCCAGACCGCACCACGAGCGCACCACCCATGGCCTCATCGAGATTGCCCAAGGCACTCATCAGATAGGTACGCCGTGGCGCACCGGACACATCGAGCAATGCCGGGTCAAGTACGAACAGCGGCACGACCTCGTTGTGTTCGGCCAACGCTGCCATGAGAGCGGGATTGTCTCCGAGACGCAGATCGCGACGGAACCACATCACCGCCCGACTCATGAGGACTCCAAGTATCTGTTGCGCAGTGCATTTCCGTGAGCTGAAAAGCCTTCGGCATCTGCCAAGGCCACGATCGACGGTGACAGTCGTTCGAGGGCACTGCGACTTGCACGCGCGACCGCAGTGCGCTTCAAAAAGGCATCGACGGTGACTCCCCCGTTGACACGAGCGAATCCGTTCGTGGGCAACGAAGCCGGACATCCGATCAAGAAGTTGGCCGCGGCGAACGGCGTCGACTGTCCGATCAAGATCTCGCCAGCGTGGATGAGGAGTTCGAGGGTCTGCTGTTCGAGGGATGCATCAACGACGAGCTGCAGATGCTCGGGCGCGAACCGGTTGGCGACGTCGGC
>JAULYE010000169.1:0-7689 GCA_032118015.1 Ilumatobacteraceae bacterium | reverse complement strand
AGAATGAGACGCACGCTGTTCAACGATTTCGCAATGGCATGGAGTTGATCCTCGGTCATCGACAGCGATGAGCTGGCCGGCGCCTTTCGAGAGCGCGCCCGGCTCGAATCCGCATCACGGGAGTCCGGGTCACCCGCATCCGGCTCACCGAACAACTCATCGATCACCGACAGCGATTCGAGTCGACTGGCAACGAGTTCGTCTCGCATCAGGCGTCGGTAGTCGGAGTTGGCTTCGGTGTCTTCGGCTCGGTCGTAGGCGGGAGGGAACAGCCGCTGCATCTTGGGATCGTCGGGAGGCGTGATGGTCAGAAGTTCGCGTACCTCGCCGACGAGACGTCGAATGAGGTGCATCTCGTCGGTATCGAGATTGCAGCGGTACCCGTTCTTGGTGAGTTCGAAGGGTGAACGACGTCGGAACATGTCAGTGGGGCTCGTCCCCGGAGCCGTCCTTGTGCATGGTCGCCCATAACCCGTGCTCGTGCAGGCGATAGACGTCCATCTCGGCTTTTTCCCGATTTCCACTCGAAACCACAGCTCTTCCCTTGTGGTGCACATCGAGCATCAACTCGGTTGCCTTTTCACGGCTGTAGCCGAACAGTTTTTGGAACACGAAAGTGACGTAACTCATGAGGTTGATCGGGTCGTTCCACACCAGCACGATCCAAGGCTGATCGGTGGCATCGTCGGTTCGATTCTCTTCGTCGACGCGTGGCCGCTCGATCGTCGAGGGGGCGGCGGCGACGAGAGTCACGCCTTTGAAGTTCACAGTCTCATTGTCGCGGTTTGTGGACCGTTTCGCACCCCCATACGATCGTCATTGATGTCCGTCGGATCGCGCCCCCTGGTTCCGTCACGCCTCGCACCGGGTGGCGTGGTCGCTCATGGTTCTCGGCGCGAGCCCACGACGCTTCTCGGCGGCTACGTGGCCTTGATGAAGTTACGAGTCGTCGAACTTCTGCTGATCACAACGGTGCCGACAATGGTGCTCGCCGCTGATGGCTGGCCTGCCTGGGACCTCGTGTTGATCACGCTCCTCGGAGGAACTCTTGCCGCTGGTGGAGCCAACACCATCAACATGGTCGTCGACCGGGATATCGACGCTTTGATGGAGCGCACTCGTATGCGGCCACTTGTGACGGGTCTGATCGCGCCGTCCCATGCGATGGTGTTTGCAGTCGTCCTCGAGGTGCTGGCTTTTGCTGTCCTTTGGGTCGGGGCGAATCTGCTCTCAGCCGTTCTGGCTCTGAGCGCCACATTGTTCTATGTGTTCGTGTACACGCTGTGGCTCAAGCGGACGAGCCGTCAGAACATCGTCATTGGCGGTGCAGCAGGAGCTGTACCCGTGCTCGTGGGTTGGGCAGCGGTGCAGGATTCGTTGGCGTGGGAGCCGATCATCTTGTTCGTGGCGATTTTTCTGTGGACCCCACCACATTTTTGGGCCCTTGCCATTCGCCATGCCGACGACTACCGCTCGGCCAATGTTCCGATGCTTCCCACGGTGGCTTCGATGAGCGAAACCGTCCGCCAGATGTTCGTTTACACGGTCCTGTTGACGGCGACGACTCTGATCCTCGGACCGGTTGCCGGTCTCGGCCTCATTTATATGGTCTCAGCAGGGGTGCTTGGTGCGGGTTTCCTCGCCAGCGTGGTCCTTCTCGGGCTCAACCCCTCCCCGGGTCGATCGATGCGGGTCTTCGCCTTCTCGATCACGTACGTGACCGTCCTGTTCGTAGCCATGGCGGTCGATGTGGTGGTCAGCAATGGGTCCTGAGTTGCACGTATGCCCCGACCCTTGTGCGCTTGGGATCGCCTGGGATTTCGGTCGGTCAGGACCATAGGGGATAATGTCCTTTCTGGAAATTGTTCTGTGACCCTCGAGGAGTTCGTCTCCTCTCGTTGCGCGTGAAGCGAGCCATTTCGAATGACATCAATTGATACGCACCACGCTGCTGACGTTTCAGCATCGACATCCGCCGCTGCAACCCCGACCGTTGCGGTATGGGTGTCATCGGCCGACCACAAAATTGTCGGTCGCCTCCACATCGGAGCCGGGCTGACGGGTCTGCTCATCGGACTCGTTCTCGCTGTTCTTGTTGGGTTCGAACGTGTCGACGCCGAGAGCTACCAGATTCTCGATGAAAACTCGGCTACACAAGTTCTCGCCATCGCGCGCAACCTGCTCACGTTCGGCGGAGTTCTGCCGCTGCTTCTCGGTCTTGCGGTTGCGATCGTGCCGTTGCAGCTCGGATCACGCTCGATATCTTTCCCACGTCTTGCTGCAGGCGGATTCTGGATGTGGCTCACCGGTTTGGGATTGATGATCGCATCGATCATCGGCAACGGCGGTCCTGGTGGAGGGAACTCGGATCTTGTCGATCTCTACCTAGCGGCCTACATCGTGATGTTGCTCGGTGTGCTGATGACAGCCACCTCCATCTCCGTCACTGCTCTGACATCTCGTGCTCCAGGTATGGGACTGCTGCGCTCACCGCTGTTTTCGTGGTCGTCGTTCGTCGCATCAGTGTCGCTGCTGGTCACGGTGCCGGTCCTGATCGGTACCACCGTCTACGTCTACGTCGATCACCGTTACGCCCGCGCCGGTTTCGGGGGCAACAAAGGTGTCAACGAGTGGATTGGCTGGGCGACCTCGCAGCCCTTCACCTATCTCTTGGCGATTCCGGCGCTCGGTATTGCGCTCGACGCAGTGCCGGTGCTCACACGCCGCCGCTTGGTCGAGCGATCGATTGCTTTCGTTCTCGTGGGCATCGTGGCGATCGCCGGCGTCAGCGCTGTCACGCAGACGACCGTGACCCTTCCGTGGGGAGGTGACGGATTCTTCAGCGGTTTGGGAACCAAGATCGCCGATCTGCTGCCGTTCTTCTTGTTGAACGTTCTTCCCGTCGTGGGAATCCTCGCGATCGTCGGGCTCGTCCTTGTCTCTTTGAAGGAAGGCAAGCCGCGTATTGCTGCGCCCCTCGTGTTCGTGGTCCTCGGTCTGATCGGCATTCTCGAAGGTGCTGCGGCAACGATCCTGCGCACGATCGAAGATGCAGGTTTGGCAGGCACGATCTTCGAGACCGGCGAATACGTCGGCATCACGTTCGGCTCTGCTTGTGTCGCCTTTGGAGGTTTGTGTTACTGGGGTCCCAAGTTGTGGGGACGTCGCATCTCCGACAAGGCTGCGATCCCACTTGCCCTCGTCGCCTTCCTCGGCACCATTCTTGGATCCTTGCCCTACATGATCGCTGGCTTCGCTGATCAGCCTGCCGCGCGCCTCAATGGATTTTCCTACAGCGGCCCACAAGAACTGTGGAATGCCTTGGTCGCCGTCGGCTTCTTGTTGATGCTGCTCGCAACTGTGGCGTTCATCGCTCTCGCTGTGAAGAGTTTCCTGACCGGTGAGTCCGCTGGCGACGATCCGTGGGATGGCACGACTCTGGAGTGGGCGACGTCGTCTCCTCCTCCGGCGGACAACTTCGCCGATGTGTTCGTCGTCAATTCACCCGAACCGCTGGCCGATATGAAGGCCTCTTCGACTGGGAAGGAAGCCTGATGCTCGCTCTGCCCGCAGCAGCTGAACCGGCACCTCGCCGCCAGATCTTCCTCGGTACCGCCATTGCCTGTACCGCGGCAACCATGCTCATCGGAGGGATGCTCGCGACCTGGCTCCAATTCCGAGCCGAGGCGCCAGTGCGTGAATCCGCGAAGCGCGGTTTCATCAGGGACTGGATGCCGGAAAACGTGATCGTTCCCGAAGTGGCAGCGAACATGATGCTCATTGCGTTCTGCGTGGCGTGTGTCATGGCTCAGTGGGCCGTCTACTCGGCCAAACGCCAGGACAAGACGCATACGAGTATCGCCCTTGGAATGACGGCAATCATCGGACTTGCTGCGTTCAACGCTCAGATCTTCATCTGGACCGAGATGGGAGTGGGTGCTCGCGATGGTGCTTTCCACTCGATGTTCTACGCAGCCACTGCGTCCATGGCATTTCTTGTCATCGCCGGCGTCATCTTCACTGCGGTTGCGGCTTTCCGGTATCTCGGTGGACGCACCAAGGAATTGGAAGTGGTGTCGTCACACGCTCTTTATTGGTACTTCCTGACAGCGGCTTTCACTGCTGTCTGGTTCGTCATCTACGTGCAGAAGTGACGGGACGAAACGCATGATCACCACCGGATCCAAACTCCTCTACGGCCTCGGAACTCTCTCCATCGTTGCCGGCATCGTCTGGTTCATCGCCAACGGCGGCGGCTCGATCGGCGTCGTTGCACTGGCTTCACTTGCCACAGCACTCATCTTCTTCGGAGCCATCTCGTCGTTCATTCGTGACGGTCATGTCCTGTCGACAGAGACTGCCGCACATGCAACGGCTCCTGCAGCTCGGCGCACAGTGGGTCGCAGCTGGTGGCCGCTGGGAACCGCTCTGTCGTTCGGTTTCATGATCGTGGGTCTCGTCAGTTCTCCAGGAATCTTCAAAGTCGGTATTGCTCTCGTCTTTGCCATGCTCGGTGAATGGATGGTGTCGAACTGGGCCGATCGGGCATCGTCGAACTCGGCGTACAACGAAAAGATTCGCTCGTGGGTGGTTCACCCTCTCGAGATTCCCATTGCTGCATCGCTGATCCTCGCGATCGTGGTGCTGTCCTTCTCGCGCATCATGCTGTCTCTGTCGAAAGAAGCTGGACCGATCGTGTTCGGTATCGCCGGTGCTTTGATTCTGTTCGTGGGAGCCATGTTCTCGATCAAGCGAGGAACGAGCCGCAATCTCATCGCCACTGTGTGCGGAATCGTTCTCGTAGGACTGTCGGCAGTTGGCATTGCTCTCGCCCTCGACGGTGAGCGCGAACAACTCGTCGAGGCGGCCGTGGAGGATCACTTCGCTCACCGCGCCTGTGGTATCGAAGCGGAATACTCCGACAAGAAGCCTGCACGCTCGGTGGGTGCCAAGAGCAGTGTGGCTGCCATCGTCACTCTCAAGGACGGCAAGCTGACAGCGACCCAGGACGGTTTCTCGGGTGAGTTGACGAGCATCACCTTGCAGCGCGCAAACCCCTCGTTGATCATCTTCCGCAATGAGGATCCGGCCAAGCACAGAATGGTTCTCACCTATGGCACGGTGATCGAGGATCTTGGTGGTGGTGTCGAGCGCGAAACAGCTCTCGAGGCCTGTACATCATTGATCGAAAAGGGCAACCAGCAGTCAGTCGTGGTCAGCGTTCCCAAGCCGTCGTTCGCCAGTTCGGAGCCGTATGCGATCACTGTTCCCGGTCTCGAGGGAACTGCAGTCGAGGTCTTGGTGTCGTGAGTCACCGGACCTGGCCAGGAGAAGTGAATGGGGACGATGAGTACCGTGGATGACGTGAAGGAACGAGGAGGCTCGATGAGGACCGTGCGTCGTCGCAGCAGTGCCGTGAAGGCGGCTTTGATTGTTGCCGCTGGTGCATTCCTGGGTGGATGCGCAAAGGATGCGCCGCAGGACACGTGGCAACCTGCTGGACCCAATGCCGAAAAGATCGACAATCTCCAGCGCCCGATTTTCTATGTTGCCGGAATTGTCGGCCTCATCGTCTTCGCCGCAATTGCGTGGGTCGTCTATCGCTACCGCGACCGCGGTCAGTCGATTCCGGAGCAGACACACGGTAAGCCTGCTCTGGAGATCACACTCACGGTGATCCCTGTTCTCATCCTCATTGGTGTGGGTGTTCCGACTGTTGGAACCATTTTCGAACTCGCGAAGACCGATGACACGGAGATGGTCATCAACGTCACCGGTCAACAGTGGTGGTGGGAGTACGACTATCCGGCGACGGGCTCCAATGCCGAACAGTTCGGGATCGCCGAGCCGATCGTGACATCGGGTCAACTCGTCATCCCTGAGGACACAAAGGTTCTGCTGCGGCTCACGAGCCGTGACGTCATCCACTCCTTCTGGATCCCCAAATTGAACGGGAAGAAGGACAGCGTCCCTGGACGTGTCCATCTGTTGCGACTCGAAGGTTCCCAACCAGGTATCTACGCTGGTCAGTGCACCGAGTTCTGCGGTCTCTCTCATGCCTATATGCGCATGGAGACGATCGTTCTTGGGCGTGCTGATTACGACGCTTGGGTTGCCAATCAGCTCGAGGCCTACACACCACCTGCCGAGGGCACCTTGGCTGCTGAAGGTGAAAGCGTGTACATCCAACAGTGCAGTCGTTGCCATCAGGTCAACGGTCTTCAGAACGATGACGGCAGTCTGATCGTGTCTGCTCCCGAGGAGTACATGGTTTCGGGAGCTGCGCCGAACCTGACGAATCTGATGACTCGTAACACGTTTGCCGGGGCGACATGGGATCTGTTGCGTCCCGGATGTCGTAGCGACGTTTGGAACGCGGGTGCAGAGGAGTTCGGAGCGAAGTATCTCGCAGGTGTGTCCGAGGACTGCCTGAATCAGAAGGATCTGCGCGAGTGGTTGCGCAATGCTCCAGAGAAGAAGCCGATGTACGCCGATCCGACCAAGTTGGCAGCGACCGATGGCAAGTATCGCGGTATGCCGGCACTGGGTCTCACCGAAGATCAGATCAATGCTCTCGTCGCCTATCTGCTCGAGCGGAAGTAAAGAGGAGAAATCAAGATGGCCATCATCGAACGTCCCTCGACCGAAGTTGCTCCTGCGGGGGTGGCTCCAGCTGGAGTCGTGCCCAGCGAAGCTCTCGGCGTCTTCAAGCGTCCTGCTGCCAGCAACAGTTGGAAGGACTGGATCGTCACCGTCGATCACAAGAAGATCGGCATCATGTATGGAGTGGCCGCGTTCTTCTTCTTCATCGTAGGTGGTCTCGAGGCCCTTCTCATTCGTCTGCAGCTGATCGGGCCTGATGGCAATGTTCTCAGTGCCGATCAGTACAACCAGATGTTCACGATGCATGCCACAACCATGGTGTTCCTCTTCGTGATGCCGATGGCTGCAGCTTTCGCCAACTACTTCATCCCGCTGCAGATCGGCGCGCGCGACGTCGCCTTTCCGCGCATCAACGCGTTCGGATTCTGGTGCTTCCTGTTCGGGGGCATCTTCTTGAACACGTCGTGGTTCCTCGGTGGGGCAGCAGACGGTGGATGGTTCATGTATGCCCCGAACAGCAGCACATTGTTCTCACCGAGCCATGGCATCGACTTCTGGGGCCTCGGACTCCAGATCACCGGTATTGCGTCGCTGACTGGTGCAATCAACTTGATCGTGACGATTCTCAACATGCGTGCCCCGGGCATGAAGTTGATGCGTATGCCGATCTTCACCTGGATGATCCTGGTGACCCAGTTCCTATTGTTGTTCGCGATCCCGGTCATCACCGTGGCGCTGTTCTTGTTGATGTTCCAGCGCTCGTTCGATGCCACGTTCTTCGATGTCGCATCGGGTGCTGATCCGCTGTTGTGGCAGCACTTGTTCTGGATCTTCGGCCACCCCGAGGTCTACATCTTGATCCTGCCGGCCTTCGGCATCGTCAGCGAAGTCATCCCCGTTTTCTCCAAGAAGCCATTGTTCGGTTATCCGATCGTGGCCATGTCCGGAGCAGCCATCGGCTTCGTCGGCTGGGGCGTGTGGGCGCACCACATGTTCGCGTCGGGTCTGGGTCCCGTCTCGGTCACCGTGTTCTCACTTGCCACAATGGCCATCGCAGTTCCCACCGGTGTCAAGATCGTCAACTGG
>JAULYE010000168.1:0-1755 GCA_032118015.1 Ilumatobacteraceae bacterium | reverse complement strand
GTCGACCTCATCATCTATGTCGATCTCGTCGTCGATGTCGATACTGGATTGTGACGAATCGTCCTGGTCGTCCTCTGCGTCGACATCCTCGGAGTCGGTATGGCTCTCCGACAGAATCGAAGCCCTTTCCCACATTCGACCGCTGGCATCGGACACACCGCGGAATGCACCCAACGACACGTCTCGAATCGCCAACAAAATGGCCTTCAGCCCCAGGTTCGTCAACAGCAAAGCACTACCAACTGCCACAGCCACGAAGATCAGTACCGCTCCGACTGGACCAATGAGTGCACGCAGTGTCTCGCCGAAGGCAGCTCCGACCCAACCACCGGCCCGTTCGACTTCGTCGATGCCGGTGTAGGACCTTGGACCGCGCACGACGTGCAACACTCCGAGAACTGCCAGAACGATCCCACCCCAGCCGACAGAAAGTCTGATGTGGCTCGGAGATCGCTCACCGCGCAACAACGCAACACCGATGGCGATGAAGATGGGAGGCAGTACGTAGCGACCGAGTCCGAGCACTGCACCTAAACCCGTATCCGCGCCTTGTCCAACAGGCCCGGCAAGACGTATGTAGACCGCCAATCCGACAAGGACGCCGAGAAGGAGCAGGGCGATCGCCGCAAACTCGTGCTCTCGTCCACTGACAGCGCTCCGCACTTCCTGTGACACAGCCCCCGAACGCTTCGGCTGAGGGGCCGGCGTTGCGCGCGACGCTGAACGACTTCGAGTCGTCGACGTTTTCGAGCGCGATCGTGATGGAGACATCAAGGGAACGCTAGCAATGGCCCACTGGCCAATCAGGTCAATCGATCACGTCGGAACCGAGTATCGATCCATCTTTCGACACCAGGACCACTAGTCGCCCACCTCGTTCGGACTCCATCACGAGCCGATAATCGACACGCTCACTCAGGGATTGCGAGCTGTCTGCAATTGCTGCGGCGGTGATGATGAACACGCGCGGTCGTGATGATCCCAGTTGTTCAAGGGCAGCGTCGAGGATCGTGTCTACCTCGAAGTCCACCGCTGAACGGGCGAACACTGCCCCATCCGCTCCAACGGCTTCATCGGAAACCAACAGTCCTCCAGATGCCGTGTACCGCGCCTGCACAACGGAGGGACTGCCATCAGAACCGTTCACGCTGACGAACAGATTGACACCATCTGATGTTGCATTGATCTCGTAGAAAGTCTGTGAAGCCGCGAAATGCACCTCCACTGCCTCGATCGCCTCATCGATCAAGTCGATCTCGAGATCTTCGAAGGTCTCCGCTGTTGAGCATCCGGATACGACACCGAATGCAGCCGCAGCGATGATGAGCGATGCCAACTGGAGAAACTGGCGCCGTCCAGTTCGACCCGTCACGACCACCTCATGTTTCCATGACGACAGGGACGATCATCGGTCGGCGCTTGGTGCGCTCGTTGACGAACTTCCCTGCTGCACGGCGGACATCCTTTTCCAGGCTCTCGACATCGCGTACACCCGCAGCCAGGGCTTTCTCCACTGCCGCTTCCACGACATCGCACGCTTCATCGAGAAGATCTTCGGCCTCTGGCGCATACACCCAGCCACGAGTGATGATCTCAGGACCGGTGATCACTTTTCCACTGCCGACATCGACCGTCACCACGACAACGACCACACCTTCTTCGGCCAGAACTTTGCGATCGCGCAACACCCCCTGGCCGACGTCGCCAACGATTCCGTCGACATAGAGATAGCCAGCTGGTACTCGACCGACCGAG
>JAULYE010000167.1:0-8819 GCA_032118015.1 Ilumatobacteraceae bacterium | reverse complement strand
ATCACGTATCTGAACACGGGCCGAATCGCCCAAGAAGAAGGCATCGCTGCAATCGCCTTGCACGCGCGCACGGCAGAGCAGCACTACAGCGGCAATGCTCGCTGGGATGCAATCGCTGAGCTCAAACGAGTTGTGACGTCGATTCCAGTACTTGGAAATGGTGATATCTGGACTGCTCACGATGCCGTGGAGATGATGTATCAAACCGGGTGCGACGGTGTCGTCATCGGTCGTGGGTGCCTTGGACGCCCGTGGTTGTTCGGTGATCTGGTCGATGCATTCGAAGGGCGAGACGTTTCACCACCGCCTTTGCTCGGCTTTGTCGTCGACGTGATGAAGCGCCACGTTCGTGCTCTTGATGACCACTTCGGTCCTGATACCCGGCTACTCAGCGATGGGAAGGCGTCTCCAACCATCTCGCCACGCGGTGTCCGGGATTTTCGCAAGCACGTCTCTTGGTACTTGACGGGCTATCCAGTCGGCGGCGAGATCCGACATCTGCTGGCGACAGCTCACACAGTCGAAGACATCGATGCACTGCTCGACGGCATGATCGAGCGCTATGGGGCCGATCTCCAGGTGGTGCCTGGAGGAGAAAGTCTGCGACGCGGTAAGTCCGGTGGACCGATACGAGTCGCTCTTCCTGAGGGCTACCGCAACAACCTCGACGACATGACGATTCCAGACGATGACGATGTGATGGCAGTATCTGGCGGATGAAGTCGACTGTCGTTCTCGGATCGGGTTCGCCGCGTCGCCTGGACTTGCTGCGCAGCATTGGCGTCGAACCGCGCGTTGTCGTTCCTGACGTCGACGAGTCCGTACACGAGGGTGAGTCGCCTGAGGGGTACGTGCGCCGGCTCGCGTCGACCAAACTCGATGCGGTGTTGAAGCACCTCGACACATCGAGTGTCGGGACCATCGTGATCGCTGCCGATACGACGGTCGAGGTGGCAGATGTCAGCGGTCGGGGGCTCATTCTCGCCAAACCTGTCGATGTGAGTGATGCTCGCAACATGTTGGCGATGCTCAGCGGTCGTGAACATCGGGTCCACACCGGGTTCGCTGTTGCAGTGGCGACCCCAGGGTGTCGAAGTGTCGAATGGACCGGACATGTCGAGGTGGTGACGACGAAAGTCGAGTTCCGTGAGATGTCGTCTGCTGAGATCGACGAGTACGTGGCCACAGGCGAACCGCTGGACAAGGCTGGCGCCTACGCGATTCAGGGCGGCGGCTCCCGCTTCGTGGAGCGCATCGAGGGACCGCTCGATGCGGTGATCGGACTTCCGCTCGATCGAATCGTCGATGTCTGTGCCGGACTCGGCCAAGCAATCGGTCGCAGCTAGATCAGCCCGACTCGACAAGTTGCCCTGTGTTGATGTTCCGGTGTTGATGTTCCTGTGGCTGATATTCCTGCGGAATCTCCGTGCCCGGATCGGATTAGCACTCACGCTGGTCGGTTGCTAACGACCCGGTCGCGCCTCTAGCCTTGGCACTCGGCAGTCGGGAGTGCTAATCATCCCGCCGGCCCAGGATTCGTCCTGACAATCATCCGACAGCACTATCTAGCCACGGAGGCTCGACACCATGAACCTGAAGCCCCTCGATGACCGCATCGTGGTCCGGCCCAACGCAGCCGAGGAGCGCACCGCTTCCGGTCTCGTGATCCCCGACACCGCCAAGGAAAAGCCCCAGCAAGGAACCGTTCTCGCAGTGGGTCCGGGACGTTGGAGCGACGACGAAGGTGAGCACTTCCCGCTCGCCATCTCGACCGGTGACACCGTTCTCTATTCGAAGTACGGCGGCACCGAAGTCACCATCGACGGTGAGGATCTCCTCATTTTGACCAGCCGTGACGTGCTGGCGATCGTCGAGAAGTGAGGAACTGACACATGTCCAAGATGCTCAAATTCGACGAAGAGGCACGTCGCGCCCTCGAAGCCGGTGTGAACCGACTGGCAGATGCCGTCCGTGTCACGCTCGGGCCCAAGGGTCGCAACGTCGTTCTCGACAAGAAGTTCGGTGCGCCGACGATCACGAACGATGGTGTCTCCATCGCAAAAGAGATCGAACTCGACGATCCGTTCGAGAACACCGGTGCGCAGCTCGTCAAGGAAGTCGCCACCAAGACCAATGACGTCGCTGGTGACGGTACGACGACGGCCACTGTTCTCGCCCAGGCCATGGTGCACTTCGGACTGCGCAACGTCGCAGCCGGGGCAAACCCAATGGGTATGAAAAAGGGAATCGAGAAGGGCATTGCTGCTGCAGTCGAGAGCATTCAAGCTCTGTCGAAGAAGGTGGAGGACAAAGCGCAGATTGCGAGCGTCGCCACTATCTCGGCCGCTGATGCTGCAATCGGCAATGTCATCGCCGATGCCATCGACAAGGTTGGCAAGGACGGCGTTGTCACCGTCGAGGAAAGCAACACTTTCGGAATCGAACTCGATTTCACCGAGGGCATGCTCTTCGACAAGGGCTATCTCTCGCCGTACTTCGTGACCGATGCCGAGCGTCAGGAAGCCGTTCTCGATGAGCCATACATCTTGCTGTACGGCTCGAAGATCTCGACAGTGCAGGCGCTTCTGCCGGCCCTCGAAGGTGTCATGAAGACGGGCAAGCCGCTCGTCATCATCGCCGAGGACATCGAAGGCGAGGCTCTTGCGACGCTCGTGGTCAACAAGATCCGCGGTACCTTCAACTCCGTTGCCGTCAAGGCGCCGGGTTTCGGTGATCGCCGCAAGGCGATGCTGCAGGACATGGCTGTGCTCACGGGCGGCCAGGTCATCAGCGAAGAGGTGGGCCTCAAGTTGGAGAACGTCACTCTCGACCTTCTCGGCCGTGCCAAGCGCATCATCGTCACCAAGGACGAGACCACCATCGTCGATGGTCACGGTGACAAGGCCGACGTCGAGGGACGGATCAGCCAGCTCAAGACCGAGATCGAAAACACCGACTCCGACTGGGATCGCGAGAAGCTCCAGGAGCGTCTCGCCAAGCTCGCCGGCGGTGTGGCACTGATCAAGGTCGGCGCTGCGACAGAAGTCGAGCTCAAGGAGAAGAAGCACCGTATCGAGGATGCCGTCTCGGCGACTCGTGCAGCCATCGAAGAGGGCGTTGTCCCCGGCGGTGGAACGGCCCTTCTGCGTGCTCGTGCCGCTGTCAAGAAGGTCGTCGACTCGCTATCGGGTGACGAGGCCACGGGTGCACTCACCGTGTGGCAGGCACTCGACGCTCCGGCACGCAACATTGCCGACAACGCAGGTATGGAGGGCGCTCTCGTCGTTCAGCGTGTGGAGAGCGAAAAAGGCTCGATCGGCCTGAACGCTGCAACAGGCGAGTACGTCGACTTGGTCAAGGCCGGCATCATCGACCCGGCCAAGGTCACGCGCGCTGCTCTGCAGAACGCAGGCTCGATTGCCGCTCTCGTGTTGACGACTGAATGCTTGATCGTCGACAAGCCTGAAAAGGCTGGCGCTGGTGGCGGCATGCCTGGTGGCATGGGCGGCATGGGTGGAATGGGCGGCATGATGTAATCCGACTCTGTCGGACATCATGAAACGTTCGAAGAATGACCCCGGGATCTCATCCCGGGGTCGTTTCGTTCATTCGCCTCACGCATCTCGTTGGAGGCGAAGCATCGTTCGTGTACCTGGCAACGCGTCGTAGTCTGCTCGGGTGGTCGAATCCGCCAAGCGTCCGTTCTGGCTGCATCAATTCGCTGAATATGTCATCGGTGCTGCACTGGTGGGGTCTGGATTGCAAAGTCCCTCACCGGAGATTCCAGCAGTTCTCGGTGGTCTCATCATTGTCAATGCAGCGATCGTGAACGCACCATTGGGGGCGTTTCGCATCGTTGGGAGAAGAGTCCATCGTCTTTTGGATTTCGTTCTCGTCGGCATCGGGGTCCTGGCCACAGCGCTTCCCGGTCTCGATCTGGGAACTCGAATCGTGCAGCTGTGCTGCCTGATCGTCTTTGTCACCGTTGTGATGAACACCAATTACTCACCGAGCACGACGACTCGCTCCAGTGATCGTGCACGGCAAGCAGGACTGGATGGTCGCGATCGGCCCGAAGAGATCGGACGCCGTGCTGGTCGCGTCGCTGGCACATTAGCCAGCAGAGCGCGTGACAAATGGCGGACATAGACTTGGCGCATGTCTTCCACCTTTGAACGTCCTGAAACCGATTTGGCGAAAATCGTCCAGGCTTGGGACACATGGGAGCGTGGCGAAGAGTCTCCGGGTAAGACGATGACGAACATGAAAAAGGCTGGTCTCGATCAGTTGCTGCGTGAATTGAAAGAAAGTGGCTGGCAGCCACAAAGCGTCGGTTGAGTTTCATGGTCTCGTCACTGAACGAGTGACATCGACAAGATCTTTGCGAGGATGTGTGGCCGTTCAAGTGAGATCGGGTGGGTCCCAGATCATTCCCGAACCGTCGATCCGCCGTCCTGCCGGTCCCCCTGCCTGGCAGGGCCGATCGGCGGATTTTTCTCTCGCAGCGATCCGCTCACATCTGGATCGACGAGTGTCCTCTGTCGGAGCGACTTCCTCTCCGCGGTCCGATGAGCGCATCTCTGCTGTTATGGGACTTCTTGCAGAAGGTGAATTCGGCACGGAAATCCTTCTCACCCGACGTTCGAAAACGATGACCAACCATCGTGGTGAAATCAGCTTTCCTGGAGGGCGCGCGGACGAGGGGGAGAGCATCGTCGACGCTGCACTGCGTGAGACGTGGGAAGAAGTCGGAATCGACCCACACCATGTCACGGTCCACACCGAACTGAGCCCGCTGTCGACGTTCGTGAGCCGCTCGTACATCGTTCCCGTGATCGCGTCGATCGACGCCAGGACCGATCTGCACCTGAGCAGCGCAGAAGTCGACCGAGCCTTCTGGGTGCCGCTGACCGAACTCATTCGCGAGGACACCTTCGTTCACGAACTGTGGACATTCGAACGGTCGGCTGATACAACTGAGCGAGCGATGTATTTCTTCTACCTCGATGACGAGACGATCTGGGGTGCGACCGCAAGCATGTTGTACGAGTTGCTCTGTCTGGTCCATGGGGTCGTGACGTGAGCTCAGTTGTCCTGAGAGAGGCATCTCTCGACGATGTGGATTGGGTGATGGCTGCGTGTCAGGACGACGAGATCCAGCGCTGGACTACGGTGCCACGACCGTACACACGAGAGCATGCCCTCGACTTCATCAACGGGGTGTTGGACGCGTACGCCCTATGGGTGATCGAATCGGTCAATAACGGAGATCCTGTTGGTGTCATCTCGATTCACGAGATCGAAGACGGCACGGCTTCGATCGGCTATTGGATCGCTCCGCAGTCTCGCGGTCGGGGATTCACGACAGCAGCGATCCGCCTCGTGTGTGATGAGATCGAACGACACAGGAATGAGTTGGGCACCGAGGTCGACGTCGTTGTTGCGACCATCGCCCGAGACAACTTCGCGTCTCGCCAAGTGGTCGAAAGAGCTGGATTCGAGGTGCTGAAGGAGCAAATCGGACCGGCTGTGGACGATCTCATGGTCGTGCCGACTTGTGTCTACGCCAAGAGACTCTGAACGGAGACTCTTGGCGTGCACCGTGACGGGTCTGGACTACGGGCCTCCAGCGATACGAACCAGGCGATAGAAAACCTCCGCCCACACTCGACACGTGGCGCGTTCGGTCACCCCGCGTTGAGAACAATGGCCCCTCATGTCTCGTTGGAACTGCAGATCGATGCGATGCCGAACGCTGCTGTTCCACAATTGTCCGCGCTGAGGTGACTCCGAATCAGCCTTCTTGAAATTGCGGTAGGCGAAATCGTGGCGCTGACACGAGGTGGTGAAGTCGAATGACCGGCCGGTGTTGCCCACGAGAGGGGCCGAACAGTGGTCCGTGGACCAGTCGAAGACTGCATCGATACCGGACCGACGTGAGGCGATCCGTCGGAAATTGTCGAGGGGAGTTTGGAACACGAGAGTGTCGAGACGACCAATCTGCCGCTCAGACAGGGCGTCGACACCAGAGGGACCCAAGACGCCGATCAGTGTCGAGGCAGCGCCGATGAGTGGGAGGGTCTTGAGAAGTGATCGACCTTGAGATGTTCTTGACACGCGCATACGTGTCTGTGGGAATGAAGAGACTGTGACGGTGAGGACGCGGTTGGCGCCGAGAGCCGTCAGTCGAGATCTGGGTAGCTCTCCTCGATCCGATTGACCAGCAGACCCATCTCCACGGCTCCAACTGCGGCCTCATCACCCTTGTTGTCGATACCCGGTCCGGATCGAACGACTGCCTGGTCATTGGTGTCGACGGTCAACACACCGAACATGATCGGCACACCGGTCTCCAATTGGGCACTCTGGATTCCGCGTGCACATTCACCAGCCACGAACTCGAAGTGGGCCGTGTCACCGCGAATCACCGCACCAAGTGTGATCACTGCGTCGTAGGAACCCGATCCGGCAAGTGCGATTGCAGCGAGGGGAATCTCGAATGCACCCGGCACCCACACCACGTCGATCGACGAGTCCGGCACGCGACAACGCGCAAGTCCGCGGCGTGCGCCCGCGAGTAATTCGGACACGATGTGGTCGTTGAAGCGCCCGCACACAATGGCGATCGACAAAGCAGATCCGTCCAATTCCTGGGGTGTGTGCTGGCTCGTGTTGATCCGCGTCATGACTGGTCTCCTTCGTCGATCTTCAGCGGCAGATCGATGAGGTGTCCCATGCGATCTCGTTTGGTCTGCAGGTACTTGAGGTTCTCTTGAGTCGGTGCGATATCGGATGAGACCCGCTCGACGATCTCCAAACCGTACCCTTCGATGCCGCCGTACTTTGCGGGGTTGTTCGTGATCAGCCGAAGCTTGCGAGCACCAAGATCAGCCAAGATCTGTGCACCGATTCCATACTCGCGGCTGTCGATGGGAAGCCCGAGTTCGGTGTTGGCATCCACGGTGTCGAGGCCTCCATCTTGGAGCGAGTAGGCGCGGATTTTGTGTCCGATACCAATACCTCGGCCCTCGTGACCGCGAAGATAGACCACCGCTCCGCGACCCTCGGCGCCGATCAGAGACATGGCTGAATGCAGTTGGGGTCCACAGTCACACCGGCGGCTGGAGAAGACGTCGCCCGTCAGGCACTCACTGTGGACGCGCACCAGCACCGGTTCGCCATCGTCGACATTGCCGAGGGAGAAGGCGAGGTGTTCGGTGTCATCGAGGTCGCTGCGATACGCCGTACAGGTGAACACACCCCACTCGGTGGGAACCTGAGCCTGGCCGATGCGGGTCACGAGCTTTTCGTTGTGACGCCGGTACTTGATCAGTTCTGCAATGCTCGACAGCAGCAGTCCGTGCTCACGGGCGAATTCGACGAGATCGGGTAGCCGCGCCATGGAACCATCATCTTTGGTGATTTCACAGATGATGCCTGCTGGCTCGAGACCGGCGAGACGGGCAAGGTCGACGGAGGCTTCGGTATGACCGGCTCGTTTGAGGACACCACCTTCTCGGGCACGTAAGGGGAAGATGTGACCCGGTCGAGCGAAAGCTGCAAAGCCGACATTGGGATCCGCAAGCGCCTTCAGGGTCGCGGCACGATCGGATGCCGAGATGCCCGTGGTCGTGCCTTCGATCAAGTCGACGGAGATCGTGAAAGCAGTGCGGTGGCTTTCAGTGTTGTGCTCGACCATCAGTGGTAGTCGCAGGTCGTCACAACGCTCACCCGTCAGCGGAGCGACGATCACACCGGACGTGTATTTGATGATGAATGCAATCTTCTCCGGTGTGGCGAACTGAGCAGCCATGATCAGATCGCCTTCGTTCTCACGATCTTCGTCATCGACAATGATGACGATCTCTCCACGCCCAATGGCGGCGATCACGTCTTCGATAGGGGCGAAGGGGTTGGTCACAATGTCTCCTCTTGATGAAGTCTGGACGAGAGAGGGGGGTCGATCACAATTTCGACATCGTCTCCCAATGTGCGAACGCTGCTGAGGGTTCCTCGCCACACATCGTCCATTGATGTCCCATCGAGACCGACGAGCATTGGACGTGCGCCATCTCCGCCCATCAGGGCAGGCGCGAGGAAGAACACATAGCGATCGACGAGTCGAGCTCGGTGGAACGAACCAGCGACTTGGGCACCGCCTTCGACGAGTACCTGGAGCACGTGTTCGGATCCCAGCTGATCGAGCAATGCCTCGAGAGATCCGCTCCACTGTTCACAGGGATGGATCTTGGCGTCGGACGGTGCCGTTCCGAGAACGATCCGACGTGGTGATGGGCCCTCGACGAGACGTGTTGTCAGTGCAGGATCGTCTGCGCGTACGGTGCCTGCTCCAACGATGATCGCTCCACTCTCTGCCCGGAGACGATGGGCCTCGACGCGAGTGGCCTCACCCGTGATCCACTGACTCGAACCATCGGCTGCTGCTGTCCGTCCATCTATTGTGGCAGCGATCTTGAGCACGACGAAAGGCCTCCCGGTCGTACGGTGATGCAGATATGGACGCAATTGCTCCGTGACGCGATCGGCACAACAGCCAATGTCGACTGAGACACCAGCAGAGTCGAGTTGTTCGATCCCGCGCCCAGCAACGAGGGGATCGGGATCGGCGATCGCGCTGACGACCCGTGCAACCCCGGCATCGATCAGGGCTTCAGTGCACGGTCCGGTGCGACCGACATGACTGCACGGTTCGAGAGTTGTGAAGGCTGTTGCACCGCGCAACTCAGCTCGGGCCTGTCGTGCAGCGTCGAGAGCGACGATTTCGGCATGCCGACCTCCTGGCTTCTCGGTGGCTCCTT
>JAULYE010000166.1:0-21726 GCA_032118015.1 Ilumatobacteraceae bacterium | reverse complement strand
CGGAACGACATTGGGCTTTTCCCCCGACTCGGTGAAAATTCCATGAATACGTTCAGAGGGTCGAATGTGCTGGCGCAGTGCGGCAACGTTCATGTAACCGAGAACGGCAGCGTCGAGTGCGTTGCGACCAACCCATGGAGCAGCAGCGGCATGAGCCGCAACTCCTTCGTACACGACATCGAGGGTTTGCACTGCGATAGCCGTCATCGACAGCAGATCGGCATCTGCCGGATGCACCATCAGCGCAGCAATGCCGGAGTCGAATGCTCCATTTCGAGCCATGGCGATCTTGCCGCCACCACCTTCTTCGGCGGGTGTACCCAAGACTCGCAGCCGACCCGGAACGTGCTCCAGCAACTTGAATGCAGCCAAAGCGGCTCCAAGACCTGCCGCTGCGATGATGTTGTGTCCGCAGCCGTGTCCAATTCCGGGAAGAGCGTCGTATTCAAGAAGGATCAGAACTTCAGGTCCCTCGGTCCCTGCTGTTGCCTCGAATGCTGTTGGAAGTCCGAAGGCATGGGGCGTGACCAAAAATCCTGCCTCCGCAAGGGTGCGAGTCAGAAGATCGTGAGCGAAATGCTCCTCGTACTTGAGTTCGGGATGCGCATGGATGCTGTGACTCACTTCGAACAGCAAATCGGCCAAGCGGTCGACTTCTCCTGTGAGGTCGGACTTCATCGTCGACGAGTCTACCTCTGGGGTTGAGTGGGATTCGTCGTCGATGGAAGTGCTGCCCACACTGTGATTGCGTCGGGAAGGACTTCGACTCCCGTCAGAGTGAACCGTGCGCTGCGAACTCCATCGACGATGAGAACTCCTCGTGCATCATGCACACTTCCAGACGCAATCTGATGAACGCTGATCGACGGATGGGGAAGGTGGGAACCGTTCCGCATGCGTCGCAGGATCTGAAGCCGCTCGCGTACTTTGAGTGCAGAGTCGAACTCGACGATTTCGACCTTTCCGTCATTGGGATGACCGCGCGGAGCAACGTCTCGTCCACCAATGAATTGGGCGTTGCACACGGCGATGATCGGACCCGACAACATGCCACCTCTCCACGGTGAAGAGCGGATCAGGCAATGGCTGAAGACTGGAATCTGCAGCACATTGGAATCATCGCCGATCAGAGAAACCCTCACGAGGTCAAGGGGTAATCGTCGGAAATTGCTCGCAGCGGTGGGTCGAACCGCACCAACCGTACGCGCCATGTCTCCGAATGCGACAATGAACTCGCGGCATCCGGAGCGAAGGAGTCGATTGGCATCTGCGTCGCTCGACGCGACGGGCACGGTTGCACAAGGAACACCTGAAGTCCCCCACTCCTCGCCTCGACGCACGACCATCAGATCACGACCATCAGATCACGACCATCATTTCTCGACTGGCAGATCACGACCATCATTTCTCGACTGGCAGTTCACGACCATCATTTCTCGACTGGCATTTCACGACTGGCATCTCGAATCCCTCATGCGCTTTCAGAAATCGTGCTCGAGGCTTCGACGACACCACGCATGATCAACTCTCCTGCTCGGAGAGCTTCCCTACGGGTCGATGCCGACGGAGCTATGAGAGAGAATTGTCGAAGTAGATCCACGAGTTGCTTCATGTTTCGAACGAAGTCCCCTCCGGATAGCTCTTCGGATTCGATCACCTCGGAAAAACCCTCTCCAGCGGCCCACGAATAGGCAACCGACACGTACGTTGGATCCGGAGAACGATGAGGCAGCAGATGATTGTGGATCTCCAACTGCCGAAGATCCGAACTGATGGATTCGATCGACTTCCATCGAGAGCGAGCCTCCTTGGAGGGAAACCATGGTGCAGGCGGAGGATCCGAACTTCGATGCTCGTACACGAAAACAGAGGTCATCGCAGCCAATGCAGGAGCTTCGAGTTCATCGAGAAGGCCTCGGTGGAGACATTCGGCTACCAAAAGGTCCGACTCGTGAAAGAGACGGGAGACAACGTCACCCTTGGGCGTCAGCTCCCAATTGTCGACATAGCCCCAGAGTTCGAGAATGCCCAGAACACGGTCGAAAGTTCGAGAAATCGAGGAAGTGTGTTTGTCAACTTGTTCTTGAAGGAAGGGAAGTTCTTTGCGGATGCGCAGAATCTTTTGAGCCTCGATCAAACGATCCTCGAGGTCGGAATCGTTCATCAGATGCGATGTCACAGAAGTGTCCGCACTGGCATCTCGAGACTCTCGATGAATTCCGGATGCCGATACTCTCCCCTTGCGTAGAGAGCGCACCATCCGTTCGACAACTTTGCGTTGGTAGTCCTGTCGAGTCGGAGTGAAGGGTTGAGGGAGGTCGATCGTCGCCACAGGAACTGGTGGTTCGGGAAAATCCTCACTGCTCAGTTGCAGGAGGGATTTTCGTGAAGTGATGGCCGTGACCTTCCAACCACGTGCCCGACGTGTCGTCGAGACCACAGTTGCCATGCCCGTGTAGCGACCCTTGTCGACATGAATGACAGCTCCTGGCCGCAGAGCACTGATTGCATCATCGATCACGGATACAGATGCAGTGGACCGCCGAGCTGATTGGGACTGCGCCAACGTCAAATAGTCCTCCGGTGAGCCATGAGGACTGTGCAGCGACAACTCATGCTCTCGCATCTCCTGCATCTTTCGTTCGACCTTCGACTCGAGTTTGACGACATCGCGATCACTTTGAAATTGGGCCAAGGAGAGATTCAGCAGATGACGAGCTTTGTCACGCGGATAGGCCCGAACGAGGTTGACCGCCATGTTGTAGGTGGGCCGAAAGGACGATGTGAGACGGAAACTTTTGCTCGATGCCAGACCAGCCATCTGCTCGATCGTGACGAAAGGACTCCACAGCAAGACTGCGTGACCTTTGTCGTCGAGACCGCGACGACCAGCCCTCCCGGTCAATTGGGTGAACTGAGCCGCAGAGAGAAACTGATGGTGCTCCCCCGTGAATTTGCTCAGTTTGTCGATCACTACCGAACGGGCAGGCATATTGATTCCGACCGCAAGAGTCTCCGTGGCGAAGACAACCTGGATCAAGCCCTCGACAAAACAGGCTTCGACTGCTTCTTTGAACGGAGGAACCATTCCTGCGTGATGGGAAGCAATTCCTGACTCGAGCCGATGTCGGAAGCCGTCATATCCGAGAACATCGAGATCCTCGGTGCTCAGATCTCGAACTCTCTCTTCGACGATCGCCGCAATTCGACGACGTTGGTCTGTCGTCGTCAGTGCCGGAAGATCCCTGGCAGTCGTGACCGCCGCTTCATCACAACCTTGTCGACTGAAAATGAAATAGATCGTGGGCAACAGATCGTCGGCCTTGAGAGCCTCGATCACATCGATGCGACGCGGTGTGACGAGAGGTCGACGTCCAGTCTGGCGTTTGGCTCCTTTGCGAAACGAGACACTCTCCACCATTCGCTGAACCCGAGGGTTGATGCTGCTTCCCGAAAAGATCGGAAGCAGGGAGTCCTGGCCACTGCGATCGCCGATCATGACCATCATCTCGAGTTCGACTGGCCGCTTCTCCTCGATGACGAACCGAGTCACCCCACGAACAGTCGTCATCCACTCAGCTACTTCAGGAGCGTTGCTCACGGTTGCCGATAGACATACCAGTCGTATCTCATGGGGAAGGTGAATGATGACTTCCTCCCACACCGGACCTCGATATGCATCTTGGATGAAATGCACCTCGTCGAGAATGACCGTCGAAAGACCAACGAGGGAATCCGAGCGGGCGTACAACATATTTCGCAGAACCTCAGTGGTCATCACGATGATGGGTGCTTCGGGGTTCACGACATTGTCGCCTGTGAGAAGACCGACCATCTCGCGCCCGTGAGCATTCACGAGATCGCTGAACTTCTGATTCGACAGAGCTTTGATCGGAGTCGTGTAGAACGCCCTCTCGCCTTGGAAAAGGGCCTGTTTGATGGCGTAATCAGCGACAACGGTCTTGCCTGAACCTGTAGGTGCCGAAACCACCACAGATTCACCACTCCTCAACACGTCGATTGCGCGCATTTGGAAGTCGTCGAGCGGGAATCCGAACTCTGCTGAGAGTTCCTCTCTCGATGCCGACGAGATCACGATTCGATCATCACTCCTCGATTGGGGGTTTGCCGGCGCCGGCCGATGTCGGGCCGTTCGAAGCGGCTTCGCCAGACGAGCGGCCACGGGTCAAGAAGTGTCCGAGCAGGGCCGAGAGAAAGTAGAGAGCGATCAACGGTATCGATAAAGCGATGAGGGTCACCGGATCGCCAGACGGTGTGATCACAGCAGCGAGAACGACAATTGAGACGATGGCCACGCGCCAACTGGCCACAAGACGGCGAGGAGTGACGACTCCGGCAAGTTGAAGGAACGTCAGCAGGACTGGGAACTCGAAACCGATACCGAAAGCAGCCACCATCAGCGCCACCAGACTGACATATTTGGTGATTTGATACGCCTGCTGAACATCGGATCCCGACCATCCCACCAAGAACTCGAGTCCGCGATCGAGTGTCAGATATGCCAGAGCAGCACCTGCAGCAAAGAGCAGGACCGAGGACAAGATGAAAGGAATCGCGTAGCGCTTTTCTCGGGCGTGCAGGGCCGGAACGATGAATCGCCAGATCTGCCACAGCAGAACTGGCAGAGCAAGTAGCACTCCGCCGTACAAGGAGATCCGCAAACGTGCGTTGAAGCCATCGAGTGGCCCGAGTGAGAAGAGATCGCACTCTGTCACGAGATCCGGACGCCTCTCGCACAGACGGTCGTAAGGCTGGCGGATGAATGACAGCACGGGATCGTAGAACGCAAGAATTCCGATCACTCCGACCGAAATCGCGAGCATTGATCGAACGATTCGGAATCGCAGCTCTGCAAGGTGTTCCGTCAGAGTCATGACGTCACCGGAGCGTCCAGCACCCTTGTTCGACTTCGATCGACGGCGAAAGAACTTCATCCGACTCGAGGGTCTCTTTCCGATGGTCCATCCGGTGAAGGCGTTTCTGCTTGCGCCGGATCGGTTGGGACTAGCGAAGGGTCAACAGACGCGTCCGAGTTCGTCATGTGCGAGGAGTCGTCTTCTTGGTCGGTGAATCCTCGATCTACGGACACTGAGGCTTGCTGCACGGCTTCTTTGGTCAATTGAGCGGTCTCGCGCAGTTCCCGTAGGGGCTCGTCGAAAGCGGAACGAAACTCCGTTTGGAATCCGCTGCTCATCCTTTTCAACTCGCCGTACAGCCGCCCGAATCGTCGAATCGCTTCCGGTAGTTTCTCGGGCCCGAGGACAACCAGTGCCAGGAGCAGGATCAGAACGACCTCGCTTCCCGACAGATTGAACATCTGACGGAGTCTAGGGAATGACGGTCCCCGCTCCGACGAGCCCGAGAGCAGGCCGCCTGGTGAACTTGGACGCTCTGGAGGGCTGTCCCGACGACTTGGCGATGTCAGAATTGAGGCGATGCAGCAACGCTTACCGTCCTTGATCGATCCGATCACTTTCGCTCATCGGGGAGCCCGGGCCTACGCCCCTGAAAACACGATCGAGGCTTTTCACCTTGGTTTGCGTCTTGGTGCCTCAGGTCTCGAGAGTGATGTTTGGGTCACCTCCGACGGATTCGCTGTTCTCGATCATGACGGTGTCGTGCGCAGGCGTGGTCGCAAGATTCCGATCAGCGAAGTTGCTCGAGCGGATCTTCCCGAACACATTCCAACGCTGGAGGAACTGCTCCACTCGTGTTCAGGTGATTACGACCTGTCCCTCGATGTCAAAGACCCCGACGCCGCCCATGCCACTCTCAGCGCCATTCGTTCAGCTCGACCCGATATCGAAGGACGCACCTGGCTGTGTCACCACGATTGGCGCCTCGTTGCTCAGTGGAGGACCCTGACAACAGCCAAGTTGGTCGATTCGACGCGCTTGGCCCGCATCAAAGAAGGACCAGAACGACGAATGGCCCAACTTGCCGAAGCCGGTATCGACTGTTTGAACATGCACCACACCGACTGGACGGGTGGGCTCGTCACCCTGGCCCATCGTTTCGAGAGATTCGCCCTGGGGTGGGACATGCAATTCGATCACGTCATCGAAACTGGACTTCGAATGGGACTCGACGGAGTATTCAGCGACTATCCGGATCGAATGGTGGAAGCGTCGATGCGGGTCTCAAAGTCCTTGGATTGAGATCGGCACGGTCACTTGCAGAGACATGACGTGTCACAGCCAGGACCAGGCATTGAAGGGCCAGAGCGCCACGAAGGCCCGCCCACGAATCTTGGCGATCTCGATCGAACCGAAATCACGACTGTCATAACTCTGCACACGATTGTCTCCCATGACGAAAACGTGTTCGTCGGGAATGGTCGTCTCAGACATGTCCACGTGTGACCCACACCGTTCACTCGGCGCGGTTTGTGCGAGCTGTAACGCATCGAGGTACGGCTCCTCCAACGTCTGCCCATCGATGAAGACGATGCAGTTACGGATCTCGATCGACTCACCTGGCAATGCAATCACTCGTTTGATCAAATCATCGTGTTTGGTTCCGCTCAGCCTGTCGAACACCACGACATCTCCGCGGTTGACATCATGCAATTTGTAGGACAACTTGTTCACCAGCACTCGATCCTCAGGTTTCAAGGTCGTCTGCATGCTCGGGCCATCGATGTAGTACTGCTGAAAAAGAAACGTGCGGATCAGAAATGCGGCACCGATGGCAATGACAACGACGAAAATCCATTCCGCCACGATGAAAATTGCGTGTCGGCGGCCGCCTTCGTCCTCGTCCTGATCATCCCGAGTGGTTGCCCCGTCGTATTCCATCGTCGATTCGTCAGAAGCCATCGTCGCCACGGTATCGCACGACCTGGACCGGTGAGGGTTTTCCCTAGCGCCGAGGGGAGCTCACAGGGAGGCGATGAGGCGGTCTACGCGTTCATCACGACTCTTCAAGGGGTCTTTGCACAACACCGTTCGCTGAGCCTGATCGTTCAACTTGAGGTGAACCCAGTCGACGGTGTAATCCCGCTTCTTGGCCTTTGCTGCACGTATGAACTCACCGCGAAGCCGTGCTCTCGTCGTCTGCGGAGGATTCTCCACTGCTGTGACAATGTCACCCTCTGCGCACAGGGTTTCCACCATGTTCTTGTCAACGAGCTTGTGGAAGAGTCCGCGATCCCGCATGACGTCGTGATACTGAAGATCGATCATCTGCATCCTGGGGTCGCTGAAATCGACTCCGTGTCTGTTGCCATAGGCCACCATGAGGTTGTGTTTGATGACCCAATCGACCTCTCGCTCCAGCTTGAGCGGATCATTTTCGATGGTGGTGACACAGTGCTCCCACATCTCGAGGGCACGCTGTTCGAGCGGCGGGAACCCGGTCGTCTCGGCGTAACGAAGGGCCCGATCCAAATACTCCCGCTGAATGTCTAGAGCGCTGACCTCTCGACCGTTCGCCAAATGAACCGTTCGACGACAGGTGATGTCGTGACTGATGTCGCGGATGGCTCGGATCGGATTCTCGAGGGTCATGTCTCTCAGTACGACGAACTGGTCCTCCAGCATTCGCAGCATGCAAGCGGTCGAGCCGAGCTTCAAAAAGGTGCTGTATTCACTCATGTTGGAATCACCGACGATCACATGGAGGCGGCGATACTTTTCAGCATCAGCATGTGGCTCGTCTCGAGTGTTGATGATCGGGCGACTTCGAGTCGTTGCCGAGGAGAGCGTTTCCCAGATGTGATCTGCTCTCTGAGTTATCGAGTACACAGGACCGCGTGCGGTCTGTGCGATCTTTCCTGCCCCGGTATAGATCTGACGGGAAACAAGGAACGGGATCAAGACAGCTGAGTGAGTGCTCAAGTCGTCGCTACGACTGGTGAGATAATTCTCATGACATCCATAGCTGTTGCCAGCGGAATCTGTGTTGTTCTTGAAGAGGTGAATTGTTCCGCGGATACCTTCTTCTTGAAGACGCTCCTCGGCTGAAACGACGAGAGTCTCGAGAATCCGCTCCCCTGCTCGATCGTGAACGACAGCTTCATAGATCGAGTCGCACTCAGGGGTGGCGTACTCCGGATGAGAACCGACGTCGAGATAAAGACGAGCCCCGTTCTCGAGGAAAACGTTGGAACTGCGACCCCAAGAAACGACCTTGCGAAACAGGTAGCGGGCTACTTCATCGGGGCTCAGGCGACGTTGCCCTTTCAACGTGCAGGTGATGCCGTATTCGCTCTCCAGGCCATAGATGCGGCGATCCATGAGGGAACCGTAGTCGCAACGAGAATCGGATTGTGTTCGCAATGGTGATGTCGCAGTGCATTCACAATCATCTCATCGACAAGCGTGCCGACCAGACGATGCATGAGCCGGATATAGGGGCGAACCGCACACATTGTGCCCCTCTCTCGAGGGATCGGGCCTCGCTGCAAAGACCAACCGTCAGGTAACGGTGAGAAAGGCGTGAACAGCCACATCGTCGAATCGGGCAAAGCACCGGCGACCGTTGGATCGCGACAGATGAGCGACTTCGAGGTCGCCTGACTGCAAATCACGATCCGGTCCGGACAGTGCACGAACACACGACTTCACAGCAGATCCAAGATCAGAGTCCATGTTCCAACTGGAGCGCATTCTTTCGGCGATCGACTCGGCGTCGCCACCAAGGACGCTCCAGCCGATCTCATCCATCAATGTGCCGTCGTACATGATGTGGAACAACTGGTCTTTTGACTGATCCGCACCAACTTCGACCAGGAGAATTTCGACCTCGAAGGGCTTCACATCGTGTGTGAACGTCTGACCAAGAATTTGTGCGTATTCATTGGCCAAACTGCGGGCCTCGACATCATCGCGGGAGTATTGGTAGCCGCGAACATCGGCATTGCGAACTCCGAAACGCCGCAACTGATCGAACTCGTTGTATTTGCCGACGCCAGCGAATCCGATCCTGTCGTAGATCTCGCTGATCTTTCGCAATGTATTGGACGGGTTCTCTGCTACGACGACGATCCCGTCTCGATATTGAGCAGCAACGAGAGCTCGGCCGCGAGCAATACCCTTGCGCGCGTAGTCTGCGCGATCCTTCATCAATTGTTCTGGAGCGACGTAGAAAGGCTGTGACATCGGAATCATCCTCCTCTCTGGTCTCGACGTCCGGAGAGGATGCGTTCGAAACGCAATGCCAGATCGTCGTCTTCGACTGGAGTCCAGCCATCTTCAGAGATGGAGGCAACGATCGGAAAGATGCCGCGCAGCGAATCGGGACCTCCTGTTGCCGAATCGATATCAGCGGCCTCCCATAAAGCTTCACAAGCCAAATCGATGGCCTGGTCCGAGGTCAGCCCAGGTTTGAAACCAACCTTGAGGACTGTGGACGCAGGCCCCGATCCCGAGCCGGTTGCAACGAAATCCTTTTCTTCGTAGCGACCGCCGGTGATGTCGAAATCCCATAGACGCCCGGCGCGTCGCGCCTCGTCGTACCCGGCAAAGATCGGCACGACTGCAAGTCCTTGCATCGCTGCGGAAAAATTCGATTTCACCAATTGGGACAACTGGTTCGCCTTGCCCTCGAGGCTGATTGGACGACCGTCCAGCTTTTCGTAGTGCTCGATCTGCAGTTGAAAGATCTTGATCATGTCCATTGCCACTCCGGCAGTACCAGAGATGGCCACGCCGCTGAAGCGATCGGCAGAGACGACCTTTTCCATCTCACGATTGGAAATACGATTACCCATCGTCGCTCGGCGATCACCAGCCATGACGACTCCACCGCTGTAGCGCAGTGCAAGGACCGTCGTTCCGTGAGGCACATCGATGGATCGACTCGCGGCAGGTTGAAGTGACGGAAAGGGATCGAGTCCCATTTGCTGGAGCAAATTGAGGAAGCTACTTCCAGGATCTCGTGATCCAAGGTCGAAGGGAACCGTCACGGTTCACTCACCACCCTTTTGAATGTAGGACTTGACGAAATCCTCGGCGTTGGTCTCGAGCACTTCGTCGATCTCATCGAGAAGATCATCGAGCTCGGCCTTCAACTTTTCGCCACTAGGGGTCGAGGTTGCCTCAGGATGGTCCTCATTCGACCTCTGGACACCCTGCTTGCTTTTTTGGATGCGCTCAGCCATGTTCCAACCCGTTCATAGTTGCCTACTTGTCACAGAGACTGCCTGATACGAAAACCTGCTTCGGGATGACGGTCCCAAGAACCCTCCCATGATGCCAGGACGAACCACGACCTCCACTTTCAAACGGAAAGCCTTCGCAGGAGGTCCTCAGGAGACGATGCTGCGTCCAAAATGGCACCCACCAGGTCTTTTGTACCCTTGAGGGGCTCGTTCATTTCCACGCGACGTAGCGGTTCATCACCGATGTCGAAGACCATCGAATCCCAGTTCGCCGCAGCCACGCTCTCTGGCCATCTCTGGAGGCAAACACCACGGAAATATGCTCTCGTCGTTTCAGGCGGATTGTCGATCGCTCTCAGGACGGATGAGTCATCGACGAGGCGATCGAGTCCGAGTCGGCCCGCCAGTCCCCTTTCGGGCCGCATATCGCTGTACTGAAGGTCGATCGCCTTCAGTCGTGGATCATGCGAGGCGAGCGCATGTTTGTCGGCGTAACCACGAACCAGGCGATATTTGGCCACCCAATCGACAACATGGGAAAGACTCATGGGGTCCCTCGTGAGACCGTCGAGTACTCGTTCCCACAGGTCGAGAATACGTTCGCCGTCCTGCTCGCCTACCGCTTCGAGGCCGTGACTGTCCTGGTATTTCCTGGCCTCGTACAACAAAGCCCACTGGACATCCAAAGCGGACATCCTCTTACCGTCACCCACCAAAAGAGTTTCGTGAAGTTCGAGGTCGTAACTGACATGTCTCATGGCAGGAACCGGGTGCGCAAGGATCAAGTCATCGCGCAATGCCCCATCTTCGATCATCGAAAGGATGATCGAAGTGGAACCAACTTTGAGATACGTGGCTGATTCGGACATGTTGGCATCCCCGACGATGACATGGAGTCGGCGGTACTTCTGTGGATCGCAGTGTGGCTCATCGCGTGTGTTGACGATCGGTCTCTTCAACGTGGTCTCCAGGCCCACCTCCTCCTCGAAGAAGTCCGAACGCTGACTGATCTGAAAGGCAACGGAGTCTGGATCGGATCCAGGAAACTCGCACCCAACCTTTCCTGCACCAGTGAAGATCTGGCGTGTCACGAAATGAGCAGTGATCGAGGCCGCGAGACGACCAAACGGCACGGACCGTCCAACGAGATAGTTCTCATGACAGCCGTAACTGTTGCCTTTGCCATCGCTGTTGTTCTTGTACAGAACGATGTCTTGATCGGCAGTGAGAAGTGGACGAACTGTCTCCATCGACTGCCGGATGATCTCTTCAGCGGCACGGTCGTACATCAAGACATCAAAGGCAGTCCGACACTCTGGTGTGGAGATCTCAGGGTGTGCGTGATCGACGTAGTAACGAGCACCGTTCTCCAGAACAGCATTCACGAGGTGATATTCGATTTCTGGAGCGTCGGAAAGAGACAAGTTGTACCCACGTGCATCATGGCTTGGTCGCTCATGAAGGAAGTCCCACCCCACGGGGCGCTCTCGTCGACGCACGTAGGAGTTGATCAGGAGCGAGGAACCCGAAATGGGATTGAGATCGGGTCCTCGAACCAGAATTCCATATTCGGTTTCGATGCCACAGATCTTGGGTACAGCCATGGATGGTCTCTCAGAGGTACTGACCAGTTGCGCTGCGTTCGATGGCACGACCGCCAGCCACTGCCGTGTTGCCCTCGGATTCGTTGACAAGGGTTCGAATGAAAATGATTCGCTCGCCCTTCTTTCCAGAAATACGCGCCCAATCATCTGGGTTCGTTGTGTTCGGAAGATCTTCGTGCTCCCGGAACTCCTGTCTGATGGCTTCGAGAAGGTCGGTCTTCTTGATACCTCGTACTCCTCCGTCGATGACCCTCTTGATCGCCGACTTCTTTGCCCTGCGCACGATGTTCTCGATCATCGCACCCGAGGCGAAATCCTTGAAGTAGAGAACCTCGCGATCTCCATTCTGATAGGTCACCTCGAGGAATCTGTTCTCGTGAGTCGTGCTGTACATTGCCTCGACTGCAGCGTCGATGATGATCTGCACAGCCTTGTCGAAGGAGCCAGCACGGGCCACCTCGACATCATCGAGAGGAAGATTTGCTGTCAGATACCGGGCAAAGATCTGGCGTGCAGCATCATCATTGGGTCGTTCGATCTTGATCTTGACGTCCAAACGACCCGGACGAAGAATGGCGGGATCGATCAAGTCTTCGCGATTCGTCGCTCCGATCACGATCACATTCTTCAAACTTTCGACCCCGTCGATTTCTGCCAACAGCTGTGGAACGATCGTCGATTCCATGTCCGATGAAATTCCGGATCCACGTGTGCGGAACATCGAGTCCATCTCGTCGAAGAACACGATCACTGGCCAACCCTCTTCGCTTTTGTCTCGCGCCCGCTGAAAGATGAGTCGAATCCGGCGTTCGGTCTCCCCGACGTACTTGTTCAGGAGTTCAGGGCCCTTGATGTTGATGAAATAGCTTCGCCCTTTGTCATCGCCAATTCGAGAGGCGACTTTTTGGGCAAGGCTGTTGGCAACAGCTTTGGCGATCAGCGTCTTGCCGCATCCTGGAGGACCATAGAGAAGAATTCCTTTGGGGGCGGGCAGTTGATGCTCAGCAAACAACTCTTGGTGGAGGAAAGGAAGCTCCACGGCGTCTGCGATCTGCTCTATTTGGAAGTCGAGGCCACCTATTTCGGAGTAGCTCACGTCGGGGACTTCTTCGAGGAGAAGGTCATCCACTTCGGGACGGGGAAGAAGTTCGAGAAGGAGATTTGATCTCGGATCGTGTCTGACACTGTCCCCGCTGCGCATTCGGATACCTCGGAGGACATCGGCAAGTTCGCACACGATCTCTTCGTCGTTTCGACCGAGAACAATTGCCCGCACACCATCATCGAGGACTTCTTTGACAGTGACGACCTCGCCGACACCTTCGGACCGTCGAGCTGTGATGACGTTCAAACTCTCGTTGAGAACGACCTCCGCTCCACGTTCGAGCAACTCGAAATCGATCTCTGGATGAAGGTTCACCCGCATCTTTCGACCGCTGGTCAGAACATCCACCGTTTCGTCGTCGTTCTTTCCGACAACGATGCCATAGGCCGAAGGTGGCTGGGAAAGTTTGTCGACCTCTTCTCGAAGACTCGAGATGTTCTCGCGAGCATCTCGCAGCGTTGCAGAGAGCCGATCGTTCTTGGAGACCTCCTGAGCGAGCAGACCCTTGGTCTCGAGAAGCCGTTCTTCCAACTGTCGGAGACGGCGCGGTGTATCGGCCAGGCGGCGACGAAGTATGTCGACTTCGTCGAAGCCCGACTTCCCGGTGGACTCATCGACCTCATGGTCCTCGAAGGGCTCGTTCACAACCACTCCCTCTTTGTGCGAACGATTCAGAAACTACACCTCCGCTACAGCATCTGGCACGGCGGGGCATGGTAAAGTGCTTCCGTCGGATCGACCGACTATGACTCATAAGGAGCTCTCGAGACTGATGAAGGTTTGGATCGACCAGGACCTCTGCACCGGCGACGGACTCTGCGAGGAGATCGCCCCCGACGTTTTCACCCTTCTCGATGACGGTCTCGCATACGTCAAAGAGGGCGCCAAGGTTTTCGCAACCGCTAAAGGCAATCCCCAGGGTGCTGAAGGACTTGCCAACATTCCTGACGGGCAACTCGATGCAGTGATCGAATCTGCAGAAGAGTGCCCCGGAGAATGCATCTTCATCGAACCGTGATCGACGAGTTGAGCAATGTGCTCAACGCCCGATGAGCAGAGTTCGAACCTGAAGTGCTCAGCCTTCGGGCGAGTCGTTTCGCCCTTCGATGCGTCGTGAAACGGTCAAAAAGCCGGTGTGCGCGACCATCCGGTGATCGGGCCGAACCGACTGTCCTTCGATGTGCCATCCGCGGTGCAAAACCTCAAGAGTGCGGGTTTCTGCCCAGGAGTCCGTTGCCAGGGCTTCTCTTGTCGTAACCGCCTGGGTGATCGATGGCGTGTAGGCGATGATCGATCCGCCGAGGCGAAGAGCACCAATGGCATGAGGCACGACTCGCCAAGGTTCGGGTAGGTCGAGAACGATGCGGTCGTAGGGTCCGCCTTCGATGCCCTCGTAACAGTCTCGGATGTGCACCGTGTAGCGATCCAAGACGGCTTCGCCAAGAAAGGACTGGACGTTGGTGCGTGCCCGTTTGGCAAAATCCTCCCGAAGCTCGTAACCAGTGACAATTGCGCCGTAACGGAGCATCGTCATCGACAGTGCTCCAGAGCCGACGCCACTCTCCAACACCCGAACTCCGGGAGAGATGTCGGCCAACATGCAGATCGGCGCCAAATCCTTTGGATAGATGACCTGAGCACCACGGGGCATCTCAATGACAAAATCCTCGAGGGTTGGACGGAGAACCACGTATCGAGCGCCTCGGGTCGATTCGACGCGACAGCCTTCGGGTTTGCCGATGATGTCTGCATGCGCAACGAATCCAGCATGGCTGTGAAACTCCCCATCCTGTGTCAGTGCGAAAACATAGCGACGAGACTTCGAATCGATGAGCATCACGCGCTCGCCCAAGAAGAACTCACTCATGACCGGCGAGCCTTCTTGAAGAGAAGTTCCACAGGTACCGGATCGATCGATGAGGCACGATCTTGGAGTCTGCAAAAAGCACACACATCCGAAGTCTCCGAACCAGTTGGCGCCCCACACCGAGAGCAAGGGCTGATCGTTTCGACACCCTCTTCATGGCGTTTTTGGAGAACCGGGCTCATGTTCTCGAGAAAGCCGAGATAAAAGGACGCCTTCGTTCCTGGGGAACGCTCCTCGATGAGGTTCATGACCTCTTTGTACATGAGGTGCCTGTTTCCAGCTGCAAGAGGACACTCTTCGACGATGTAGTCGATTCCTCTCACCACGCACCATGCGGCCATTTCCCGCTCCGAAAGCCGAGCCAAAGGTTTGACCTTCTTGGGAAAACCTTGTCGAGATGGAAGCACCGGAAGTTGACGGGAGAGATAGTCGATATCCCATCTCAAAGTGTTTCCGAACAAGACCGCCACCTCATCGTCGAGATTGTGGCCCGTTGCCAGAACGTCATACCCGTTGTCAACGGTGAACTGATCGAAGACATGACGCTTGGACATACCACAGGCCGAACAAGGCACTCGTCCCGTCGCCTTGGCAGCAGTTGGAACATCAAAGTCGTACTCGGAACGCAATGAGACCGTGTGCAACGTCAGACCTCGCTTCGCCGCAAAGTTCTGTGCGAAAACAGCAGACCTTTCGCTGTACTCACCAATACCGAGACCGACATAGAGACCGTCTGCGGAATAACCCAGCTCACAGAGCAGATCCCAGAGGGCAAGAGAGTCCTTGCCTCCTGAGACAGCCACGAGAACTCGGTCGGACTTTTCGATCATCTCGAAATCATCCACGGCCTTGGTCACCTGACGAAGGCACAACTGTTCGAAATGCTCGACACAGAAGTTCGCGTTGTGTCTCGGCAAATCGATGATTGCTGGGCCGCGACAGACGCGGCACTTCAACGTGCACCCCCGGAAATCACCGGACGCACTTCGATGGTGTCGGTGTCGGAGAGATCGGCATCCCCAGGGACGAGCTCTCCATTGCGGATGACCAAGTGGCCTTCGCGACTCAGGTTCAATTCCCCGAGAAGAGCTCGTACGGTACGACGACCTTCGACGAACACCTCGCGATTGGGATTACGAAGCAACACCCTCACGTGATCGCTCGAGGTGGGATCACTTGGAATCGGCCTGTTCGACCGATGTGATGGTGATCGATTGCCCCGGTTGCAGAACTTCACGAGCAACAAGAATGGGCTTTCGAGAAGCCATGCGAGCGATCAGTCGAATTGCCCAGAGGACTCCCCCAAGGACGGTCCAAAGCTTCTTTCCCCGCAGAAGTCCATCCTTGATTCCTCGCGCACTCACATACGCGGTGAACGAACCCATCGAGTCACACTCTCCTGACTTCGACCAGGGTTGAACGACGATGTCCAGATCGACGTCCGAGGAAGTAGAAAGCGATAACGAGAATCAAGCCGATGACACCCGCCGCAACCATCACGTTGGTCTTTTGATCCTCGACTTTGTCGTGGACGTCGCCTTGCAGCGCCTTCAACTTCGACTCGATGTCTGCAGCAGAAATTTTCGAAGATACCTTCGGACTGGCCATTACTCAGGTTCCTTTCCCAAAGTCACTTTTCGAATCTTGGAAAGAGATACGACGGTGAGAATCACAGCGACAACAACGACGATTGCATAGGGCACCCAACTGAACGCGCCGTCGAAAGCGTTCACCTCGGTCTGCAGCAGCCGCAAAAGGGCTATGAGTGCCAGGAGTAACCCAAGACCGAGCAACAATGATCCTGCTGCCCCGAGTGCCAGCCAACGCCCTGCACCTTTCAGCGGACCAAGGGTCTCCTGCTTGGCGTACTCGCGCACGAGGTCGATGACCTCTCCCACAGATGCCGTCTCCTTCTTGCTGCCAACACGCGCAGTTTTGTCGACGTCCAGAGCCACCCCCATTTTCTAGCAGGCGATCGGTCATCTCCCACGTTGTACACGGGCTAATCCGGTGTACTGGAGCCGAATCGGACGATCTCTTCGAGATGTGAGAGGACTTCGCTCATCACGTCGAGCCTTCGCTCGAGTGTGTCCGCTTCCAAAAGTGCTTGCAGATCAGCTGGCCCAACGGGGAGACGATGAGCCAGGCCATACAGCCGCTCGGTGGAGGGTCGATCCCCAAAATCCTCACGTTGTACCGGTGGTGATCCAAATGCGTTCAACAGGGAATTGACTCGCTGGCGGAGCGTGTCAGCGAGAACGTCCATTTCAACGGTCTTTGACAAAGGAGAGTTGTGCTCGGCGTCCGTCGAATCCTGCCAGTTCTCGACCATGGCCCAAGGATGGGGATCATCATGCATCCATTCGACGACACGGATTCGCCGTCGACCTACGCCAGCAACAGCAAACTGTCCTCCCTCGAGTTGTTGGATTCGTGCAGCAACCACAACGGTGCCAACGTCACGTCGCACATCTCCTCCGCCAATTTCGCTCCCCCGGTCGATCAACACGACTCCGAACTCTGGTTCGGGGCGATCCCTGATTCTTTCGAGCAAAGTCACATAGCGGTCCTCGAACACTCGCAGACCCAACACTTCACCAGGCAGAACAGGCCGACCCAAAGGAAACATGGGCAAGACATAAGAGGTCACTGATGGGCTCGATGCGATCGGATCATGAGCTCACGTTCGCTGGAAGAGGCGGTAAGGGTTGAACCGCTTCGGCTGACGGGCCAGTCGAAACGGATTCCATTGCGTCAGCGAGGATGTTTTCCCAAATAGGTCTGTACACATCTTCCTCGCTGACGTCCGGACCCTCGAGCAACAGCACGATCCGAACCATTGAGCCGCTCGGAGTCTGAAAGAAACCGACAAGTCCCTTCACTCCAGTCAGAGAGCCTGTCTTGGCGAACAACTTCGACTGCAGAGAGGTTCCACCGAAGAAACCGATCAACGTGCCACTCGTCCCGGCGAGAGGGAGACGTTTGACGATCTCATCATTCGTGCTGAACCGCTCGAGAATCTTCAGGAAATCACTGCACGTGATTTTGTTCTCTCGCGACAGTCCTGATCCATCGACAATTGTGAATCGAGTCAGATCGACTCCCCACGCACGCATACGTTCCTCGACCACGGATATGCCAGAAGTGCGAGATCCGCTCCCCCGTGCACGAAAACCGATTTCCTTGAGAAGCATCTCTGCAGTGTTGTTGTCGCTGGTGAGAATCATTTGACCGACAATGTCGATCAAAGGAGCGGACGTGACCGACGCCAAAACTGCCGTTGCCGGTGGAGTCTGCCCTGATGTGGCAGCTCCAGCTATGGTCACCCCCCTCTCCAACAGCAGCCGCCCGAACTCACTTGCTGCTCCGATAGCCGGATCATTGCTTCGGTTCTGCTCTCCCAACACGAGAGCGTCATTGACCATCAGGGCACCAATTGGTCCCCCTTCGATTGCTCGTAAGGTGATGGGCCACGTCGGCGGATACAACTCCGAGTCATATCTTGTTCCGTCGCCGATGATGTTCCCGGATATTTGGGTGAGGCCGGCCGAACGAGTCATGTCGGCGAGTGCATCGAGGGAAGTAGCGGGTTGCTGAGGAAATCTCGAATAGCGAGAATCGTTGGGGTACCACGAGGCTGCAAGGAGAGGGTCTCCCCCGCCGACCAGGAAAAGCGACGAAACCACACCATTGCTCATCACCCCTTTGACCTCGGTGGTGAATGTCGTTGCTGGCCCGATGATTTCGAGGGCAACGGCCCCGATGATGAATTTCAGCGTGCTTGCGGGTGTCACAGGAGTGTCGATGCCATCGGAGAGATTCAGAACCCCATCCACTGAGATCGCTGCACACGAACCATCGAGGACTGCACCGCCGAGCGGTCGCAGGGCCTGCTCGAATTCAGATGAGGACGTCTCCCGAGCAAGCACCGATGGTGTGCGACGAGCAGAAAGGATCGGAGTCGTGGCCTGGAACTCCGGAAACGACGCAACTGCGTCCACAGGAGGTGGAGCGCTGTTGTCTTGAGCCGAAGAGATTCTCCAAATCGCAGCGAGAGCAACAGAGGCCACAACTGCCAATGGCACGACACGCCTTGGTGCTCCTCGTTTGACTCGACGAATTTGGCCAGTCGGTGGTCCACTTCGCTGGCCCGCGGAGCGGGCCTGTCCGTATGGGTTCGTCATCTCGTCTGTCCAAGGGTGGTGTCTCGACGGTGTGACTCGAGGTAACGGGCATAGCGGTAGAGATGCCCGAGGGCCGCTACAGCCCGATTTCCACTCGGATAACACATCCGACCCGTTTCGCGAACTGTTGCTGGACCAGGGTTGGACGGATCTGCCACTGCCAATTCTGACGCAACAAGAATTGGTTTTCCGCTCGAGATGGAACATGCGGCTGCTGCTTGCGCAAAACGCTGATCTTGGCGCTCGTGGTAGGAAACGATCCGTTCGATGCCGTGATCCGGATAGAAGCCGCCTTCACGCATGAGACGGGCCTGGTTGGACTGGATGCCAATCCCCAAATAGATAACCGCATGAACGTCCGGGTGGGAGGAGATCAACTCCAGAATCGCGGGAATCGTGTCTCGCGTTTCACCACCTGCGCAGTCGATCGGATTCGAACGACTCCATCGAGGCGGAAGCAAGGAATCGATTTCCGAACGCAGGTCCTCAGGCAAAGTGATGAGGTGCAAGTCGCCATCTGCTTCGATGGCGTCGGATGTCACGACTCCCCAACCTCCGGCTGTGGTCAGAATGACCACGTTCGGACCCTTGGGGAGCGGTTGCGTAGCAAAAGTTGCAGCCGTTTCAAAGGCCTCTTCGACAGTGCGTGCGCGGGTAATCCCAGCCGCAGCACACATACCGTCGAAAATCTTGTCGTTGGCTGCAAGAGCCCCAGTATGCGACGCTGCTGCACGAGCCCCGATCTCGGACGAACCACCTTTGAGGAGAACAAGGGGCTTACGACGACTACACACTGCGAGCTTGTCCATGAGTGAACGCCCATCAGTGATTCCTTCGATGTACGCAAGACCGACATCGGTGTGTGAATCCTCTGAATAGAAATCCAAATAGTCGGCAACACCGACTGATGCCGCGTTTCCTGCCGAGACTGCACGACTGATGCCAATGCCGGTTGCACGCGACCAATTGAGAAAACTCGACACGAAGTTTCCACTTTGACTGGCAACCGAGATCCGTCCAGCTGGAGGGAATGGAGCAACGATCTGAGCGCACAGATTCGATGGAGTGGAAACGACACCTTGTCCATTCGGGCCCGCCAACAGCATTCCGAGCTCGTCGGCCACCGCGACGAGTTCTCGCTCAGCTTGTTCACCTGCAGGGCCAGCCTCACCATAACCAGCTGATGTCACGAAGGCCGAACGGATACCTTTGGCTGCGCAGGCTCGAAGGAGATCGATATTGGTCGAAGCTGGAGTGCAGACGAACACCATGTCGTACATGCCTTCGGGAACGTCGTCGATGCTCGACGTTGTTTGGACACCGAGTACGTTTTCCCCCTGCAGATTCGTGCCTCCAATCGCTCCTGAGTAACCAGAGGCCAAGATGTTGTGCAACGACACGAATCCGAACTTGCCAGGATGTGACGATGCCCCCGCGACAAGAACTCCTTTGGGATCGAACAGGGTGCGGAACAATTCCGGTGAGAACGACTGAGTGGAGGTCGACCCAGATGATCGCTGCTGGTCCTTGGTTTCGAGATGTCCGAACGCTCCGTTCTCGCTGTCGACTTCGATCAGAGCGTCAACAGCTACAGGAGACCCGTCTCCCGAAATGATCACAGGGTTCACATCGATACTGACGATCAACGGATTCGATTCCGCCGCACGAGACAGTCCAACCAGAACAGCACTGAGCGCATGCCGATCGACAGCTCGCTCACCGCGGAATTCGTCGAGAATCTTTTGCGTAGCGAGACTGTCGATCATGTCGAGCGCATCTTCTACATGAAGCGGTACTGGACGAAAGACGACATCAGCGATTGCCTCAGCCAGAACGCCGCCAATACCGAGCATGATGCACGGCCCGAACTGCGGGTCACGGATCATGCCAGCGATCAACTCTCGGCGACCCTGAACCATTTGCGCTACGAGCAAGGTGACATCGCCGTCTTCGGGGCGAGATGCGTTTAAGAGTTCGTGCCCGAATGCTTCGGCCTCTTGCTCTGTGCGTACACCGAGTCGAACGAGACCGCGTTCACTTTTGTGGGCGATCGCGTCTCCGCACAACTTGATGGCGACCGGATACGACAGTTCGGTCGCTGCAAGCGCTGCTTGTCGAGGCGTCGACACCTCGAGTTCACGGGCGAACGGGACATCGAAACCTTGAAGGATCTCCTTCGACTCAGATTCGGACAGGGTGCGGGTCGAAGTCATGTTCCATACGGTAGTTGGGCGACATTCCTGACCGCCTCCACCGTGTCGATGAGAGAGAGGACGAAGCACAAAGCCATGTGTCCGGATTTCTTCGTCGGGCTGACAGGATTTGAACCTGCGACCTCTTGACCCCCAGTCAAGCGCGCTACCAAGCTGCGCTACAGCCCGTTCTCGATTGTGTTCCGGAGAGACCGGGAACGAAATCCTACCGGATAGCCATCACAGGAAGAGATCCACGATGCGCCATCCGAGGTACAGAGCCAAACCGACAACCAGAAGTTTGAAATGCCATGGGGCCGAAACCGGCTCTTCACTCTCCCCCGCCGCCAGACGCTTGATATCGATCTTGCCTGAGTTCGCCGGAATCCTCGAGGAGATCCCTTGGCCAGACCCGGCTGTCGGACCGCCAAGATTCCGGCCACAGGTCGGACAAGCGCCAGCTGCAGTCATTGCCGACGGAGCCCAGTAGCGAGAACACTGCTCACAAAACGGCATTGTCATTCGCTCCTACGGCGCACTCGCAATTTCAGGGGCGTAGAGCCGAAATTGAATGCCTCACGAATGCTTCGCTCAAGATACCGCAGGTACGGAGGGGGAAGATCTCGGTTGACGAAGAGGGTGAACGTAGGA
>JAULYE010000165.1:0-4282 GCA_032118015.1 Ilumatobacteraceae bacterium | reverse complement strand
CTGCCCGATGCTGCGTACTCGAAGGCACCGCTGTCGTTCAGTGAGAAGGCATGAAGATCGGTGTACACCGGAAGAGGCTTCGTGGGCAGAACATCGTCATCGAGGCCGTCGTCCCAACGGGTCGTTGCGACGTACAGCGAATCAGACGATGTGTAAGCATTCTCCGCGTCGGCGAGAACACCAACGTCGCCGACGACATCTTCTGCGTCAGTTGTCGACACACGTGCGACCCATGTGAGACCCCAACCACTGAACTCTCCCGGGTGTCCGACAACGGAACAATCGAGAGCCGGTTCGATCTCTCCGCGTGCGCCGAGCTCGCTCTCATCGAACATGCGCGGCAGGATCTGTTCGATCGTGAGGTCTTCGATGACTTGGCGATTGCGCTTCTCAGCGGCTTTCAGATCGTCATCGGTTCCATCTCGCGGCATCACGAAATCGAGCCGCTCGACAATGCCGCTGCGGATCGTCACGTAGACGTTGTCATCGACGGAACGCACGGACACCTGATACCCCTCGAGGTGCGTGCGACCCTCGAACGTGAGTCGGCCGTCAGAGACCGCGTAGGTGGTCACCACTGTGTCGGCAGTTGCGTCCCACTGGCTGGTGACGATGATGAGTCGGTTACCCGACAGGATCATTTGCGAGTCCCCGGTGGGAAGATCGATTTCCTCGAGCAATGTCGCTGAATCGAGGTCGGCACTGCGGAGACGATTGTCGATGATGCTGTAGACGAAGCGACCATCGGTTTCGACGATGTCACCTTCATCGACGTTGATCTCTTGAGTGTTCGTCACCGAGGTATCAGGCATCATGCCGCCGGCATCGGAGACCATGTCTTCCATTGGGGCCTCATTCAGGCCCTCGGTAGCGCTGCGCGAGAAGTACATGGGAAATGAGTCGAGACCATACGGACCGACACGCTTCAACATCTCTTCTTTGGTCCATGACAGCAGGGCGTCGCAAGAGTCGAAGTCTTCGTACGAGACTGTGTCACCTGATCCAGTGCCACCAGCGAAACTGGTATCCCCTTCCCCGTCGCCACTGCACGCCGAAATGATCAAGGCGGCAGCGATAGCGGGAGCGGCGAGACGCCTCCGGTACGTGGATGTGACTGTCCGGGATTCGTGAGGTGTCGGTGTCATGACCATCAGACGTCCGTTTCCGTCTTCTGGTTCCCGGGAATTCGGGAGAGCGAGCGAAGACAGAGTCAGTCTGTGCGGAAATTCTCGAAATAGCGACTGGGCGTTGGTCCTCGCTGGCCATGGTATTTCGACCCTCGCGCGCCCTGCCCATACGGCTGATCCGCTGGCGTCGTCATCTGCATGAAGCTGACCTGGCCGATCTTCATGCCCGGATAAAGCGTGATCGGCAAACTGGCAACATTCGCGAGTTCCAACGTGACGTGTCCATCGAATCCGGCGTCGATGAACCCGGCCGTCGAGTGGATCAGCAATCCGAGACGACCAAGCGAACTCTTGCCCTCGATGCGCGCCACGAGATCATTGGGGACACCAATACGTTCGAGCGTCGACCCGAGAACGAATTCGCCCGGATGGAGCATGAACACGCCATCAGCCGGGACTTCGACGAGTTCGGTGAGATCCGTTTGGTCGACTTTGACATCGATGATTCCTGCTGTGTGATTGCGGAACACCCGGAACAGGTTGGATAGACGGACGTCAACCGAGGAGGGCTGAATCAACTTGTCGTCCATGGGGTCGATGAGGATCCGACCAGCCGCCAAGGCCTCACGCAGACTTCGATCCGAGAGAATCACGGGAGTCACCGTAGTTGGTTCCGACAGCTCACAGCAGGTGACGGCTCGAGCCGAGCACAGTCGGCCACACACAGACCTCGACACCGTTGCCTCATTCATTGGGCTCGAATCCGCTTGCTACAAGCCCAATTCTTGGAGTTTACCAATTTTTTAGAGGTGATCTAGTTTTAATAGGTAACCTATTTTCTATTGAGGGTGGCTTCCCTCAGTGAGTCGCAGCAGAGGTGGGCATCATGAATCGACAGTCGACGACCCAAGTGGGCAAGACATCCATGGCAATAGGTGCCGGCATCGCAGGGGTGCTCCTGATGGGCACCTCTGCGTTGTCAGCGCTGGGATGGGAATACGCCCGACCGGCGGTCTTTGCCGACGGCGTCCAGAGCTCGACGCCTAGTTCATACAACGCCGAGGTGTCGTGCACCGGGGACGGAGACTGCACGGTCTTTGGAGGTTTCCGAACAAATATTACGACTTCCAACGATCTGAACGGGTACTTCAAGGTATTCGCCATGTCCTCCGACAACGGCGTTTGGGCCACTGCCCAACCCATGGCGTTTGCGACCGGTAACACGGACCCCAATTACGCTCCGGACACCATTAACCCGGACTTCTCGGCCGAGGACATCTCATGCACGTCGACTGGTGATTGCACAGCCGTCGGACAGTACCGAAATGGTTACGGAATCGACTTTGGATTCTCGTGGACCTCCACCGACGGCATCTGGGCCTCTGCCCAACCCATGCAGTTTGCGAACGATCTCGTAGGTTTCGTGGAGGGTGTCCTTGTGTACACGGTCTCGTGCTCGTCACCCGGTTTCTGCACTGCGGGAGGCTCTTTCGATAACAGCGATGATGAGCGGCTACCGTTCACAGTAACCTCCACCGACGGCGTTTGGGCTGACATCAAACCTGTCGAATTTGCCCCCGGTACCACCACCGGAGAAGACGGCTATGTGAATTCCGTGTCGTGCACAGGGGACGGCAACTGCACCGCCGTTGGAGCAGTTACAACGGTACCGGGAGACGAGTACCAGGCGTTCACGATGACTTCCACCAACGGCATCTGGGGCCTTGCCCAACTCTTCACAATCGAGTCCGGCACCGAACCGGATCTCGAATATCTGGAATGCACATCAGCAGGAAATTGCACCGCCATCGGGCGATTCAAGCCCAGCACTGGAGGAAGGGAGGGGTTCATGATGACCTCATCCAACGGCACGTGGAGCCCCGCCACATCCCTCGTCTTCGAAGCGGATGTCAACAACAGCACACCGGCTACTGAGTTCTCGGACCTCTTCTGCACGTCAGCCGGCAACTGCACCGCCGTCGGGAAATTCAAGAACGCTGACGGATTGGAGCAGCCGTTCACCGTGGCCTCAACCAACGGCACCTGGGGCCAAGCCCAACTGGTGCAATTCGACCCCAACGTCACTCAGTTCTCGCCTCAAAGCAGCCGTCTCCGTTCGGTGTCATGTGCGGCAGCCGGAAATTGCACCGCCGTCGGGCGATTCAAGAACGCTGGCGGAGAATTCGAGGCGTTCACCGTGGCCTCATCCACCGCCGAAATCGCCACTACCTCCACGGGCGGCACCTGGGGCCAAGCCCAACAGGTGCAATTCGACCCCGCCGTCACTCAATCCGACCCCCGTCGATCGTCACTCAATTATGTGTCATGCACGTCGGACGGATACTGCGTCGCCGCCGGGGGCTTCAGGAACGCTGGCGGAGGATCCGAGACGTTCACGGTTCTGTTCTACAACCCTCCACCTCCACCTACCGATCCTGGTGATTCCACGAATCCAGGTGATTGGTCGGATTATGAGCTCCCAACTGCGAGCGAATCCCTTCCCGACACCGGTTCGAACGTCGAGGGCATGGTGCTCGGTGCTCTCGCCCTCGTGTGTGCTGGTGTGTTGCTCGCCCGCACCCGCCGGCGCACAACGACCTAGACGAGAGCGTCCCAATCTTTCAACTGGATCGTTGCGGATTCGTTCGACTAGCAGCGCGCCATTGGCGCAACTGCGGTCGCATAGGGGGCTGCCAACTTTGCTCTCAGTAGATCTCTGCTCGTTCGTTGCGTGGTGAGACTGTCCATGATGGTCCGAAACTCTGGACTGATTAGGATTTCAGTCAAGTTTGCGGGTGTAGTTCAGAGGCAGAACATCAGCTTCCCAAGCTGAGAACGCGGGTTCGATTCCCGTCACCCGCTCCAGGCATTGCGCGAGTTTCCTAAGCACCAGCACGTTTGCTCTGTTGCTGGGTGTAGCCCCGAGGTGCAAAAACGTGGGGAATCGCATGGGGAAACGCTACATCGCGGGGAAGATTGTGGGGAAGATCTGCGACGTCGACGAGCACTGTCGTCGATACTCTCACGCAGATGTCAACGTCGCGGACGCACCACGAGCTCGATCGGAATCACGTGTTGACGTACCTCGATGACGAGCGACTGAGCATGCTCGTCGATCAGCGCCGGCGCGCCGGTGAGCCCCTCGGCGCAGCTCT
>JAULYE010000164.1:0-5071 GCA_032118015.1 Ilumatobacteraceae bacterium | reverse complement strand
ACTGCACTCTTCCCGATGGCACGCGCATCGAGGAGTGGGAGTACTACCGCTCCGAGAATCCTGATGCTCCGGAGCCTGATTCCGGCCTGCCAGGTGACGGAGTCGAGTGATCTCCGCTCACTGAATTAGCAGCATTCAACTGTCGGATCCGAATCTCTACGCCTCGAAACCTCGTCCCTCAGGACTCAATGTCGCAGGAATCCATTCGTCGAGTCGTTGAAGAATCTGGTCGCCACTGTGAGTCAGCAAGTGGCCATCACTTGGACAGACCACTATCTCTCCACTTCCAGCCATGGCCGCCACGATCTCGCTGCTCTGGAGGGGAAGGATTTCGTCGGCATCACCGTGGAACAGCAGGAGTGGGCGACCGCGTAGTCCAGGAGCAATCTCACATCCAGCCGACTGTGTCGCAAATGTGACGACACCGGCAACTTCGTTCATCGCCACGCCAACGCGCACTGCAACTGCTCCACCGAACGAGTGCCCCATCACGATGACCCTGTCTGCGCCCGCATCGACTGTCATCTGAACTGCAGCTGCCACGTCTAGACAGCACGAGTCGAGATCGTTCGGTCGCCGATACGACACGCGCACCACTGCCACACCACGTTGCGACCAACGCTCACCGATCTCGTGATACAGGCCCTCAGCTGGACCGAGTAGGCCTCCCATCGCACCTCCACAGGCGACAATCGCAGTGGAACGTTCGTGCGGCAGAGGTGTCTCGTTCCGCAACGACTCGTGCCAAAACATCGTGACGAGACCGCGCATCGTGAACATTTCGACATGTCGCAGAGACGGAGTCACGCGGGCACTCTGTGTGGCGATCACACCGAGAGCATGAAGGGGTGACTCCATTGGCCGTACCTTAGTCCTGCTCTTGTACCCTGACTCACAGTGGCAACCCACGATCGCACCAGAATCGACATTCATGATCCGATCCAACGCGAAGTTGCGTTGCGTGTCGGACGCGCGTGGCGCGAGGTGAGGCGCGGCGCGTCGATGAGTCGGCTCATCGAGCATTTCTTCGGAGTCGGCGACGATGCTCTCGAGATCGGGCAGATGGACGCTCTCGACCTCCTCGTACAGCAGCCGGAATGGAGAATGGGAGACCTAGCTGAAGCCTTGCGTGTCGATCCTTCGACTGCGACGCGTGCAGTTCAACGGCTCGAGAAATTCGGGCTCGCCCAAAGGTGCTCAGGGACCCAAGACAAGCGTGTCGTCATGGTCTCGGCATCGCAGGTGGGCCGCGGCCGTCACGCCGAAGCCGCCGAACGTCGTGAACAGCTCATGCAGCACATCATGGCCGAGTACAACGTCGCTGAATTCGAACAATTGGCACTGCTGATGGAGAGATTCGTGCGCTCTCTCGACGACTTCGTCGACGGTCTGAACACATCAGAAGACCGATGATGGCAGGCTGACGATGGCAGATCAGCGCACATTCGCCGACGACGCAATGCAATACGCTCCTCAACTCCTTGGTACTGCATTGCGCATGACACGCAATCGTGCCGATGCCGAAGACCTCGTACAGGACACGATGCTCAAAGCCTTCAAGTCCTACACGTCCTTCGAAGCCGGAACGAATCTTCGGGCTTGGCTGTTCCGTATCCTGACCAACACGTTCATCAACTCCTACAACGCCAAGAAGGTTCGACCACGCGAAGAAGATCTCGGTGACCTGCCGGACCTGTTCTTGTATCGCCACCTCAGCCAGATGAGCGACAAGCTCAAAGGAAAGAGCGCCGAGGACACGGTCTTCGACCTCTTCACCGATGACGAGGTACGCACTGCTCTCGAAGAACTCCCCGAGGCGTATCTCCTGACGATCCTGCTCGCCGATATCCAAGAATTCTCCTATCAGGAGATCGCGGACATGCTCGACGTCCCAATCGGCACTGTCATGTCACGACTCCATCGAGGGCGCAAAGCCCTCCAGAAGTCCCTCGTGTCCTTCGCGACGGAAAGAGGATTGATCGATGCAATCACATGAATCGTTTCCCGGCACACCTATTGCCACTGCATTACGGAGTCACCATGGCTGACTGTGACGAAACCCTACGCCAGCTGTACGCCTATCTCGACGAGATGCTCGACGACTCGATGCGCGCTGACATCGGATCTCATGTGCGTGATTGTCCGGACTGTCAAAAGCGAGTCGACTTCGAATACTCACTCGTGGTCCACATTCGCCAAAGATCCAAAGAGGAGCCCATTCCCGAAGACCTTCGTCGCCGACTGCTCGAATGTTTCGACCTCGACGTTTCCGATGACACTCGTCGGGACGGGGAATAGACCGCTACGATGAGTCCCATGCTTGCGGCAAATGTGTGGCACTGGTGGATCGGCGTCGTTCTGACGGTTGTCAGCATTCTCACTGTTGCCGCCCTCGGTGGCGGGTACTTGAAGCAGGTCACTGCCAACCGTTATCCCGGCCGACGTCAGCGCCGCGGTCACGACGAGGGCTGAGCCATCCCCGAATCGGGACGCCTCGTCGATCGTCTCCGAACTTCTTTCTTGCGCGATCTCCTCGCCCGATGCGAGTTCCCCGAACCGGGAGCCACTGTTACATGTGCTGTTTCCGGAGGCGCAGACTCGCTCGCCCTTCTTGCTCTGGCTCGAGCCGCTGATCTCGAAGTCACTGCGATTCACGTCGATCACGGGCTGAGACCGGACTCGCTGCGCGAAGCCGATGAAGTCGCTCGAGCTGCGAGCGATGTCGGAGCCCTGTTTCTCGGACATCGCGTCCACGTCGAATCCGGTCCCAATGTCGAGGCCCGAGCCCGCACTGCGCGTTACGAGGTGCTCCCTGCTGATGTCTGCACCGGACACACCGCAGATGACCGCGCTGAAACGATGATCATCAATCTCCTGCGTGGAGCTGGCCTCGATGGACTGGTTGGAATGCGAGTCATCGGCGGCCCAACGGGTCGGATTCGACACCCGATCCTCGACCTTCGGCGTTCGGACACGATCGCGGTCTGCGCTCATCTCGGCTGGGCGCCGTTCCAGGACCCCACGAATGACGACCGCAGTCTGTTGCGTAACCGTATTCGTCTCGAACTGCTTCCCGCGATGAACGAGGTTGCGGGCCGAGACCTTGTTCCGATTCTCGTGAGACAAGCCGATCTGCTGGCTGATGAGGCCGACACCCTCGATGCGCTCAGCGCCGCCATCGATCCAACCGATGCTCTGGCCGTGGCTCGAGCCCCTCGTGCACTGGCTCGCCGTGCGATTCGACGCTGGCTTCACGACGTCCATCCCCCAGATGCAGCCACTGTCGAGAGGGTTCTCACCGTCGCGCGAGGTGAAGCAGTCGCCTGTGAGATGCCAGGAGGGGTCCGCATCAGTCGAACGAATCAGCGGATGTCGATCACCCCAGCGACCAGTCAGGACTAAGGTGACGATTGTGCCGCCAAAGTTACGTGGAAAATGGGCTCTGGGGATCACCCCCCGGAACTTCACTTGGATTCTCAAGGATCGTCTGGCGGTGTGTGAACGACCGGGTGGCTACGGCGACAATCATCGGCGCGTACGTCGCCAAGAAGAGATCATCTGGGTCCGGGAGAACCATTTCGGCTGTCTGATCAGCATCATCCCTGCACCGCACAATCTGCACAATTACGACGAATTGGGCGTCACATATCAACACCGTCCATACAACTCTGAGAACGTCGATGATTGGGCCCGCGGTTTGTTCAACGAGTTGAAGCGTCTCCTCACATCCAACGTCAAAGTTGTGGTTCATGGAGAAGAAGTCGGCGATCGCATCATGGGAGCCATGGGCGCATTCGTGCGCTGGTACGGACTCGTCGAAGACCCCAAAGAGGCCATCGCTGTCGGCGAGCGCCTCGCTGGACACCAACTCGATCCTTCGGCACGGGAATTGATCCTGCGAGCACATCTACTACGCTGATCCCAGCAATGTCCTCAGCAACCGGGCGCCGGGTCCTGATCTCGGGCATGGGTGGCCAACTCGGCTCACTTGTTGCCTCCAAGTTGGAGCGCGAACCGTGGGTGGAGTCGATCACGGGAATTGATGCCGATCCGCCTCGCCGTCGGCTGAACCACAGCGCTTTCCATCTCGTCGAAGGGTCCCAGGCCGACAAGATTGCAGACATCGTCGCCGAGGTCGATCCACATGTTCTGATCCATCTCGCCGTATGGGAACCAGATGCCCGGGCCAGACCAGGACAAGCGGAGCTCTACACACGACAGATGGCGCACTCGTTGTTCGATGCTGCTCGGTGGGGTCCGTCGCTCGAACATGTCGTCCTGCGCTCAGGCCTCGAGGTGTACGGCCGTGGCCGCGGTCATGAGGAAGTCCCCACTGATGACGCTCGCCCCAACCCGTCGTCCCAATACGGGAGGATGCTCCTCGAGTTGGAGGAGTACGCGCGCATGACGTTCACGTCGTCAACCGTCGATGTGACGCCGTTGCGTTTGGCCCCTGTTGTCGGTCCACACATTCCGAGTCCGCTCGGACGACTGTTGCGCCTGCCGTTCGTCCCGTTCAATGGGGTTCGTTCCCCGATGTTCAGCGTGCTTCACGAAGACGATGCCGCACAGGCGTTCATTCTCGCCGCACAACGAACCATCGGACGCCCGATCAACATCGTTGCTCCCGGGGAGATCAGCGGATTCTCCGTTGCTCGGAGAAGTCGGCACATCCCACTGCCCTTGGTCGGCCCAGAGTGGACGGTCACCCGACGGATCGCTCATCTCTTCGGAGCACCCGTACCCGAACACGTGATGGAAGTACTGCACCACGGTCGACGAGGATCCAGCACCCGTTGCAAGGAGATGCTCGGCTGGGAACCAGCCATGGGTACCCAAGACGTCATCGACTCGCTGTTCACCTGGGAAGGCGTCGTACGCGTCCCGCCGAAGCAGACATGGGAAGTGGTTTCATGAGCTACGCGATTGCCAACGACGGCATCCGTCTGCACTACGAATCTCTCGGCCGACGATCGACAGCCCCGGTGCTGATGATCCAGGGACTCGGCGCCGACAAGCACCTGTGGGACCTGCAGCGATATGTCATGGCAACTCGCTATCGGGTCATCGC
>JAULYE010000163.1:0-5051 GCA_032118015.1 Ilumatobacteraceae bacterium | reverse complement strand
GCCGCTGAATGTGCCGATCACATCGAGCGTGATGTGCACGGTCCCTGCTGCGTTGAACACCGAGATCTGCCCACCGACACCGAGCTCGGTGACAACCACTGCACCTGTCGACCCGGCACCGGGCATGACGTTGAGATTGCTTGTGGACGGCTGGGGGCTGCCCGCACTCCAGACGGTGAGGTACGTGTTCTCGCTGGCCTCAGTGGCGCTCATGTTCACTGCGACAGCGAACACATCGGGTGATTCGGTGACAGGAAACGTCCGTGTCTCCCCTGGTCCGAGAGCCACTCCGCACGTGCCGACCTTGGTGTCGACGATGCGCTGAGCAGGTGTTGGAATGAAACGTCCGTCGGCTCGGAACCAGCCCATGACGTCGACGATGACGTCGACCGTGCCCGCAGTCGACGAGAGGCTGAACATGCCGTATTCGAGACCGACGATCGCCGACTGACCGTGGAGACCCCCTGTGGGAACAGGCATCATGCCCACGAGTGGCTTGTCCATTCCAGTTGGCCACATAAACAACGACGTCGGCTCCGTGGCGCCGACCGCGCTCACGTTCATTGCGACCGCCTTGGCATCGGCAGGAACGCCGAATCGACCACCGATGACGACATCCTGGTCGGTCCCGGCCTGGACCCTTTGAGCTCCGTATTCGAATCGCGTGTCGACCATGCGCATCGGGCGCATGCCGGCGAAGTCTCCAGTGAACCAACCGATGACATCGACGATGACGTTCACTGCGCCGGCGTCGTTGTACATGTCGACGGCGTACAGATCGCCAAGCTCGACGAACACGGTGTTCGACCGCACCTCACCTTGGCTGATGTGCAGATTCGATGTGTACGGGCGCGGTATGCCGGCCGGCCAGACCATGAGGTGTGTGGTCTCGGAGGCGTCGAGAGCCGTGATGTTCAGCTCCACTGCAGTGGCACCGAGTGGCACTCGCGAGATCAGATGCAGTGTGCGTTGCTCTTCGGACGCGAACGTCGGTCCGCCATCGTCGATACGCGTGTCCATCACGCGCAGAGCTGTCGTCGGCATGTATCCCCGTTGCACCGTTGCGGTTGCTGGGACAGCGACCGCGATCAGCGATACGAGGAGAGCAGTTACGAGGGCGGGCAGCGTCCAGCGCCGGAAGGTCGATGCAGATGCCACTCATGCATTGTCCCCGATTCACCTCATGCTGTCATGGCATGGCAGTTCCGCAGAGGTCACAGACCGTATCCAACGCCGATGTAGGGTTGGGGCACTCGTCTCACCGACACCGAGTTCTTCCGCTATGACTACATCACCTGGCATGACCGCATCACCTGGCTCCGATTCGACGATCACACCTGAGACATCAGATGCCGAGACGTCGCAGCACAATGCCGGTCGACCCCGTCTCAGTCGCCGTGCCTGGGCATTGGTGCTCATTGCTCCGTTGATCATGACTGGGGTCGCCGTCATGCACCACATCCTCACCACCACGAGTGATCTCAATCCGTGGAAGGGCGGAGGGTTCGGCATGTTCGCCACCGTCGACTCACCCGGGAATCGCCGCATCGTGTCGATAGCGACCCTGCGCAACGGTCAGACTTACGGCAATCGTGAGACTGGTGGTGTCCTCGACTTCAACGATTACTCCGAGACCAGTCTGCGGGCCGCAACCTTCCCCAACACCGACCGGCTGCGTTCGATGGCTCGTGAAGCAATCTTCTTCTACGAGTTGCAGGTCGACGATCCGACAACCGACCAAGACGATGTCGTATCGATGCGAGTCGAGGTCCTCACCGTGGACTTCGACGCCAGTGCGAACACGGCCACTCTCGTGCTCGTCAATGCCGTGGATGTAGCAGCATCATGACCGCTCTCGACACCGCCGCCACTGCGTCGTCGAGCCGTGAGCGCTCGAGGGTGCCGGCATGGATCTCTCGGGCCTGGAATTCTGTGAACACCTTGTTCGAGACACGACGGATCGAACTGGTCACCGTGATGACCGCCTTGGTCGTCATGACCCATTCGTTGTTCACGGTCGACGACGTCCGCACGGTCCTGGTGTTCGCGGCTCTCGTGATTCCTGCTGTGCGACGCTTCGGACCGTTCTGGATCGGTGTCGGGATCTTTCGCTTCTTCAGCCAGGTTCCCAATCATTGGCCGTCTCTGGACAATCATCAGCATCTCATCAACTGGTGGTGTTTGGGACTCGGTTTCGCATTGATGGCTTCGCAATCAGAAGAGGCCATCCGACGACTGGCACGGATCATGCTCGGGCTGTGCTTCCTGTTCGCCACCATCTGGAAGATTCGCTCACCTGATTTTCTCAACGGCGACTTCTTCACCTGGACCTTCGCCACTGACAGTCGTCTGCGTGCTTTCGCTGAGACGTTCCTCGGGCTGCCCGAAGGAGCCCAGAGAGTGAATGGCGATGCACAGCGCCTCCTCGAACTCGGGGCAGCAGGCGGGACCGAGCCCATCATCACCGGCTCACGGCTGCACATCGCAGCCATCATCACGTCGTGGTACACGGTGGTGATCGAGGGCTCGATCGCTGTGTTCTACCTCGTGCCCGAGCGCTTCCGTGTGGCGCGCTGGGGGCACTGGGCGTTGTTGGTGTTCATCGTCACCGTGTACCCGATCGCTCCTGTGGTCGGCTTCGCTCTGATCCTGATGACGATGTCGGTGGCAGGTCTGTCAGGATCTGCACACGGCGGCAATCGCCGATGGGTCATGATCGCATCGGTGCTGTTCGTCGTCCTGCCGCTGTTCGGACGCTTCGAGGACCTCTTCGCCGCCATCGGCTGAACAGCGATGAGACTGGCGCATACTCAGTCGAGCAGCATCGTCTCCAGGACCGAGAACACGAACCGAGCCCACGCTGCGTTGCTGAGCGGTTCTGAGGACACTTCGTCGACGATGCGCGAGATGTGGACGCCCTGAATCAGTAACGCCCCTTCGCGAGCATCGACATCTGCCCGGAGGAAGCCTCGGCTCTGGGCGACTCGAATCAACTCGGCCCATTCGGCAGTGATCGCATCTTGTTCGGACCGGATCGCCTCGTCGAGGTCCGGACGGGTCTGACACAGGGCGATGGTGTGCACACGACGGATGCGCACCGATGCCGGGGACTCGGCGAACTGCTCCGTCAGGCGTTTGACTTCTCGACGAAATTCCGTCGCCGTCTTACATCTCTCGACGAGAGCGGCCACTGCAGCGACATTCGAACGATTCTCCTGGGTATAGGAAGCCGCCAATGCCGTTTCGATCAGAGCGTCGACGTCACCGTAATGGTGGTACAGCGTGCCCCGGCTCACATCGGCCCGGTCGAGCACATCTTGGACGTTGAAGCGGTCGAAACCCTGCTCGATGAGCACGTCGACGGCGGTGTTGAGGATCTTTTCATACGTCGGGTGCATCTGCGTATCACTGCCACGACGCTGCTGACGACGGTAGACCACAAGTGAAACCCTACTGGAGGATGCGTTTCAGCCAGTCATGAAGTTCGGAATCAACCTGGTGCCGTGTGATGAACACTTGACCCGGTACAGCACAAAGGCCGGTGGCCGCCCGAAGGCAACCACCGGCCCCGTGAATGGGTTGATCAGCCCGGTGGGGGCGGGATGTCCACGGTGGTGATGTCGTCGATCACGGTGCGCGGATAGAAGTAGCCGACCACGTCGACGATCACGTCGATCGATCCCTTGTTCGCCTCATGATAGATGCGGAATGTCTGCGTGTTGTCGTACACACCCGATCCGTCAGGGTTGTCGCCAAGAGTGATCGTTGCGCCGTTCATTGCAGCAGTCGTGCCTCTGTAGACGGTGATCGTCGAGACATAGGGCTTGGCCGTTGGGTCCATGTACGGATACAACGTGACGAAACTGTCCTGACTGATGTTCGTCACCGTCAAGTTGATGACGACCGCTGTGGGGTCGTGTCCGGTGACAATGACTCCCTCGCAGTCTCCGAGAGGAGATGTGGTGTAGACGTAATCAGGGTTCGAAGATGGCTCGGTGTTCGTGATGTCGGTTGCAGCCTCCACGGCCTTGTCGAAAAAGACCACGACATTGTTCGCAGCCGTCGTTCCCGTGCCAATCGGACCACGTCGAATACCACGCTGATAGGGCTCTGGAGTTCCGCCAACTCCGATGTCGCTCGGGGACTTGCCGGGAACGAAACCGCTACGTGTATCGAGCAGACGGCACGGTTCGATCGGCTGGTACCCATTCAGCGTTTCGGAAGCGAACGTGAAACCGTCGTGATCCCCAACGTCGTATGTTCCGCTCGTGGCCGCATTGGCCACCCACACGACTCCGCCGCCCAGCGACACCGCAACGGCAGCTCCAATTGCTGCCCAACGGGTCCTCATCAAAGAACTCTTCATGGTCCTCACCACGCCTTTCGCATGTCTGCAACGGGAGAGGTCCTCACTTCCCCCACCGGCGCAATGTACCGACTTTGCGCAAGCAAATGCTACGAATTCTTTTCGCACGGCTTTCCGTGGTGGATGTGGCCAGCGAAAAGCGCTCAAATCCTCAGAAAAACGATAAAAATCCGAGATTTGGCAACATACACCGATTTGAAAAATCTCGATTCAGAGCAATCGAAACGTGATCATCGATCGTGAACGACATCGTCGACAACCGACTACGTCGACAACCGTCAATGTCGAGAACCTGGCACTCCCAACGGGATTCGAACCCGTGCCGCCACCTTGAGAGGGTGGTGTCCTAGGCCACTAGACGATGGGAGCCTGTAGCGGGATGGACTCTATCGGCGCACTCGCCCTACGCAGATATCACTTGTAGTAGCCGACCACGTCGAGGATCACGTCGACGCGCCCGGCTTCGTTGTAGACACGCAAAGATTGCCAGTCAGTCGCAATCGGCCTGACCGGACCACCTGGGTAGTCAACGTCACCATCGTCAGGATTCAAGCCCACAGTGATCGTGTTCGCCATCGGGTGATGCCCCGGCCACGGATTGATATGGGAGATGAACGGCCGGACATCTGCATCCTCGCTCAGTTCACCGGACAATTCGATCCATGGGTACACAGTCACGTAGGTC
>JAULYE010000162.1:0-6159 GCA_032118015.1 Ilumatobacteraceae bacterium | reverse complement strand
CGCCATTCCCGAGCACATTCAGCAAACGTTGTCGGAACTCGATGCCTTCATCGAGCGTGAGATCGTTCCTCTGCAAGCACAAGACGACAACGAGAGATTCTTCGATCACCGACGTGAGTGGGCTCGGACTGATTTCGACAATGGCGGAGTACCACGCGCCGAGTGGGAGAATCTGCTGCGCGAAATGCGCAGGCGCGCCGATGCAGCAGGCTGGCTCAGGCTCGCGCTACCTGAAGAGTTCGGCGGTCGCAGCGCGAGCAACCTCGAGATGGCGATCATCCGTGAACACCTGGCCTCCAAGGGTCTGGGCTTGTTCAACGATCTGCAGAACGAATCATCCGTGGTCGGTAACTTTCCAACAGTGCTGATGATGCGCGATTTCGGGACCGAAGAGCAAAAAGTGGAGTGGATGCCCGGGTTTCTCGACGGTTCGAAGCGATTGGCTTTCGGTCTCACGGAGCCGAATCACGGCAGCGATGCGACATATTTGGAAACAACCGCTGTCCGTGATGGCGACGAGTGGGTCATCAATGGTGTCAAGCGTTGGAATAGCGGCCTGCACCACGCCACGCACGACATCATCTTTGCGCGCACCTCGGGTGACCCGGGGAGCCCCGTGGGGATCACGGCGTTTCTCGTGCCGACGGACGCCCCTGGATTTTCAGTCGACTTCTTCTGGTGGACGTTCAACATGCCGACTGATCATGCCGAGGTGACGTTGAAAGACGTTCGGGTCGCAAGTCCCGCCGTCTTCGGTCGTCTCGATCACGGACTCGACCTCGCCCAGCATTTCGTTCATGAGAATCGGATCCGACAGGCTGCCTCATCTTTGGGGGCAGCCCAGTACTGCGTCAACGAGGCAGTCGCCTATGCCAATGCGCGCACCACGTGGGGCAAGAAGCTGTCGAGCAATCAGGCAATTCAATTTCCTCTCATCGAATTGCACACGGAAGCAGCGATGCTGCGTCAGCTGATCCGCTACACGGCATGGTTGATGGACAGCAAACAGGATGACGCGTCACACACGGGTTTCATGGAGTTCACGCACATGGTGGCCATGTGCAACTACAGAGCGAACCGGCTCGTTTGCGAAGCCGCGGATCGTGCAATGCAGACGTGCGGCGGCGTCGGCTACAGCAGGCACATGCCCTTCGAGCACATTTATCGTCACCACCGGCGGTATCGGATCACCGAAGGGGCCGAAGAGATTCAGATGCGTAAAGTCGGCCAGCATCTCTTCGGCTTCGGCCGGAAGTAATCCTCTTAGCCGGGAAGAACCCGCGTCGTTCCGTCGTATCCCACGCGCACGCTGTCACCGATGTCAGCCAACTGACCGGTTGGAACGCGCAATGTCACGAGTTCGCCATTGGCGAGGCGTACGACAAGGGTCCCATCATGACCGAAGTACGAGCGCCCTTCGATCACGCCGATTCGACCGGTGCCGTCTGGGGGATTGAGGACCATGTGCTCTGGACGCAGGAGAACTGTCGCCTGACCGCTCGGACCGCTCCACGATTCGGCCCCGAGGACGTGTTCGACGACACCGTCGTGAGCGATTGCATTCAAGAGGTTGGCATCACCGATGAAACGAGCAACATCAGCACCTGCAGGTGAGTCGTAGATCTCCGATGGAGAACCCTGTTGGGCAATGCGGCCGTCGAGCAGAACCACAACGTGATCGGCTATCGACATGGCTTCTTGTTGATCGTGCGTCACCATCACCGTCGTCGTGCCAGCCCGGCGGAGAATGGCGATGACTTCCTGGCTGATGTCGTGGCGCATGGATGCGTCCAGGGCAGAGAACGGCTCATCGAGCAGAACGAGTCTCGGATTGGGGGCGAGTGCACGCGCAAGCGCGACACGTTGGCGCTGTCCACCGGAGATCTCCCCTGGACGGCGGTCACTGAGTCCTTCGAGTCCGACGAGCGCGACCAATTCCTCGATTCGACGGGACTGGTCGCGGCGACTGCGTTTGAACTTGCCTGCTGAGATGCCGAATGCGATGTTGCGTTCGACGCTGAGGTGGGGAAACAATGCTCCATCCTGAGGTACGTAGCCGATGCCGCGGTGCTCTGGGGCAACCACGGTTTGGGTGTCGCTGACCACCTGGGAGTCGATCAAGATCCGTCCGGCATCGGGCTGGTCGAAACCGGCGATGAGGCGCAAGAGAGTTGTTTTCCCCTGACCTGACGGGCCCAGGATCGCTGTCACGCGTCCAGCGGGAGCACAGAACGAAACGTCATGGAGTACGTCGACGTCCCCGAAGGATTTGGAGACGTCGACCAGATCGAGAGTTGCAGCGGTGGTGCTCGTGTTGTCGAAACGATCCATGGTCAACTCCTACTGGTGGCGATAGCGGTCGGTATCGCCACGAAGATGATCAATGCGAGAGCATACGGACCCGCTCCTGCATAATCAGAAATCGATGTGAAATTCCACAGCCGGGTCGCAAGTGTGTCGGAGCCGGTGGGCCGCAGCAGCATGGTCACTGGAAGTTCTTTCATCGCAGCCAGGAGCACCAGTGCCAGTGAAGCGGCGATACCAGGTGCGATGAGCGGAATGCTGACTCGGCGAACAGACTGCATCGGAGTCGATCCCAACGAACGTGCTACGTCGTCGAGTTCGCGCGGTATCTGAGACACGATGCTGCGGATTCCGCTGACAGCTACCGGCAGGAACAACGCGACGTAGGCCAGGATCAAAAGAGGTGCCTCGAGATAGATGGGGGACATCAGCCGAACGCCGACGAACACCATGGAAATGGCGATCACGACCCCGGGGAGTGCGTGAGTGATGTAGGTCGAGCGCTCGATGAACGACGCTGCGTTCGACTTGTATCGACCAGCGAGGATGCCGATGGGCAACGCCACGACGACTGTGACGATGGCAGCGACAGTGGAGTAGCGGATCGACCCCCATAGGGCTTCAGCAACGGACCGAATTCCATCTTCTGTTCCATAGCTGGTGACCCAGACAAGGACTCGCCAGATGGGAAAGGCCAGCGCAATGAGAACGACTGCCGACAGGAAGATCTGTGCACTCCATTGGCCGACTCGCAACTCGACTCGCGGTATGGGGTCGGTGGCACGCGCTGTCATCGTCTGGACATCACGTCCCCGAACGAGTGACTCGGCTGCAACGAGAACTATCGCGATCACGACCAAGATCAGTGCAAGGACTGCGGCGCGACTCGGATTGAAACCAGCTCGGTATGCACCGTAGATCACCCACGTGAATGCGTCGAAGCGCATGGTTGCAACTGCACCAAAATCACTGAGTACGTACAGAGCCACGAGAAGTGATCCTGCAGCGATCGAGGACCGGGCCTGGCTTGCCGACAAGGCGATCAGGCGGACCAGCGCGTTGCGCCCATGAATGAATGCCAGTTCGTCGAGGGCAGGGTCGAGCCGGCGAAACGCTGCGGCGACAGGGAGATAGACGTATGGATACGAAGCAAGAGTGAGAACGAGGAGCGCACCCCAGAATCCGGCCAGTTCCGGACGCCAGCTGATCCAAGCGAAGGCGGAAAGGTAACTCGGAATCGCCAACGGCAACGCCAGTGCAACCCGCCAGATTCTGCGTCCGCGCAGGTTCGTGCGTGTCACGAGCCAAGCTGCCGGGACAGCGATCACGACGCAGACAACAGTCACTGCCCCGGCCAATGCCAGGCTGCGTACGACGAGATCGAATGTTCGTCGGCGCCACAGCTCGTCCCATATGTAGGTTGCCCCGCGGTCGAAGGCAACATCGATCAAATAGACAAGAGGGAAGAGTGAGGCGAGAGCTGCCAGCATCGCTGGAATGACCAACGCTGCTGGCAGGGCTCGCTCGCGATCTCGTTGTCGCACGGGAATCAGTGTGCCGTCACAGAGTCAAGAGTCCGACATCGGCGAGCAACTCCTGGGTTTGGGCGATGGACGACAGGTCCGATAGATCGATGCTCGGCGGCTGGAGCGTGTCGAACACGGGCAAAGCCTCGTTGGCGTCGACGCCAGAGACCAGGGGATACTCGTAGGACTTTCCAGCGAAGTAGCTCTGGCCAGTGTCGGACACGAGGTACGACACGAAGCAGGCTGCGGCATCGGCATTGTCCGAGGAGGACAAGATGCCGGCTCCTGCGACGTTGATCAATCCGCCTGGGTCACCAGGAGCCAGGTATTGATTCTTGGCGACGACATTGTCTGAACCTTCTGCAGCAATCTTTTCGTACAAGTAGTAGTGGTTCGAGAGTCCAAGTGCGATTTCACCGGTGTCGACGGCATCGCGCAATGCAGCATTCTTTTCGTATGCCACAGGCTCGTTGGCCTTGAAGCTCTCGAGCCACTGTCGGGCGGCATCTTCGCCGCGCAGTACGCGCAGTGCTGTCACGAACGATTGCCAGGAGGCGTTTGTGGGAGCGAACGCGATCCGACCCTTCCATGTCGGATCGAGCAGTTCATCGATCGTCGATGGCGGAGTCGATACGAGTTCTGGGTTGTAGACGATGACCCGGACCCGGCCGCTCGTTCCGATCCACTCTCCATCGGTTGATCGGAAAGCGGCATCGACGCGATTCAAGATGGAGGAGTCGATCTGGCTGAGAAGGTCGGCCTCAGACAGTGCGCCAAGAGCCCCTGCATCCTGGGAGAAAAAGACATCTGCAGGAGATGAACTGGCTTCAGTGAGGATCTGCCCAGCCAGTTCTCCACTGTCGCCATAGCGGGCTTGAACAGTGACTCCCGTTTCGGATGTGAATTGTGTGTACAACTCAGAGACGAGGTTCTCATTGCGTCCCGAATAGACGGTGAGCGAACCCTGAGCCGTGGTGCACGGATCGACTGCAACGTCGGTGGGAGCTGGCTGCTCAGTGGACGTACCTGCAGTGTCGGCAGTGCTCGACGAATCGTCACTGCCGCAGGCACCGAGAACGAGAGTCCCGAGCACCAGTGTCGCTCCGAGTCGACGTGCGCCAACAAGTGATGCGGCCCCAGTTGACCTTGGAGGACGATTCTTGGATTGTGAGGTGAATCTGTTCGAAGACACGCTGTAGCCCTTCTGTTACGACCGCCCAGAGGGCGGGTGTCCTGTGATCACCGCTTGGGGGCGGAGTTGAGGCGGGCGCCGCTGGTATCGACGCTGCTGTTAGGGCAACCTAACCGATGTTAGGTTGCCCTAACAAGAGGGTGTGACGTGAAACATGGTGATCAGATGTCAGCGGTTCCCGGTGGGCGAGTTGCAGGTCCTCATCGATGGGTATCTCGTTACCCTTCTGGTATGGCCCGTGATGAAGCAACTCCTGTCGATGTCAAACCTCGAAGCCGCGATGTCACGGACGGAATTCAAAAGGCCGCTTCGCGAGCGATGCTGCGGGCAGTTGGCCTGACCGATGCCGATTGGGAGAAGCCTCAAATCGGTGTTGCTTCGTCGTGGAACGAGATCACTCCGTGCAATCTCTCGATTCGCCGGTTGACAGCTGCGGCAAAAGAGGGTGTCCGAGCAGCTGGCGGTGTCGCTCTCGAATTCGGAACGATCACTGTCAGTGACGGCATCTCGATGGGGCACGAAGGAATGCGAGCATCCCTCGTCAGCCGTGAAGTCATCGCCGACTCTGTCGAGGCAGTGATGCACGCCGAGCGACTCGACGGACTCGTCGCAACAGGCGGATGTGACAAGAGCATGCCGGGAATGATGATGGCGATCGCCAGGCTGAATTTGCCTGCGGTGTTCGTGTACAACGGATCCACGTTGCCGGGGTATCTCAACGGCAAAGCCCTCGACATCACATCGGTCTTCGAAGCGATCGGAGCATGCGCAGCAGGAATGATCTCAGAAGAAGAGCTGGGAGCCATCGAACGCAATGCGTGTCCTGGTGAAGGTGCTTGTGGTGGCATGTTCACTGCCAACACGATGTCGTCCATCGGTGAGGCTCTGGGTCTGTCGCTGCCTGGATCAGCTTCGGCTCCAGCAGTCGACCGTCGTCGTGAAGACGATGCACGCAAAGCGGGAGAAGCAGTGGTCAACATGCTGCGAATCGGACTGCGGCCGAGCGACATCTTGACGAAGAAAGCTTTCGAGAACGCGATTGCGCTCACCAACGCTCTTGGTGGCAGCACGAACGCGGTGCTGCATTTGCTGGCAATTGCCAATGAAGCTGGAGTTGCACTCGAGCTGGACGACTTC
>JAULYE010000161.1:0-4218 GCA_032118015.1 Ilumatobacteraceae bacterium | reverse complement strand
GCTGAGATCTCATCGATTCCGGAGTTGGTGAAGTCCTGTGCGACATTGTCGTCGACCTTGGTGGGCATGGTGACGTATTCACTCGTGTAGGAGGGCGCCGCGGTCGGATTCGCAAGACCGAGCGCATCGAACCCGACTGTCCCCCAGCAATACGCAACAAGGCTCGCAGGACCTCCAACGGGACCCTCTTCCTTGAGCAGACACGAGTGATACTTGTCGACGGAGACTGCTGTGATGTTCGTGTTGCCGAATTGCTGTGCGAACGCTGGGGCGTTGAACTCATCGAAGAGGTCGATGTTGTAACCGACGAAATGAGGCGTAGTAGAGGATCCCCCGCGGGTTCGACCGTCGCCGAGATGACCACTTCCCGGCTCGCCCCAGCAAAAGGCCGAGCCGCTTGCGACCGTACAGACGTGATATGCAGAAGAAATATCGATCGAGGTCACATTCGTATTGACGAAGTCGGGCATCGCATCGAGATCGCCCGTGTTGGCAGTGGGGGGAACCTCCTGGGGTTCGAATGAACCGGCATCCTCTCCAATCGTCCCATCACCCAGCTGACCCGACTCATTGTTTCCCCAGCAGTACAGCGAGCCACCCGAGATCGCGCAGGTTGTATCACCTGCTGCAGCAATCGCTGTCACATTCGAGTTCGTGAAGCCACTAGCGACATTCGGAACTTTGATGGGTAGAAAAGCGCTGTCTTCGCCAATGTCGTAACCCTTTGCGGCGTACTCAGCAATCTGTTCCGGGGTGATGTCCTCGTCTCCGTTGAGTACCTCTTCGACGTAATCACTGGAGAAGGTCTGACCGAGCCCGAGCTGACCCGAGCTATTGCTACCCCAGCAGTAAAGGGATCCACTCTTGATGGCACACGTGTGGTACTCCCCCGTCGCGACAGCAGTGATACCGGAATTCACGAAGCTGGTTGCCGAGTGACTGTTTCCCAAGACGCGAAATGGAAGAAACGAGTTCGAGTTGTCGGTGTTGTAACCCTCCAGCTCGTACTCCTCAGCTATGAGTCTCTCCGCTTCATCCCCTGCGTCCCCGACGAAGGCCGGATCCGCTGCCAGTTCTTCCTCACGGGAATCGATCAGGTCGTCGATGTAGTCCTCGGAGTATTCGTTGCCAATACCAAGTCTCCCATCCCCGTTCGATCCCCAGCAATACACGGCACCATCGACGATTGCGCATGTGTGGTAGTCCCCCGCTGAGACAGCTGAGATCACCGGGTCGGACGGGGCCACTATTGGATCGTCAGGATCGACGCCAGCAAAAGAGGTATCGGATCCGACACCAATCGCAGCCAGAGTTGCGCCGAGCGTTACCGAGGCGATGGCTGTTCGGAGCGTCCTTCGCCGAGAGCCCGAGCGGTGCATGTTCATCAAAGGCTTCGGATATATGTTCATGCCCGTCTCAGTCTGGATGTTGGTTATAACGAAAATTGAAATAACTTTAATAACCATATATGGCGTTTTATCAACAGTCAATTTTGTGTACCCGCCTGTACTTCTGTGCGCGTCGGGTTCACTCGGAGTCCCGTTGGCCCATAGGCCAGGGGGCATCAGGTCAATTGGCCTCAGCTGGGTGGGTCGGCTTCGAGTTGTCGAGTCCCTGATCTGAGCCGGATCCGCCAGCCACCCTCGTGGGCTGCGTGATGGTGTCTCGAGCACAAAGGAACCATGTTGGCAAGATCAGTCGCTCCGCCGTGTTCCCAATAGTCGATGTGATGAATCTGACAGGCATGGAAGGCGACGGCGCACCCATCGAATGCGCACGTCTCATGAACCGCCTCAAGCGCTCGGCGTTGGGCCGCTGACGCCAAACGTTGTCCACGTCCGATGTCGAGGGGCATGCCCGCCCCGTTCAGTACGAGCGGGATGATGTTCGCATCACACGCGATCCGTCGGATCGTCTCCACCGGCAGATCGGCGCCGAATGCGGTCCGATGCGTCGACGAGGTGTGCAGTCCCGTTGTCAGTGTCTCGAGATCGATATGCACCACCACATCGGATCGGCACGATCCGCCAGACCGTGATGGTGTTCGACCTGATGTGACGCGCTCGCGTCCCGGGCTGTCGATATGTCCGACACCGTGAGGCCCATCACCCCCATGGCTAGTGGGCCGTGAACCAGCCTCGTGACCATCGGCGATGAGAGAGACCAGGGCATGAGCCCGTCGGAAGTCATTGGCGTCCACCCACGGGTGGTGCACGACTGGCACCTCACGGTCACCCGTGTGGAACATTGCTTCCACCTGGGCGCACAGCCGTGACTGCAGCATCGCACCGATCTCAGGGTCGAGAGCACCGCGCAACTGCACCATGCCCGCAGCGTCGTTCCAGATCTTGAGAAACGTCGAGCGGCGCTGATCTTCGAACCGGCTCAATCCGCCGTCCATGACGACACCTTTGGCTGCCCGAGTGACCTCGGATGCGAACTCGGGCACCGACATCTCACTTGCTGCTTCCACCAAGCTGGGCACCAACTCCAGAAACGCTGCCCGAGATTCCCCCGCAATCTTCAACCCGCGGGAGATCGCATCGACATGCCCCGCCGTCACATCCCCTGAGGCCAATGCCTCGCCCACGACCGGCGCGTCCTCGATCACATGTGCCCGCCGCATCACCTCGCTGGCCTCACGGCGGGTCATCCCACCATGCGCGACGAGTTCGACTTCCGGGATTCCCCGTTCGTGCGTACCGACTGCCGTCATCGACGCTTCGAGCCTGGCGACGATGTCCACCACCCGCGCCTCCACCACGGCACGCACCCGCCGCATGTCAGCCAATTCGACGCGCAACTCGGACAGGCACAAACCGTCCAGGTCGCGGAACCCGGGCAGATCACGAAACACATTCGGTAGATCGATCAACGACACAACAACCCCACAAAGCATTGGGCTCGTTCCCACATGCTTACTCGCTGTTGACTCACAGGATCCGAAGCGAAACTCCAGCGGATCGATCCGACCAAGGTCGTGACTCCACTATGCCGCACAGGTGTTGCGAAGTAAAGAGGTTTCTCACACAATCGTGAAGAAGCAACATTCGTCCTTGTGCATCAGAGCACGCCCGGACGCGAAAGTGCTCAGACGCGAAAGTGCCCGGGCACATGGCCCGGGCACCTCACAACTCATGTCGCACGCCGGGGCGCGCGCACTGTCACTTCTTTTCTTCGGCAGCCGTTCGGGCCTTGGCGATTCCAAGAATCATCAAGCCATACAGAGCCTTGGCGGTGACGTCCGCAGCCGTGTAGCCGACCTGACGCAACACCTCGAGGGTCTCCGACGTCTCGTCGAAGATCGGGAAGAGGTATGCAATCGGGTAGACGCACCACGTTGCGAGCAGCACGATGGTTGCCTTCTTGATGGCCGAGGACACCGGACCGGACTCCCGCTTCGATGCTTCCTGCAACTGTCCGTACAGGACGTACAGGATGTACAGGAACGGAACCATCGCCAGTGCCCACCAGAGCCACTTCGTGCCCTCATCTGCGGACACTTCGCCCGGGTAGCCGAGAGCAATCATCAAAATGGTGGCCGGCACGAGCTTCCACATCAGCGACTTGCGGACGGCAGCGGCAACGCCGAGCACGATCAGCAACTCGATGACGAGCAATGGCACGGTGATGAGCCAGTCCGCATAGCGGTAGCCCTCGTTCATCACTCCATCGGAGAATCCGGTGAAGATGCGGTAGTAGTGATAGCCGGCGATACCGACGACCACAGCCGACACAGCAATGCCAGCGCGGTAAGCCTTGGCAACGTTGCTGATTTGTGTGAGGAAATAGACGAACGCACCGAGCATGACTGCGGTACCGAACGACAATACGTTGTATACGAGCGTGTACTTGTCACCCGTCAACATCACTTCTGTCATTGTGAACCCTCCTGGTTCTTGTATGGACACCCGAATCCTGTCACTGGACGGTTCCAAGAGTGTTACTGGACGGTGTGGTGATCATCCGACCGAGCATCCAAGCCCGTTCGAAGACCGACCGTCACGCACCCCAAGAGTCACTCCACCGACGACCCGGATGCGATTTACTTGCTGTTTTCAGCCCACTCTCGTACCCGCTGAACGCCATACACGAAGGCTCCAGAGAGAACGATGAAGAAAATGACGGATCCGAATGCAAAGAGCGCACCTTGGGACATGATTAGTTCTTTCTCGTATCGGATGCAATGAGGAAGTTTCCGAGGGCCAGGATCGACGG
>JAULYE010000160.1:0-7644 GCA_032118015.1 Ilumatobacteraceae bacterium | reverse complement strand
TGGGATTCATAGGTAAAGGTCTAATCTCGATTTCCTTCGTCGCAGGAAGCGTTCTTATCGGCGGGTCAAGCGTTCAGGCCGGAGTTGATCCCGATGACTTTGCTTGGTTCGAGATTGATGAATCAGTGCTTCAGCCAAATGTCGTCATTACGTTCGGGCTTCACGGCCAATGCGTCGTGTCAGATGTCGACGGCGCAGGGTTGGAATTTTCGGTTTCCTTGGATGCCCCGGATATTGACCATCCGTATTTTTTCCCCTACTACTCTTTCGAAGGTCCCGACGACAATCCGGATTGCGCATTCTCTGGCCCCTTATCTTCCGAGCTGCCTGAAACTTTAGTTCCTCTTGCAATTGGCGTTTGGGGCGTCATAGAGGGTGGTGATCTCGGGGGTGGTGAACCCGTGAGTCTCGAGTGTCTCAATATTGTCGTGTCCTCGGAGGGTGTTGGCGCTGAGGTTTTCGTAGTCGGTGTTACCGAAGACGGACCTCTTGAAGGTGGCGAACTTGTTGAAGGTGAGGTGCGGCTCGAGAACGTGGGCGCGTTCATCTTTGTTCTCGGCGTTGACGATGAAGCTACTTTCAGTGAACTTGCGTGGACCTATGACTTCACTGTCGAAGAGTGTGGCTCACGGCCTCGGCGACCGATCGACTTGACGCACTACCTGAATCGCGAAGAGACGGCTCTGCCAGACACTCGCTGAAAGTCAAGAGCTGATCGGTCAGCTCGGGATCAGCGAATAGGTGTTCATCAGTTCGTCCTGGAACACCCGAGCCGGAGCAGACGTCGAATCGATGACGAGGTCCTCGGTCAGCGTCTCTGTCGAGAACGTCCAACCCTCGGGCAACGCGAGTCGGCTCCCGAGTGACGCAAGATCAGCTTCAGAGAGATTCGAGTCGCGTTGTTGGCTCCAACTCTGCATGACGAACCGAGCACCCGTGGTGTCCGTGAGGACGTAGATTGTCGAACCGGCTCGGAACGAAAAGCGTGACTTGCGGTCCACCGACTGCGGTGTGTACGCCTGACCGATCGTGTCCGGGGTGCCCAGTGTGACGACGGCATAGCGGTTCATGTCCATGGAGCCAGTTGCGCCTGCGAACGACACTTGGATGACAGAGCCGTCATCGAGCCGCTCGACGGCATCCATCAGCCAAAAGCGCGGGCCGTTGAGCAGCGCGAATGGCACTGATTGTGCCGTGGCGATCGCAGTCGGATCGAGCCCCGCCCAGACCTCAGGCACGCACTCGTTGAGCGGATAGGTGTTGTACACCTCTGCCTGCAAACCCTCGTCGCCGAGATTCAGCAGCAGGACTTCGCAGTAGCGGACACCGCGCATGCTGGGTGCGATGACGGTCGTGCTGGGTGCCGAATCTTCGGCACCGACTTCACCCGATGAATCGGATGTCGATGACGCACACGACGTGAGGCCGACGGAGCAGACAGTGATGACCAGGAGTGAACGGATGGGGAGCACGATCAATACTGTCATATGATGTGCCATAAGTCCGAAAGTGCGAAGCGGATTTCGCTGATGGTCAGGAGAAGTGAGCGATGAAGGCTGATCCCATAGGACCGAGCTCGGAGCGCGAGTGGGTTGCTACGTCTGCTCGACTCGGTCTTGCATCGCACCGATTGATCGGCTGGATCTACTGGGATCCGCGAGCGATCGAGTTGTACACCCAACTCGGCGTGCCCAACGGATTCGGCTACTACGTCACCAGTCGTGCGGCCCCACTGTTACCAGCGGGACCAGATGTGGTTGCTGCTGCGTATTACTCGATTCATCCCGGCTTCATCGGCCTCAGCATGGCGACGGCTCTCGAGCACACGACGTGGCGGGCCATCTACGAAACGCGTAATCAGGCCATTGGAGAAGGTCTTCGGGCATTCGTGCCAGAGATCGTCGATGGCCTTGGTGCTTGCGCTGGCGACCTGTGGGCCGCAGTTGATGCGCTACCCGAGTCCGGACGGGTGATGTTCGCTTCGCACCGGTCGGCACCCCGAGTCGATGATGCATTGGTCTCGGCGTGGCTAGCGGTGAACTGTCTGCGCGAATGGCGCGGCGACACCCATTTTGCCTTGTTGGTTGCTCACGACATTTCGCGCGTCGAAGCAGGCATCTTGCACGATGCGCACCTCAATTACGGAGGGTGGATTGCTCGCAGTCGTGGCGCTGATGACGCAGCTCTGGAGCAGGCTTTTCGGTCACTGGAGGCACGGGGTCTCGCCGATGGCGATCGGGTGACACCAGCTGGGGAGGCACTGCGACAACAGATCGAGGACCGTACCGATGAGATCTGTGCCGCAATGTGGCGTCAGGTGGGGTGGGAGACATCGCATCGACTCCTCGACCTGATCGAACCGGTGGGAGAACGTCTGCTGCAGCGCATCGATGACACAGCTGGACCGAACTGGATGCCCGCTGCCCGCACTCGGCGTGGATGATCCACGAACATTTGCCCGATGACGCGAAAAGGCCCGGGCCGGGCGAACCCGACCCGGGCCCTCAGTACGTGATCAGGCGCGCAGACCCTTGCCGATGGCGCTGAACACAGCATCCTTCAGCGGAATCATGCCGGCAATGATGGCTCCGTTGGCGACGATATTGATCCAGTCGTCCTCGTGATCCCAACCCCAACCGGCGAGCAGGTTGCCCCAATCGCCGAGAAGCCAGACCATGAGGATCGAGATCAGCAGTGTCAGGTTGGCCCCGATCACTGGAATCTTCGCCACAGCGTCACCGACGTTTGCCGTGTCCAAAATGGACCGCAGTACCGTCATGACTGCCTCGAGGAGGATGGCCAAGACGATGAAAAGCGCAACGATGTACATTGTTTCCCCTTTTCTTTCTGCGACCGTGGGGCCGCACCACGAACATAGATCATGTGACCATGAGAAGTGGTGGATGTCACAGAGGCTCATTTTCCCGTTCACATAATCGATTTGTGGTGGCTGAATCCAGGGGAGACCGTGTCATCATGCTCTGATGCGAGCTGTCCGAGGAACCCCTGAGGGCGTTCAGGTGTTCGATGTGCCTGCTCCGATGCCGAACACAGATGAGGTGCTCATTCGTGTCGAACGTGCCGGGATCTGTGGCAGCGATCTGCACATGATCGCCGAGGGATTCCATGGGGTGACACTCGGACACGAGTTCGCAGGTCGCCTTGCTGATGGAACACGCGCTGCGATCCGACCGACTGGCGAGTGCGGTTCGTGCACTGCATGTCGGCGGGGCGCGACCAATCTGTGCGCATCTGCTTTCGGGGCGTTTCACGGCGGTCTAATCGATGGCGGTTGGGCCGAACAGGTCTCGGTGCACGAGAACACGGTGTTCCGGGTGCCGGACTCGGTGAGCGCGAGCGCTGCGGCGCTCGTGGAACCGTTGGCTGTTGCAGTCCATGGTGTGCGCCGCATCGATATCGAACCTGGTCGACGCGTCGCCGTGGTCGGTGGGGGCAGTGTCGGGCTCGCTGCTATCGCTGCATTGCGATTTTTCGGTCATGAAGTGAGCATCGACGCGCGCTACGACCACCAACGTTGCGCAGCGCAGGCCCTCGGAGCCACCATCGGATTGTCTGATTCGTTCGACGTCGTGATCGACGCTGTGGGAACGCAGACCGCAGTCGACGCATCGTTGCGCGCGTGTCGTTCAGGGGGAACGATCATCGAACTCGGCGTGTTCTGGGAATCGGTGACACTCGGACGAGAGATGACATTGCGCGAGATCTCGCTCGTGCCGGCACTGTTCTATGCCCACGACCACGAGACATCGGATTTCGAGACGGCGATCGAGATCATCGCCCAACGTCCGGACCTCGAGTCGATCTTCATCACGCACGTCTTTGCCCTCGAGGACGCAGCCGAGGCCATCAGGGTCGCTGGTGACCGTTCATCGGGGGCAATCAAAGTACATCTATCTCTCGACGACTGAGCAGTGGAATCGCACCTGTCTTCATGAGTGTTGCGCCTGGGATCGCATTGCTTGGACAGGTCCGATGCCTTGCACGGGAAGTCGGCTCCCGCGAGCAGCGCGTGACAGAGCCGCGATCGCACTGGGAATATCGGGAACTTGATGGATGCGGTAGGTCGACACGAGATCGGCGCAGACTCGTGTCAACGCGTCGTCGTGATCATCGTAGGCATCGGTGACATACCCGTCGCAGACCCAGATGAACGGGTCGTGGCGGGAGCGCATCGAAGCTGCCCAATGCAGTGCAGGGCCGTCGACTCCGTTGCCGCCGTTGCCGCGTGGAACTCGGTCCACGACTCGACCGTTCTTTGCCAGAATCCACAGATTGGACACGGTTGTGGAGCGGGCTTCGTGGCTGTATCCGATCACGGTGCATCCAGGTGCGGCACGAAGCATGTCCCACACTTGCTCATCGGTCAGGCGCATCGAACCGGACTGATCGACGACGATCACGCCACCGGCTGCACGGGTGCGACGCTCAAAGATGCGCCGTTCGGGATCGGTCAGCAGTCGCTGCAGGTGGCGGGGATGGCGGCCGGTCAGTGCAGCTGTGCGCGAGGTCCGCAATCGACCAGGGACGCGGTGCACGAGTGGGAGGTCGGCGACGATCGGTCGGGCGAAAGACCCCCTGGCTCCCGTGGCCAAGCCATTGGAGTCGTCGGGCGCGCAATCCGAACTCGACGTCGGATCGAGGAGAACGGCTTCGATGGCATGGGCGATCTCGAGAGTGAAGGTCCAACCACGTGTCGCCTCACCCCACGGCTGCGTCGATGCCACAACGTCGAAGCCTGAAGCACTCGCACGAGCCCATGTCTTTTTCAGGTGTCGGTCGAATGCACGCAGGCGGGGAATCCACTCAGGTCGACTACGGCGCAGACCGGTGAAGGCACCACGACTGGCGCGTGTTCCACATGTGGCTGCGATCGAGAGCACAGCTGCATTCCAGTCTCCATTGGATCCAATGCGCTCACCAGTACGCACTTCACTGCCATCGGCAAGGTGCCGATCCACCGGAAAACCGACAGCTTTGATCAGCTGATTCACTCGGAATTCTTCTGCTGTCACCAGCGCGTCATCTCTGATGTGTGTCGATCCCTCAGGTCGCCACAGCGACAGCGGACTGACTTTGGCGTGCATCATCTCATGAGCGCGTACGCAACGCGATGTCTCGTCATCGCCGAGCGGAATGCGCATACGACAGGTCGTCAGATCGGTGAAGGCTTCGCCGCGGGCAACTGGACCTGCAGACACAGTCCAGGGGAGAGGTTCACGGTCGCGACGGTTGAGCCACTCGGGCATCGCATAGCGACGGCGCACCGAAGTTGTCCGGGTAGCAGGTCTGCTGTCGGTCGTGTCGGGGACCATCACGTGCGTACGAGAGGATCAGCTGAGTCGATACGGATGGCATCGAGGATGTCATCGGCCAAGGGGCCAAACACCAAGCGTGCAGCTCGTTCGGTGCTCAGCCCGCGACGCTGCAGATGATCGAATGCTCGAAACGATCGAATGCTGAACCGTCGCGGATGTTCGGCGTCTGCACTCACCGAAGCCGGTGTCCGCAAGGCGATCGGGAGAGTCGCCAAGGCATCGGGGTGCGGTTGGTCAATTCGCACAGCGATCGGGAAGCGGTCGCGCAGAGCCTGGGGGATGTCGCGCAGATCCTCGATGTTGGTCGTCATCACGACGCTGAACCCTTCGACTGGGCGAAGTTCAAGACCGGTCTCCGGGTGCTGCCATGAGGCACTCCCATCGCTGTCGAACATGTTGAGCAGCAACGACAGGACGTCTCCGCTGGCGCGGTCGATCTCATCGGCCACGATCCGACCGCCGCACTGACCATTCCCTTTCCACGCCCGTACCACGCTGCCGTCGAGCCATGTCCATGTACCACTGGCAGTTGGCAGGAAATGGCCTGTGATATCGGCTGGCGTCATGTCCTCGGTGCAGATCAGGCGAAAAGCGCCGCCCCTGACGTCCCCGAGCGTGAGCCCGGCGTACGTTTTGCCGGTTCCGGGCGGCCCGTAGAGGATCAGGCGGTCGACGCCGGCTCCGAGAGTGTCGGACACATCTTGCCAACATCCTGGGAGCACACTGGGGGCCGTGCCCTTGTCTTCGTCGAATACTCGGGAGTCGGTCGTCACGTCATTTATCCTTTCGACAACGGGCACGGGAATCGTGCGTGGCGTTCATCGTTGTGGGTGGCACTCGCCGGAATTCGGCGACACGATGACGGGCGGTGAATGATGACGAGAGGTGAGATGGAAATCACGGGCAAGAGCACTGGAGTCTCCATTGCCTCGTCGCCATTCCTCGAACCGCTGATCGATCTTTTGGCGGGTCGTCTGGCTGATGTTCCCGATGATCCCTTCGCAACTGGAATCATCGTCGTTCCCAATGTGGGTGTGCGCGATTGGTTGCAACGTGAACTCTGCTCACGTCTCGAAACCGGCATCGTGGCCAACATCCAATTCATGTTCGTCCAGCAGTTCCTGGACACGGTGTTCACTGCGAGTGATTCGGTGTCGATGCAACCCTGGAACATCGATCACCTCACGTGGACGGTGCATCGAGCGATCGATGCTGTCGGGCGCTCGACGATTCCTGGAGCACTGGCCAAGCCTCTGACCGTGGCGCGTGTCGTCGCCGACTTGTTCGATCGCTATGGCGTTCATCGGCCCTCCATGCTCCGGTATTGGAAACAGGGTCGGGCAACAGATGGAGTGGAACCGCTGCGAGACCTACCCGATCATCTGGTGTGGCAACAGCATGTGTACGTCGAAGTGTGTCGGCTCATCGACCAGGATGGCCCTGCAGATCGACTCGCGCGTCTCGAAGAGCGCATTCGTACCACAGGTCTGTCGGATCTCGTCCCTGAGGTGGTCTCTCTGTTCGGGTTCGTGACGATGAACACGACAATGCGTCTCGTCGTCGATGCTCTCGGTGTCGACAGACGCGCTGATGTATATCTCTTGCATCCTGCGCCGCTGTCATCGGCACCCGGTGGACCTTCCAGTGCGGGGCACGTTCCCCGTGATCATTCAATGATTGGGGCTAGCGGCAATCCGCTGCTTGCGCGCTGGGGCCGGCCGATCGTCGAGATGCAACACGTCATCACCGGAGAGTGGCACATAGCCGATGGGACGGCGCGTCGTGCTGTGACCGATCTTGATCTGCTGCGTGCATCGATAGTCGATGATCTCGCTCTCAGTCTCGTCCCCCTCGATGAAGACTCTCGACACATAGAGCTCGGGGATGGATCGATTCAAGTCCATGCCTGCCACGGTCGAGTCCGGCAGGTCGAAGTTCTCCGAGATGCGATATTGCATGTGTTGAACGACGACCCAACACTGACACTCAGCGATATCTCGATCCAGTGTCCTGATCTCGAGTCCTTCGCTCCGATCATTCCAGCGGTGTTCAGATCGGGACAAGCGAGCGCAGGATCATCCCCTCTGGCCCTGGATGTGAGTGTGTCGGACCATGTCCTCACAGGAGAGAATCCTTATCACGACACGTTTTGGTCGATACTGGATCTCGCCCGCTCGCGCTGTGGGGTTGGCGAGATGTCGACACTGCTCACAGCACCCCCGGTGCAGCGCACATTCGGTTTCGACGAGGATGTCGTCGCGCGCATAACGGATTGGTCCGATGCACTTGCAGTGCGTTTCGGTCTCGA
>JAULYE010000159.1:0-1847 GCA_032118015.1 Ilumatobacteraceae bacterium | reverse complement strand
TCGGATTCAACGAGATCAGGAATCGAGATGACCGTTGATGGCGCGGGTATCAGGCGATCTCGGGTCAGCTGGCTCGAGGCGCCAATGCCAACTGCCGACTTTGGGCAACCAACACACCGCGAGAATCCCACATCTCGCCGTCTTCTTCGAGCAGTCCGTTCTGGAGATATCGCGTCGCAAACGAGCACTGCACCGGACCAGGAGCGGGAATCGCCCGCACATGCACCGTCAGTTCTACGGTCGGCACCCAGTTGGTCGGCAGATCGAGGTTGAACACAGCAGGTGGAAATGCGTCGCTCACGAGCAACAGCGCTGTCGAATCGATCGGGCGGCCATCCCGGAAGGCGAACCAGCCGCGGATCCTTCCCTCGCCATTCGGGTGACCGTCCCGGAAACCGACATCGTCGGGGTGGATCCGCGTGGCCAGTCGGTGGTGGAGCTGCGGCACATTGCCAGCACTTGGGTCACCCATCGCAATGCAGTCGTCGTACACAGGAATCACCGGCGCACCATTGGCCATCGCTGTCGGTCCACCAGGGTCGTTCGCAAGATCACCCATCGTTGCCATCACTTGAACAATGACTTTGCGAACTCCATCCACGTCGCGCCACATCGTCGCTGTTGCTGTCGCAAAGCGCCGGCCAGAACGAATCGGAACCACATCGATCACAGCTGGCCCTGCCGGACACGGAGCCAAGTAATGGCACGTCACCGTGATGCAGTCCGGCCGACCGGTGACGGCGCTGAGGGCATTGCCGACGACAGCCAACACATATCCACCATTTGCGTTGCCCATGATGTCCCAACCGTCTTGGATGACGGTGTCGAACGAGACGGTCCCCTGCGAAACGGTGCCCGATCGAACGGCATCCGCCGGACTCCCCGAAGTAGGCGCAGCTCTGGGGGCCACTTGCGTGGCGCGGTCGAAATCGAAAGGATCAAACGCACTGTTCGAGGTTGCACCACCATCCAATGGCATACATCCTGGCTAGCAAAGAACCGTCACGACCCACAAACACGGCCGTTTCGCCGTGAAATCACACCTGTAGCCAGCGTTGCGAGGTCGTAGCCTGCTCCGCGTGGCCAGTGCATCATTTCAGTCGGCACAACAGTCGACGAATCAGTCGACCGAACACCCGACGAATCAGTCGACCGAACACTCGACGGGACAGAACTCGTTCTACGCAACGACACCCATCTATTACGTCAATGCAAAGCCCCACTTGGGTCACGCCTACACCACAATCGTTGGAGATGCCCTCGCCCGCTGGCACAGGCTTCTCGGTGAATCAGTCCACTTCCTCACAGGAACCGATGAGCACGGTCTCAAGATCCAACAAGCTGCGGACGCAGCCGGCATGGATCCGCAATCCTTCGCCGATTCCATCGCACCACTGTTCGCCGACGCCTGGTCGAGGCTGAACATCAGCCATGACGACTTCATCCGCACGACCGAACAGCGACATCGCATCGGAGTTCAGAAACTTCTGCAGGCCTGCTACGACGCCGGCGACATCGAACTCGACGTCTACCGCGGCCTGTACTGCGTGGCATGTGAGGCCTACTACGTCGACGACGATCTCGTCGACGGCAACTGCCCGATCCACAAGAAGCCAGTCGAGCACGTCGAAGAGGAGAACTACTTCTTCCGTCTGTCACGTTACGGAGACAGGTTGCTGCAGTGGTACGCCGACCACCCGTCGAGCATCGTGCCGGATCACCGAATGAACGAGGTGATCGGCTTCATCAAACAGGGCCTTCTCGATTTCAGCATCAGCCGCACGAGTTTCTCGTGGGGCATTCCCTTGCCGTGGGACGAAAAGCACATCACTTACGTCTGGTTCGAT
>JAULYE010000158.1:0-9906 GCA_032118015.1 Ilumatobacteraceae bacterium | reverse complement strand
ACCACTCTTGACCATCGGCTGTTCGAGACGCTGATCCGTTTTGATCGACTCGAATGAGAAGCGTCCTTTGTCGCACAGCCAACCGTGGTTCACAGGATCACTGTCGACGCCCTGGTAGCGAAGGATCTCGTCACGGCTGGATTCGAGCGTGATTCGACAGCCGACCGAACAGGTCGTACACGTACTCTCGGTCTTGTCCAGATCCCACGGCCGCGCCTTGAATCGATACGGCTTGGCGGTGAGAGCACCGACCGGACAGATCTGCACGGTGTTTCCCGAGAAGTAGGAGCTGAACGGTTCATCGGGGAACGTCTGCACCTGCGTGTTGTTACCGCGCGAGATGAAGTGGATGAGAGCGTCACCTGCGACTTCATCGGCGAATCGTGTACAGCGGTCGCAGAGGATGCACCGCTCACGATCGAGTAGAACGAGATCGCTGATGGGAATCGGCTTTTCGTAGTGCCTCTTCTCCTCGATGAAACGGCTCTCTCCCGGACCGTGGCTGAAGGCCTGATCCTGGAGCGGACACTCGCCGCCCTTGTCACACACCGGGCAGTCGAGAGGATGATTGGCGAGCAACAGCTCGATCATCCCCTCCTGAGCTCTTTTGACCTGAGGTGTATCGGTGCGCACGATTTGGCCTTCGGACACCGGAGTCATACAACTCACGACCATCATCGGCCCACGCGGACCCTCGACCTCGACCATGCACTGACGGCACATGCCGACAGAACTCATGCGCGGGTGATAGCAAAAACGCGGGATGTAATCGCCGCTGCGATCAGCAGCCGCGATGATGTACTCACCCTTGCGAGCGTCCACTGTTCGTCCGTTGATCGTGATCGAGACTGCATGTGGATCGACCACCGGCTCGACTACTGGATCGACTTCGGGCTGTTCGTCACGAGTGGATTCGGTCGTCGTCATGACGCAGCTCCGACCGGAATCGACTTACGCACGATCTTGGCCTCGAATTCCTCACGAAACAGCACGAGTGCCGAATTCACTGGTGCGTACGCCGAAGGCCCGACGAAACAGATCGTGTTCATCTTGTACGGGAATGGCACTGCAGCCAGACCGAGCTTTTCATTGGCTGCATGGGGGAAGTCACCTGGGCAGATCGATGTTCCAACTTCGATGAGCTGATCGAGATCTGCAGAAGTTCCTTTGCCGTCGACGATGCGGCTCAGAATGCGCTCGAGCCACGTACCGCCCTCACGACACGGAGTGCACTTACCGCATGACTCGTGTGCATAGAAGCGGGTCAGAGTGAGAGCTGCCGCTGGAATGTCCGTTGTCTCATCCATGACCATGACTGCTCCTGAACCGAGCATCGAACCAGCCGGCCCCACCTGACTCGCCTCGAATGGCAAGTCGAGTTGATCCGAGGTGAACCACGGTGCAGAACCTCCACCGGGGACAAAAGCTTTGAGGGCATGGTCGTTGAGGATGCCCTGACAGAACTCGTCGCCGTAGATGAGATCGCGAAACGTCGTCGTCCCGTTGATGATCTCGTACACACCGGGACGCTTCACATGTCCGCTGACTGCGACCATGCGCGTACCAGGGGACGTCTTGGTTCCGATTGCCGTGTAGGCCTCGGCGCCGTTGCGCAACAGCCACGGCAAGTTGGCAAGAGTCTCGACATTGTTGACGATCGTCGGCTGCCCGTACAGACCGATGGCTGCCGGAAAGTACGGGGGTTTGAGCCGGGGCATACCGCGATTGCCCTCGAGGCTCTCGATCAGAGCAGTTTCCTCACCGACCACGTAGGCCCCTGCGCCCCAATGGAGCACGATGTCGACGGAGAAGTTCGAGCCGAGAACGTTCTTGCCGACATAGCCCGCGGCATATGCCTCGTTGAGTGCAATGGCAACACGCTCTTGGGCAACAGCCATCTCACCGCGGATGTACAAGAAGCACTGCGACAGACCGGCTGCGTAACAGGCGATGAGACATCCTTCGAGGAGCTGATGCGGATCTCGCTCCATCAACAGACGATCCTTGTATGTGCCGGGTTCGCTCTCATCGCCGTTGACGACGAGATAACGCGGGTACACACCTTGCGGAGTCAATCCCCACTTCGTTCCTGCGGGGAAACCTGCTCCACCGCGACCCAGGATGGTCGCAGTCTTGACTTCGTCATGCACGTCCACTGCTGGCCGCTTCAGCGCAGCACGCAGTCCGGCGTACCCATCAGTGGCCAGATAGCGCTCGAGTGTGTACGAATCTGCATACTCGAAACGCGAGGTCACGATCCGCGGACGATCGCCCGCAATGAATCCCGGTGCGTGAGGGTAGGTCCCGGTCACAGCGCCGCCTTTCCGTTCATCCATTCCGGTTCGGTCTTCACCGACTCCGGAGGTACTGCGCCCACCAGCCGTTCAACAGGTATCTGCTGACGCGTTCTTGCCAATGTTCCGTGCTCGGGGATTTCTTCGTGCAATTCTCCGGAACGCAGTTGTTCGACCAAGTCGTCGAACTCTCGCGAAGTGACACGATAGCGATAGCGATAATTGACCTGAAGACACGGAGCCTCGGTACATGCTGCCTGACATTCGGCGCGCTCCAGAGTGAACATGCCGTCTCCCGTCGTTGCGCCGAGACGAACACCAAGAGTCTGCTCTGCATGGTGCATCAGGTCCTCAGCACCCATCAGCGCACACGACATCGTCCCGCAGATGTTGATCAGGTACTTGCCGACTGGCTCGAACTTGAACATCTCGTAGAACGTGGCAGTGCCATAGACCTCAGCCGATGTCGCACCAACGAGTTCGCCGATGTGCTGCATCGCCTCGTTCGTGACATAGCCGTCTTGTTCTTGCGCCAGATGCAGCAAGGGAATCGTCGCGGAACGCGCTCGCGGGTAGCGGCTGATGATCTCCTTGGCCAGACGAACGTTGGCCTCACTCAGACGTCCCATCAGCGGTCCACCTCCCCGAGCACCGGATCGATCGAGGAGATCACGGCGACGGCATCGGCCACGAGACCACCACGCATCATGTGGGGCAGGGCTTGAACGTTCACGAAACTTGGAGCTCGCACATGCATCCGCAGAGGCGTAGGGCCCCCGTCGGAGACGATGTAACAGCCAATCTCACCACGAGGGCTTTCGATCGCCACGTACACCTCGCCTTCGGGAACCTTGAATCCCTCGGTGAAGATCTTGAAGTGGTGGATCAATGCCTCCATCGACTCATCGATTCGCGCACGCGGCGGCGGGGTCACCTTCTTGTTCTGAATTCGGTAGTCACCCTGCGGCATGCGATCAAGAATCTGATGGAGGATGCGGATCGATTCGCGAATCTCGTTCAAGCGGATCGCGTAACGGTCGAACGCGTCTCCATAGGTGCCGACGAGGACGTCGAATTCGACATCTTCGTAGCGCAGATACGGCTGATCCCGGCGCAGGTCCCAGGCGACTCCCGTGGACCGCAAGATCGGCCCACTGGTACCGAGAGCGAGCGCCTCGTCCGCTGTGATGACACCGACGCCCTGCAGACGTTCGCGCCAGATCGGCTGCTCGGTCATCAAGATGTCGTATTCCTCGAGGCGACCGGGCAACGTGTTCAGGATCGTCAGAACGTCATCACGCCATCCAGCGGGAAGATCCGCAGCCAAACCACCAGGACGAATGAAGTTGTGATTCATCCGCAGACCCGTGACCTTTTGGAAGAAGCGCAGGACCTCCTCGCGCTCGCGCCAGCCATAGAGCATCATCGACACTGCGCCGAGGTCCATGCCATTGGTTGCGAGGAAGAGCAAATGGCTGCTGATGCGGTTCATCTCCGACAACAACATGCGCATCCACACGGCCCGCTCAGGGATGTCCCCATCGATGCCGAGCAGTTTTTCGACCGCCATCGAAAAGACGAGTTCGTTGTTCAGCGGACTCAGATAGTCCATTCGCGTCACGTTCGTGCCGCCCTGGAGGAACGTCAGCGCTTCACCAGTCTTTTCCATCCCGGTGTGCAGATAACCAATCACTGGCTTACAACGCAGCACCGTCTCGCCTTGGAGCTCGAGCATCAGGCGTAGAACTCCGTGAGTACTCGGATGTTGTGGACCCATGTTGATGATCATCGTTTGATCTTCATCGGGGTCAGCCGGAACGTTTCCGAGCGCAGCAACTTCGGCTTCGCTCATGCGCAGCACTGCGCCGACTTCACGCATCAACTCCTGCGGTCCCATTTCACTGCGCGGCCGCATCTCCTGTGCGCCTTCACTCGTCTGGCGGATGTTGTCCAATGTGGTCATGAGTGCGTTCCCTTGAACTGCACTGGAATCTGTCCGATTTCGTAGTCCTTACGCAACGGATGGCCGTCCCAATCCTCGGGCATCAAGATTCGAGTCAGGTCCGGATGTCCCTCGAAGGAGATACCGAACATGTCGAACACCTCACGCTCCATGGCCTCGGTCCCGGGCCACAAGTTGAATGCCGTCGGCACCACCGGATCCGACTCCGGCACTTGAACGCGAAGCCGGATGCGGCTGGGAGTCGTGATCGACGTCAGATTGAGAACAACCTCGAAGCGTTCCGGCACAACACCTGCAGGCAGGGGTCGATCAGGAAACGTGAGATAGTCCACTGCGGTGAGATCCGAGCACATGGCGTATCCATCGTCGATGAGCTTCTTGAGCACCCCGATGTAGGTATCGCGACCGGCGTGGAGCACGATCTGACCGCGTGAATCAGACACCAGGCAGCCGTGCATCATCGGCTGTGACTCTTCGGCGGTCGCCTCACTCATGCTCGTGTGCCAGACAGACGAACTGGTGCAGATTGTGACGGCACCTCGGTGATGTGGATATTGGCGCCAGCTCCGCTCGCAACACGACGACGCATCAACTCACCGTCTTCGATCTTTTGATGCAGGGTCTCGATCGCATGGATCAGAGTCTCAGGAGTCGGAGGACACCCGGGTGCATAGACATCGACCGGGACGATCTGGTCGACACCCTGGATGATGGCGTAGTTGTTGAACATGCCGCCACTCGACGCGCAAACACCCATCGAGATGACCCACTTGGGCTCCATCATCTGGTCGTAGACCTGGCGCAGGACCGGTGCCATCTTCTGACTGACACGTCCAGCGACGATCATGATGTCGGCCTGACGAGGCGAAGCACGGAACACTTCCATGCCGAAGCGGGCGATGTCGTAATGCGGCCCACCGGTTCCCATCATCTCGATGGCACAGCAGGCCAAACCGAACGTCGCCCCCCAACTCGAGCGGCTACGCGCCCACTTGACGAGATCTTCGATCCGACCGGTGACGATGTTGTGATCGAGTCCACCGAGTCCATCATCGAGAACATTGCGAACGACGCTCATGATGCCACCTTCCGCTTCAGGCTGCCTGATCGCCGTCGAGTCGGCCTTCGAGACCGACACGGCGAATGGTCGACGACGATGTACGCGTGGCGGAAACACCATCGGTCAGACGACGAGCTTTTTGCATCGGTCCCCAGTCGAGAGCACCACGTGCCACGACATAGACGAACGCCAGAAAGAACACGACGCTGAAGGCGAGGATCTCCCAGAAGGCGAAAGCACCGAGTTCGCCACGACTCACTGCGTACGGATAGATGAAAATGATCTCGATGTCGAACATCACGAACAACATGGCGACGATGTAGAAGCTCACAGGAAAGCGTTCCGGTGGCTCACGACTCGGCACGATGCCACACTCGTACGGTGCTTCCTTGGCCTTGTTCGGACGATTCGGAGCGAGAAGCGTCGACGCCACGAGACTGATGGCCCCGAAGAGGGTGGCCAGCACCAACAGTGCAATGACAGGAAGGTACTGGCCCACGTCTACGCGCCTACGGGAACGAGCTGTCCGGACCTATTGGCAGCCACGATCTTGTCCCGGCGGTGCAATAGCCAGCAGAAAATTCCGAAGATCATCGTCGAGCCAATGGTGATGAAGGCTGCCGGCTGGCGCTGCGATCCGAGATCGCGAATCATCATCACGTACTGGTGTGGCTGTGTCTCATCGATCACCGGGCGGGCTGGTGCACGCCCTGGTTCGACGCGCTGAGGAAGGACGGGAGCGATTTCCACGAGGGCGTACTTCGGCTTGTGGAAGAACGCCAAAAAGTCGACCTTGTCGCCGATCTTGGGATATCGCTCGCCACCGCGCTGATACACGGCGACCGACTCGTATTCACCAGCAGCGTAGATCTCCGCTTGTGATTGCACGATTTCGTCTGCGGAGGCAATCGCCTGACCGCGACTCCTGTCATCTTCCGCGAGCTTGCGCCACCCGTCTGCAACGAGAGCTGCTGAGGCAGTGGCTGCGATCTCGGGCTCACTTGAGCCCTCTGAGATCTCGACGGGAGCCTCGAGAATGTCGGCGCTCGTCAACTGTTCGGCTTCGCGCACGATCGTGAATGGCTCTGCTGGTTGCCAACTCGGCAATTCTCCGACGAGGCCGATGCCATACGACCACCAAATGGCACCCATGGACGCCATCCATCCGAACAGACCGGCCATGGCCACGAGAAAACCGAGACGAGCACCGATGTTGGTGCCGAGAAGCAAATACGTGCTGCCACCCAGAGCCACGAACCCGATGATGACGGTGAGAAGACCGCGCAGCTCCGGCTCCCAGCCGATACTCAAAATGGCGCTCATAGTTCGTTCCGCACGTAGTTCACGATCTCCTGGATCTGGTCCTGCGTCAACAGCGATCCAAAGCCGGGCATCCGACCGCTTCCTTGACCCTGGATACCGTACTTCGCGCCGTACTTCGATCCCGACTTGATGAAGTCGATCATTTCCTGCTCGGTTGCGAAGTGACTGTTGGTTGCTCCGCCGGTCAGGTTCCAACCAAAAGCGCCAGCACCGGTCTGACCCGGCTCACCCCAGCTCCAGCCGGGGGTATGACAGCGTGCGCAACTGTACGCACCAGCTGAGAGCTCGAGGTTGAACAGTGCCTCTCCAACGGACGAGTACAGCCCATCGGAGACAGCCTTTTCGGCAGCGGCCTGGATCTTGTCTTGCTCCTCTGTCGGCAGATGTCCGCCTTCACAGTTGCGCGGATCAGCTCCCTGAACTGCGCAGTTCTCACGCGGGATCTGAATGCTCTTCATGTACGAGATGAGTGTCTGAATCTGCTGATCATTCATCGGTCCACCACCGCGTACACCCCACGGTGACATCGGTGAGAACGGACGACCGTATTCGAGAATGAAGCGGACTTCGTCCTCATCAAACTTGTAGAACACAGTGTTCAGAGCAGGAGCCTTCCACGACACTGCTGACACGAGACCTGTCTTGGAGTCGGTCACTGTGTACGGTGCGGCTCCCCCTGTGGCATTCATGCCACCGTGGCAGCCCGCGCAGTTGAAACCACCGTCAGCCGTGGACGCGAAAAGATTCGATCCCCACGAAATGAAACGATTGGCCATGCCGTTGGTCGCACCGGCCTGACGGCTCGGTTCGGCCAGCCAATACGCGGGCAGACCGATGGTGATCGTTGCCAACAAGATGACACCGATGAACTGCACGCGCTGGAGTCGACGACCTTCGAGTTCTTCGTCGTCGAAGTACGGCTTGCGGTTCGCAGCGAGTTCGATTTCCGAACCGATTTCTGGTCGGCTCGCATTGCGATTGAAATAGGCGTAGGTGAGCCAGCCGGTCACGAAGACGACGGCAAGAACGATCGCAAAAGTGGTGGTTGCCGAGGCAATCATGATCAGTGGTCTCCTCCACCTGTGATGCAGTGCGGACCTTCAGCTTCTTGGCCCGTGGTGTTGACGCCGATTGCCGGACCGTTGAACACGGTTCCAGTGTCGACGACCACATTCCCGTTCGCGATTGCAATTCCGAACCGGTCCATTCCACGAGGTGCAGGACCGGCCTTCTTCTCACCGACTCGGTTGTACTGCGAACCGTGGCACGGACATTCGAACCACTGTGAGCTCTTGCATTCCGGAACACGGCAGCCCAGGTGCGGACACTTCTGATAGAGCGCGACCACGCCTGCTTCCATTCCTGCGAGAACTGAAGGCTGGTTGGCATATGCCGCACGTGCCTTGGGGAGAGCATCGGTTGGGAACGCAGTCAGCCACGTACGGGCCTCGGGCTTGTAGACGAAACCCTTTTCATTGCGAATCTGTACGAGCAAGTCGTCGAGGCGACCCACGGTGACCTTCGATCCGAATCCACCGCCGGCTCGCGGCCACAAGAACGCGACCACGGCAACTCCGAATGAGGCGATGCTTGCGGTCATCATCGTCACAGCCGCACGGTTGAAGAACTGACGTCGGGACACCTCGACGGACTCGGCGTCCGGCGGAGCCCAGGCAACTGGCGCAACCTCTGTTGCCTTGGCAAGAGCCTGACTGCGCTCGCTGGTGATTGCGGCCTCGTACGACGCGCCACTGGGGGACGCTCCGGACTCGGCTTTGATCGACTTGTCGCGCTGGCGCGTCTCGCGAGAGAGCGCACCCGCACCGCGTACATCGGAGCGACGGGCCGACGTCACGAGGACGACGACAGCCAGAACTCCTACGACTACGAGGGCGATGATGATTGTTGCTGCAGGTGACATGGGGGTCTCTACCTCACAACTCGAAGAACAGGCCGTCACGCCATGGGAAGACGAAGTTGAATCCGGGTCCTCGGAAGAACGAACCGATCAATGTGAGAACCGCCCAGAACATCAAGTGCACTGTCATCAGCGACGTGGCGAACTTGCGATCCTCTGGTTTGTTCGATGGGTTCTTGTCGATGTACGGAGCCAGGATCAAAGCGAACAGCGCGATGCCTGGGATGGTCACGCCGGCCACCATGGGGTGGAACATCGTGAGCAACTCCTGCAGACCGAGGAAATACCACGGAGCCTTGGACGGGTTCGGCGTTTGGTTGGGGTTGGCCAACTGCAGCAACGGAGCATTCACCCAGACCGAGAAGAAGAACAAGAACGACGTACAGGCCAGTGCCGCGACGAACTCCACTGCGAGCAGGTGGGGCCAGGTGTGCACCTTGTCCACCGGGGTCGCCTTGACGTCCTGAATCGAACCGGACTTGACAACGGTCAACAGGCGCTGAGTGTGTCCTCCCGGGCCGGCACCGACAGGCACTCCGCCCGCGGGTACCGCAGAGGCCGCGACCAGTGCGCCGACCTTTTCGGCAACTGCGACAGCACCGCTGTCTCCACCGTCGGCCTTTGCTTTGGCAGCCTTCGACCGCTCCAGCAGATGTGCAGGGATTCGCGAGTCACCGGCATCGCTGCCGGACGCGCTCGCACCCTGTTCTGCCGCAGCCTTGTCACGTGCAGCCTGAGCCCGCTTGAGCAGGTGTTCGGGGATTTCAGTCATATCGGTTCACATCCTTTCGAACACGGTCACAGCGGACCGGAAATGCCGCCGTCCTTGCGGACACGCCAGAAGTGGATCGCCATGAAGATCACGATGACGAAGGGAAGCATCAGCACGTGCAACACGTACCAACGCAGAAGTGTTTCGGATCCGATCTCGACACCGCCGAGGAGCACGAATCGAACCTGAGATCCGAACACGGGTGTGTACCCCATCATGTTGGTACCCACCGCCACGGCCCACATCGCCAACTGGTCCCATGGCAACAGGTAGCCGGTGAAGGACAGCAGCAGTGTCAGCGTCAAGAGCACGACGCCGATGACCCAGTTGAATTCCCGCGGGGCTTTGTAGGCGCCGTGGTAGAACACGCGAGCCATGTGCAAGAAGACTGTGAGCACCATGAGGTGCGCTCCCCATCTGTGCATGTTTCTCACGAGTAATCCGAAAGCCACCGACGTCTGCAGACTGCTGATGTCGTTCCATGCTGCGGTCGCCTCAGGTCGGTAGAAGAACATCAAGAAGATGCCGGTGACCGTGAGCAGGATGAACAAGAAGAAACTGAGACCGCCGAGACAC
>JAULYE010000157.1:0-3329 GCA_032118015.1 Ilumatobacteraceae bacterium | reverse complement strand
TTGATGAAAACGTTGTACGGGATGCAGCGTCCCGATGAAGGCACGATCCAAGTGCATGGCAAAGAAATGAACTTCAGATCGCCAACGGATGCCATTGCCGCCGGGATCGGCATGGTGCACCAGCACTTCAAGTTGGCCGACAACTTGTCGATTGTCGAAAACATCATCCTCGGAGACGAGCCCGTTGGGCGGGGCGGGAGACTTCGTCTCACCGATGCTCGTCATCGCATCTCCGAGTTGGCATCGTCACTCGGAACATCATTCGATTTGGACCAGCCTGTCTCCTCTCTCGGCGTCGGACAGCGCCAGCGCGTCGAGATTCTCAAAGTTCTGTACCGCGGCGCGCGCATCTTGATCCTCGATGAGCCAACAGCAGTTCTCGTTCCCCAAGAGGTAGACGAACTATTCGGCATTCTCAAGCGTCTCGTCTCGGAGGGATCGACGATCATCTTCATTTCTCACAAACTGGACGAAGTCCTCGAATACTCCGACGAGATCACCGTGATTCGCCAAGGTACGACCGTGGCCCACACGACCCCTTCAGAGACCGACCGAAAGCGCCTGGCAGAACTCATGGTCGGAAGCGATCTCCCGGATCCATCTGGCCGGGACACCAAGGTCGGCTCCGACGTACGACTCCACCTGGCCGGAGTCGGCGTCGCCGGTCGAGATGGAAGCGACAAGCCCGCCATTTCCGATATCGGTCTCACCATCCATTCGGCGGAAATCGTCGGCATCGCCGGGGTCGAAGGCAACGGCCAACTCGAACTGTGCGAGGCGATCCTCGGACTCAGCCCTCTCTCGAGTGGACGCGTGGAAGTGAGCGGGAAAGACGTCTCGGGGACGTCGACCCGCGACCGCATCGAAGGCGGCCTGTCGTACATCCCATTCGACCGCCATCGTGAAGCCCTCCTCCTCGATGCTCCATTGTGGGAGAACACATTTCTCGGTCGCGAGTTCATCGATGATCTCGTGCACGGACCATTGATCGCGCGTCGAAACATCGAAGCCGACAGCCGAGCGATCATCGAGAGATTCGGTGTGCGAACTCCCAGTGAACACGTGCCGGCTTTCGCTCTTTCTGGTGGGAATCAGCAAAAGCTCGTCGTTGGCCGAGAGATGTCGAGTGACCCGCAGGTTCTTCTCGCAGCCCACCCCACACGCGGTGTGGATGTCGGCGCACAGGCTGCAATCTGGGACGAACTACGCGCTGCCCGAGATGCAGGTCTCGCTGTGTTGCTGATCTCGGCTGATCTGGAAGAAGTGATCGGTCTGTCCGACCGCATTCTGGTGATGTTCGAGGGACACATCACTGCAGAACTCGATCCGCAAACGGTGACTCCGGAGATGCTGGGAACGTACATGACCGGCGGAAAGCAGGAAAATCGATGAGTCCACGACTGCAACGCGTCCTCGTCACCTCGGCAAGCTCGATCTTCGCCGTTTTCGTGGCGTTGGCCATCTGTGCCGTCATCCTCGTGATCACGGGCAAGGACCCGATTCAGGCTTACAGCACCTTGTTCGGTTCGGTCGGCGACACCCGAACTATTCAAGGCTCTCTCAACCGCGCAACACCGCTGATGATCTCAGCGGCAGCCGTTGCCATCGGCTTCAAAATGAACCTGTTCAATATCGGAGTCGAGGGTCAGATGCGTGTTGCGCTCCTCACGACTGCTGTTGTCGGCGCCGCAGTGGATCTGCCGGCTCCACTGCACGTTGCCTTTTGTCTTGTCGTGGCCATGTTCGCCGGAGCCGTGTGGTCGGGTATCGCCGGTTGGTTGAAAGTCAAGCGAGGCGTCAACGAAGTGATCTCGACGATCATGCTCAACTTCATCGCCCTCAGCCTCGTGGCCTGGGCTTTCGATGACTTCTTCCGCGTCGAGAGCGCCACCGAGAGTCTCCTCGTGAAGACGAAAGAGCTCCCGACGTCGGCGTGGTTCCCCGACATTGTGGAGAGGCGCCTGAACGGAATGTTCTTCATTGCCTTGTTGGTTCTCGTGTTGTTCTATGTGCTGATCTGGAAAACCAAATTCGGATTCCAATTGCGGGCTTCGGGATTGAATGCCGGTGCTGCCCGAGTCACAGGTGTGAATCCGAAGAAGATGGTGATGATCTCCATGCTCTTGTCGGGAGCGATCGCCGGACTCGTGGGTATGCGCTCGCTCCTCGGTGATGTGCATGCGTATCAGAACAACCTCGCCGAACAGCAGGGATTCAACGGCATTGCAGTCGCCCTCCTTGGACGTAACCATCCAGTCGGCATCTTGTTCTCTGCAGTCCTGTTCGGATTCCTCGGAGAGGCCTCGGGCAAGTTGCAGCTGGAGAACATCCCCAAAGAGATCGTCACGATCATGACCGGAATCATCGTGTTTGCAGTCGTGATCATCAATGAAGCAGTGAAGCGCTGGGACGACCGACGCATTCAGCGCAAAGCCGCTGCAGTACTGGACTCGATGGCGGTGGCGGCATGACCACGTTCGCTTCACTCTCTCCCGCGCGCAAGAGCCTCTTGTTGTCTCTCGGGGTCCTTTTCATCCTGTCGATTGTGCGGATCGTCACCAATGCCGATGACCTCACGAGCTCCGGCACGATCTCATCGACGATGCGCGTTGCGACTCCAATTCTGCTCGCCGGACTTGCGGGTCTGTGGGCCGAACGGGCCGGGATCGTCAACATCGGCATCGAAGGCATGATGATCATCGGCTCGTGGATGGGAGGCTACGGCGCCTGGAAGTGGGGCACATGGGCTGGCATCGCGTTGGCCATGGTTGCCGGTGCGCTCGTCGGGCTGATCCATGCATTGGCAACTGTGCGCTTCAACGTCGACCATGTCGTGTCGGGTATTGCCATCAACATCCTCGCGGCTGGGTCGACCGAGTATCTCTCGATCATCTTTTTCAAGGGCCAACAAGGTGGCGGTGAGAGCCAATCACCTCCAGGCAAAGGCGGATACGGCGAATTCGACATGCCCTTCCTGTCTGGTGGACGCATTGGCTCCTGGGAAAGTCCGGACATCCTCGGCTGGATCGAACGTCAGCGTGATTGGCCGTTGCTTCCTGATCTTGCCGCCCTCGTGCGCGGACTCACCAGTGATCTCTATCTGCCAACAGTGCTGGCTCTGGCCATCGTGCCTGTGACGGCATTCGTTTTGTGGAAGACACGATTCGGGTTGCGACTTCGTTCCAGTGGCGAGTCGCCAAGTGCAGGTGAGAGCCTCGGCGTTCCGATCAACAGATTGCGATATCAAGCCATGGCCATCAGCGGATCCCTCGCAGCATTCGGGGGCGCTTACCTGTCGAGTGTGTTCACAAGCACGTACCGACAGGGTC